>BEHN01000001.1:0-300000 GCA_002898535.1 bacterium HR11
CCGCCTCGCCTCCTCGCTCCCCGCCGCCCACTCCAACCCCGCATACACGTCCTCCGTGTTCTCCCGAAACACCACCATGTCCACCTTCTCCGGCTCCCGGACCGGCGCCGGCACCCCCCGAAAATAACGCACCGGCCGAATGCACGCATAAAGGTCCAATGCCTGACGGATCCGCACGACGAGGCTCCGATGGCCCTGCGGTCCGGCCGCCGTCGTAAACGGCCCTTTAAGGCCCACCCGATATGTCTGCAGGGCCTGCAGGGTGTCGGCCGGCAGGAGCTCGCCGAAGAGCCGCTGGGCCTTGTGGCTGGCGTAGACCTCGAACCAGACGATTTCCCGGCGGCCGCCGTAGGCGAGGCGGACGGCCTCGTCGAGGACGAGGCGGGCGGCCCGCATGATGTCGGGTCCGATGCCGTCGCCCTCGATGAAAGGGACGATGGGCCGGTCGGGCGGGACGACCCGACCGTCCCGAATCTGGATGACCTCCCCGCGGGTCGGCGGCTCCAGGCGCTCAAAGGCGGCCGGGCTCATGGACGCTCCTCCGGCGGGGTCGTGCCCAGCTTCCGACGGAGCAGGGGGATCAGGCCGCCGGCCTGGAGGATCTCCAGGACGGTCGGCGAAAGCGGTGCAAAGGGGAACTCACCGGCGGCGCATCGGACGATCCACGTCCGCAGGTCGACCTCGACCGTCTCGCCGGCCTGGATGGCCTCGACGGCCGCCGGGCAGATAACGGGCAAAAGGCCGTTGTTGATGGCGTTCCGAAAATAGATCCGGGCGAAGGACTTGGCGATGATGGCCGACACGCCGGCATGCTTCAGGGCCGTGACGGCCTGCTCCCGGGAGCTCCCACAGCCCCAGTTGCGTCCGGCCACGATGATGTCCCCGGGCCGGACTTCCCGGGCAAACCGGGGGTCCAGGTTCTCCAAAACGTGGCGGGCCATTTCGTCAGGGTCTCGGAGCGTGTACGTGTACTGACCCGGAAAGATGAGGTCCGTGCTGACGTTGTCACCGTACTTCCAGACGCGACCCCGAACCACCGTCATCCGACGACCTCCCGCGGATCGGTGATGACGCCCGTCACGGCGCTGGCGGCCACGACGGCCGGGCTCGCCAGGTAGATTTCGGCGTCCCGGGGTCCCATCCGTCCCCGGTAGTTGCGGTTCATCGAGGCGATGACGACCTCGCCGGGCGCCGGGATTCCCATGTGATTGCCCATGCAGGGTCCGCAACCGGGCACGCCGATGACGGCACCCGCCTCGACGAGCGTCGCCAGGTAACCCCGTCGCAGGGCTTCCTGGAGGACGACCTGAGACGCCGGGATGACCAGGAGCCGCACGCCCGGAGCGACCCGCCGACCCCGCAGGACCTCGACGGCCGCGGCGATGTCTTCGAGGCGTCCGTTCGTGCAGGTCCCGATAAAGGCGTAGTCGATCGGCGTCCCGGCGACCTCCCGGAGGGGCCGGACCCGGTCCACGTCGTGGGGACAGGCGACCAGGGGCTCCAGGCCGTCCAGCTCGACGACGTGCTCGGCGACGTACCGGGCGTCCGGGTCGGGGTAGAGGGCGCCGGCCGCGATGCGGTCCCGGCACTCGGCCGGCGGACGGCCCGTCCGGCGGGCCAGCCGCTCGGCCAGCCAGTCGAAGACGGCGTCGTCCGGCGGGAGGTAAGCGTTCTTGACGCCGAACTCGGCCATCATGTTGGGGATGACCATCCGACTTTCCAGACTCCATTCCCGCAGGGCCGGCCCGTAAAACTCGACGGAAAGGTAGAGCCCCCCGTCGGTCCCGAGGTCGCCGAGGATCTTCAGGCACAGGTCCTTCGTCGTCACGCCGAAGGGGAGCCGACCCCGGAGGACGATGCGCATGCTGTCGGGGACCCGGAGCCACAGCTCGCCCGTCGCCCAGAGGGCCGCCACCTCGGACCGGCCGACGCCGGCCCCGAAGGCGCCCATCCAGCCGTAGTGGGTCGTGTGACTGTCGGCTCCCAGGATCACCTGACCGGGCAGGACGAGCGCCTCCTCGCTGACGACCTGATGGCAGATGCCGCGGCCGACCTCGTAGAAGTGACGGATGCCCTGGTCCCGGACGAACCGCCGGATCTCGGCATGGTTCTGGGCGTGCTGGGGCGTCGGCGGGGGTACGGCGTGGTCGAGGACGACGACGATGCGGTCGGGGTCCCAGACCCGCCGGACGCCCAGACTGGCAAAGATCTGGGCGATGGCCGCCGTGTTGTCGTGGCTGAGGACGACGTCGGGCCGGACGTCCACGATCTCACCGGCCGTGACGGCCGTCCGCCCGGCGGCCCGGGCCAGGGCCTTCTCGGCAAACGTCTTAGCCGCCATCGGTCCGCCCCCTGGAGGCTACGGGGACCGGGACCCGCGCCTGGACCCATCGGTACAAGGCCTCGTCTACGTCCTCGATCGTGATGGGCCGTTCGTCGGCCAGGGCCTTCACCCGGGCCGTCACCTGGCGGACCTCTTCGTCGGTCAGGTCCAGGCCGAGCTCCTCGGCCCGGAGCTTGATGGCGTGCCAGCCCGTCAGACGGTGGGCGATGGCGATGGACCGACTCAGGCCGAAGTCAGCCGGGTCCAGGACTTCATAGACGGCCGGATGGTGGAGGACGGCCTTCGTGTGGACCCCTGCCTTGTGGGCAAAGGCGGCTGAACCCGTGATGTAATTGTTGAAGGGGACTTCCAGACCGAGGATCTCGGCGACCATCCGGTCGAGCTCGGGGAGCAGGGCCAGGTTGTACTTCCGGCGCACGAGGTCCCGGTCGAGCGTGTACAGCCGGGCGATGAAACCGCCCAGGGGCGTGATGCCGACCCGCTCCCCGATGCCCAGGACGGTCGTGTCGATGTGGGTCGCCCCGGCCCGGAGGGCCGCCAGGGCGTTGGCGACGGCACAGCCCGTGTCGTCGTGACCGTGAAACTCGATGTCGGCCCGGGTCATCCGCCGGAGCGTCCGGACCGTCGCGTAGACCTGCCAGGGCGTGGCGATGCCGACCGTGTCGGCCACGCCCAGGCGGTGGACGACGCCTAACCGGTCGACGGCCAGGTAGACTCGGAAGACGTCGGCCCACGGACTCCGGAAGGTGTCCTCCGTCGAGAACCGAAGCTCGACGTGGGGCGCCTCCGTCCGGATCAGGGTCAGGACCTCGGCGGCCCGGTCGATGACGGCCTCGACGTCCAGGCCGTGACTGAACCGCCGGAGATACGGCGAGACGCCGAGGAAAACGCTGATCCCCTGCGCCCCGGACTCGATCGCCCGCAGGGCGTCGTCCCGATGACACCGGATGTGGACGACGACCTTACTCCGCAGGCCGAGCCGCAGGATCGCCCGGACGTCTTCTAGGCTCTTGGGCGAGGTCGCCGGGTTCGTCAGTTCGATATACTCGACGCCAAATCGGTCCAAAGCCGTGGCGATCCGGACCTTGTCGTCGGTCGTGAAGTGGGCGTGGATGAACTGTTCGCCCTCTCGGAGGGTCGTATCGACGATGTAGAAGGGGCCCAATGGCACCGTTGACCTCCCGTCGGGTGGGTTCGCTACAGCGGAGGAACTCCCTCCGGGTGCGGGCTCAGCGCCCCTCCCGACTGCTGTATATTTTTGCACGCTCGGTGCAATACTATACGCCAAGGAGGGACCGCTGTCAAGTCGGCCGGGAGTCGGACCCCGGGATGGGGGACGGGGCCGGACGTGGAGAAATCGCGGGTCCCGACCGATCGCCGGGGCCGAGGGCGTGCCCAGTGTTCGGCGGAGTCGGCCCGGCTCAGCGGGTCCCGGCGACGGCCCTCGGGAGTCCCCCCGGCCGGGGCCTTGACGAAGGGGGTCAGAGGTTTATCATCATAATGATAAAAAACCACATCATGGTGAAAGGGGTCCGATGTTCCGTCTGACAATCCAGCTCCCTGAGGACCTCTACTTGGCCCTCCGGCGGGCCGCCGAGGCCGAGGGCGTGTCAGCGGCCGAGGTCATCCGCCGAGCCCTTCGGGCCTACGTGCCCTCCGACCGTTGGGAACGGGCCCTGGCGGTCGTCGGGGCCTTCGAAGACCGGGCGACGGACGTGGCCGAGCGGCATGACGACTACCTGGCGGAGGTCTTCCGTGGACGTGTTCGTTGACACGTCGGCCTGGTACGCCTTGCTCAACCGCCGGGACGCCTTTCATGGAGCGGCCGCCCGCATCTTTCGGCGGCTCCGGGACGAGGCCGCTCGGCTGGCCACGACGAACTACGTCGTCGTAGAGACGACGGCCCTGGTTGCCGCTCGGCTTGGCCGCATAGCGGCACGCCGGTGGATGGTCGACCTCCTACCCGTGGCGGAGGTCCTGTGGGTCGACCGGGGCGTGCACGAGGCAGCCGTCGCCGCCTTTTTAGGGGCTCGTGGGGGCACAAGCCTGGTCGACCTGGTGAGTTTCGAAGTCATGCGCCGGGCGGGCCTCCGGCGGGCTTTCGCCTTCGACAAAGTCATCAGCGTTCAGCCTACGGACGGCTTGACCTCCCGGGCGGGGGAGTCTAATCTTATGTCAGCCGTCGGTGTGGAGGGTGTAGCTCAAGTGGTCAGAGCGTTGGGCTGTGGCCCCAAAGGCTGTGGGTTCGAGTCCCATCACCCTCCCCAGGACGGCGGGCCCGGGTCGGGTATGGGGCGAGTCCGTGGGCCGTCGGGTGAACCCGCTTCCGACGGGCGGGGCCGGGATCGAGGGCAAAGCGCCAAGGGCATAGGGCTCGGAGCCCTGGGCCTTTGATCCCGACCCCGGGACGTGGGACCCGGTCCTCCACTTTCATCTTGCATCCTGCATCCTGTATCGTCGTGACGTCCCTTTCGTCTTGCTGGGGGCGCCCGTAGCTCAACGGGATAGAGTGTCGGGCTTCGAACCCGAAGGTTGGGGGTTCAAGTCCCTCCGGGCGCACCACTGCCTCATCATCGACGTTCGGGCCGAATACGGGATGCAAGATGCAGGATGGAGATACGTCGGGGTGAGCCCTTCTGTAAACTGGGGCCGACCCCCGGCCTCGTTCCCGGCCGCCCGATAGAGCTCGCCCTTTGAGGGACTCACGATGGCCGAGGTCCACCCGAGCCCGGCCCGGGAGCCCATCCAGGTCGTCATCGTGACGGGCTTGTCGGGCTCGGGCAAGAGCTGTGTCCTGAAGAGTTTGGAGGACCTGGGCTTCTTCTGCGTGGACAACATGCCGCCCCGGATTCTCCCGGCCTTTCTCCGGATCATCCACCGGTGGATGCCCGAGGTCCGACGGGTGGCCGTCACCGTCGACATCCGGGAGCGGGCCTTTCTTCAGGACTTCCCCCGCGTGTACTACGCCCTTCGCAACCGGCCCATCCGGATGGAGGTCGTCTTCCTGGAGGCCGACGACAGCGTCCTGGTCCGGCGTTTCAACGAGACCCGGCGGCCCCATCCCCTGGCCTTCGACCGCCCCGTGTGGGAGGGCATCCGGGAGGAGCGCCTTCAGCTCCAGCCCATCCGGCAGTTGGCGGACCGCATCATCGACACGGGGGCCCTCTCGGTCCATCAGCTCCGGCGGTTCATCTTTCAGGCCTATGGCCCCCCGCCGGCGACGACGCCCATCATTCAGCTCATCAGCTTTGGGTACCGGCACGGCGTCCCCTTTCAGGCCGACCTCGTATGGGACGTCCGCTTCCTGCCGAATCCCCACTTCGACCCCAAGCTCCGGCCGCGGACGGGTCTGGACCCGGAGGTCCGGAAGTTTGTCCTGTCGTCGGAGGAGGCCCGCCGCTTTCTCCGGATGGTCCATCGGATGTTTCGTTTTCTGCTCCCCTACTATCAGGCGGAGGCGAAGCATTACGTGACGATCGCCGTCGGGTGTACGGGCGGGCGGCACCGGTCCGTGGCCATCGTGGAAGCCCTGGCCCATGCCTGGCGGCGGCGGGGCTGGCGGGTCGAGGTCGAGCACCGGGACCTGGACAAGCCGGAGAACCTGTGAGGCCCGGGTCCCGGCGAGAGACGCCGGCCTATAGACCGCTTCGCCTTGTCGCTACCTTACGGTATCGTTTGGGTCTCTGGCGACCCGCATCTTGCGTCGCATGGAACCCCATGCGGGCGAGCGGTGCGGGGATTCCCTTGCATTCCGCATCCTGTGTCTTGTATCCTGCATGGCCTGGCGTGGAGCGCGGCCATGACGCCGTGGGTCCGCATCGAAGAACTCGGCGCCTATGTCGACCGGGACGTCCAACTGCGGGGTTGGCTGTACAACGCCCGTTCGAAGGGCAAGATCGTCTTTCTGCTGGTCCGGGACGGCTCGGGGATCTGCCAGTGCGTCGTCACCCGGGGGACGGTCCCGGACGAGACCTTTGAGCTGGCCGACCGGCTGGGTCAGGAGAGCTCCCTCATCGTGGAGGGGACTGTTCATGCGGACCCCCGGGCGCCGGGTGGGTACGAGTTGTGGGTCCGGCATCTTCAGGTCCTGCAGGCCGTCGAGGGCTATCCCATCACACCGAAGCCCCATGGGATCGACTTCTTGCTGGACCATCGTCATCTGTGGCTTCGGTCTCGACGGCCCTTTGCGACGATGCGGATCCGGCATGAGATCATCCGGGCGATTCGGGACTTCTTCGACGGGCGGGGCTTTCTCTGCTTGGACGCCCCGATCTTGACGCCGGCGGCTTGCGAGGGGACGACGACGCTCTTCGAGGTCAAGTACTTCGACGACGTGGCGTATCTTTCCCAGAGCGGCCAGCTCTACGTGGAGGCCGGGGCCCTGGCCTTTGGGCGGGTCTACTGCTTCGGACCGACCTTTCGGGCCGAGCGGAGCAAGACCCGCCGGCACCTGACGGAGTTCTGGATGGTCGAGCCCGAGGTCGCCTTCACGACCTTAGAGGAGCTGATGGAGCTGGCCGAGGACCTGATCTGCTACATCGTCGAGCGGGTCTTGGAGCGGCGCCGGTCGGAACTGGCCATTTTGGAGCGGGACCCGGCGCTTTTAGAGCGGGTCGCCAAGCCCTTCCCCCGGATGACCTACGACGAGGCCGTCCAGTGGCTCCTGGACCACGGCGTACCCATGACGCCGGGGGACGATTTCGGGTCCCCCCAGGAGACGGCCCTCTCGGAGGCCTTTGAACGCCCGCTGATCGTGCATCGGTACCCGGCCGCCGTGAAGGCCTTTTACATGGAGCCCGACCCCGAGCGTCCGGACCGGGTCCTGTGCATGGACGTCTTGGCCCCCGAGGGCGTCGGGGAGATCATCGGCGGGAGCATGCGGGCGTGGAACTATGACTGGCTCCTCCGGCGGATCCGGGAGCAGAACCTGCCGGAGGCGGCCTTTCAGTGGTATCTGGACCTCCGGCGATACGGCTCGGTCCCCCACGGGGGCTTCGGCCTCGGCCTGGAGCGGACGGTCGCCTGGATCTGCGGCCTCGAGCATGTACGGGAAGCGATTCCCTTCCCGCGGACGATTTATCGATTGTACCCGTAGGAGCAGTCAGGCGGTGCGTCGAGTGGATGCGCCTGACTGCCTTATGGTCCGATGGCCTCATGGCCCTATCGCCGATTCGGGAGGGGGCTGAATTGAGCGCGGGGACCGTCGAGAAGCGGCTTCGTGAGCTGACGGCCATCTGCATCGCCCTGACGGCGGAGCGGGACCTCCACCGTCTGCTGGAGCTGATCCTCACGAAGGCCCGGGAGCTGACGCTGGCCGACGCCGGGAGCCTGTACCTCATCGAGGAAGACGAGACGACGGGCGAGTCTCGCCTCCGTTTCATGCTGGCCCAGAACGACACGGTCCCCCTGCCGGACATGGAGTCCATCGTCCTGCCCCTGGACGAGTCCAGCATCGCCGGGTACGTAGCCAAGACGGGCCGTTCCGTGCGACTTTCGGACGTTTACTACGCCTCGGAGCGGTACCCCTTCCGGTTTAATCCCCGCCTGGACATGGCGCTGGGCTACCGGACTTACTCGGTCCTGGCCGTCCCGATGCGGACGCCGGCGGGGGATATCATCGGCGTGCTTCAACTGATCAACCGCAAGACGGCGCCGGGGCCGATCCCCGACGTCCTGCGGGTCGAGGCCCACGTCGTCAGCTTCTCTTACGAAGACGAGGAAATGGTCCGGGCCCTGGCCTCGCAGGCGGCGGCGGCCATCGAGAACAACCGCCTCTTAGAGAGCATCCGTCGGCTGTTCGAGAGCTTCATCCGGGCGGCCGTCCTGGCCGTCGAGCAGAGGGACCCGGCCACGAAGGGTCATTCCGTCCGGGTCGCCGAGCTTTCCGTCGGTCTGGCCCGGAGTCTGGCCGGCGTGACGTTCGGCCGCTGGGCCGGCGTCGTCTTCACGGCGGACCAGCTCCGGGAGATCCGCTATGCGGCCATCCTGCACGACTTCGGCAAGATCGGCGTGCGGGAGCCCGTGCTGGTCAAGGCGGAAAAGCTGTATGCCCACGAACTGGACCTCATCCGCGCCCGGTTTGCCCTGGCCGAGTACGCCGTCCAGTGCGAGGCCCTGCGGCGAAAGCTCGAGCATGTCCTCGCCCATGGTGTCGGCCACCACACGGCGGCGTTCGCCGAGCTGGACCGGTGGGCGGCTGAGCAGACGGAGCGCCTGGCGGCGTACTTGCGGGTCGTCGAGGCCCTCAACCGGCCTTCGGTCGTGGACCAGGACCCGAACGTCGACCTTTTGGAGGCGATCGCCCGGCTTCGGTTCCCTACGCCGGCCGGGGCCGAACAGGCCCTCCTGACGCCCCGGGAGGTCTACCGTCTCTCGATTCCCCGGGGGAGCTTAGACGACGAGGAGCGGCGGGAGATCGAATCGCATGCCGCCAAGAGTTACGAGTTCCTTCGACAGATCGCTTGGACCAAGGAGCTCCGGCGAGTGCCCGAGTTTGCGTACGCCCATCACGAAAAATTGGACGGGAGCGGCTATCCCCGAGGCTTACGGGGCGACGAGATCCCCCTCCAGGTCCGCATCATCACGATCGCCGACATCTACGACGCCCTGGTCGCCAGCGACCGGCCTTACAAGCCGGCCGTCCCGCCCGGGGAAGCCCTGGCCATCCTGGAAGAGGAGGCCCGGGACGGTCGGCTGGACGCCGACCTGGTCCGAGTATTTCGGGACACCGGCGTGTGGCGCCGGACGCTGGGGTGGGGACCCGGGATGGCGAGTGGCGAATAGCGATCGCCATTCGCCGTTCGCTACTCGCCATCCACCATTTGGGAGTCGAGGGTCGTGACCGATTCGATAGGCCCCTTGCCGCCGAAGGCCTTCCGGAAAGTCAGTATCGTAATCCCCGTTTACAACGAAGTGAACACTGTCGAGACCCTGCTGAACCGGGTCCTGGCCGCCGACACGCTCCATCTGGACAAGGAAGTCATCGTCGTCGACGACGGTTCGACCGACGGGACGCGGGGCGTCTTGGCCCGGTGGGCGGGCCACCCCATCGTGCGGGTCATCGAGAAGCCCTGTAACGAGGGCAAGGGGGCCGCCCTCCGGACGGGCTTTCGACACGTGACGGGCGACATCGTCATCATCCAGGACGCCGACCTTGAATACGACCCGGCCGACTATCCCAAGCTCCTGCGCCCCATCCTGGACAACCAGGCCGACGTCGTGTACGGCTCCCGGTTCTTGGGATTTCCCCGACGGGTCCTCTATTTCTGGCACACCCTGGGCAATCGGTGGCTGACGACCCTGTCGAACATGTTCACGAACCTGAACTTGACGGACATGGAGACCTGCTACAAGGTCTTCCGGGCGGAAATCCTGCGGGAGGTCGCCTTTGAGTCCAACCGATTTGGGTTCGAACCCGAGTTTACCGTCAAGGTCGCCAAGCGCCGGTATCGCATCTATGAGGTCCCCATCGCCTATTACGGCCGGTCTTATGCCGAGGGGAAGAAGATCACCTGGCGGGACGGCCTGGCGGCCCTATTCTGGATCGTCTACTACACGCTGAAGGACCGACCCCGGGGCGCCGTCCGGGCCGAAGTCCGGGATTGGTCGTCGGTCCGGGAGCCGGAGGAATGAGCGAGGCCGATTCTTCGAGGCAGGCTGCAAGGTCGTCCCTTTCCTGAAACGCCGGTTTGCGTTATACTGACCATCTCCCGACTTCGAGGGTAGGGCATGGAACGTATCGGTCCGTACGTTTTAGTCCAGCCCATTTATCGATGGGGTTGGGCCGACGTCTCCTTGGCCGTCGAGGCGCCGGAAGGCCGGCCCCAGCGGGTCGTCTGGTGGGCTCGTCTGTCGCCGGACCTCCCGTGGAACGATGCCGGATTTGTCCATCGGCTTCAGGACCTCTTAGACACGTTCCGGCGGAAGATCCAGGACCCCATCCTGGCACTCCCGATCCGGTGGGACTTTACGGCCGAATCGCCCTTCATGGTCTTTGAGCCGATCTCGGGAAAAAGTCTCTGGGAAGTCCTCCAGGCGGGTCGGGACCAAATTCTGCCGATGAGCATCGACCAGGCCCTGGCGTGCACGCATCAGCTCTTGATGGCTCTCCAGACACTCCACGATCTGACGTTTCAGGGTCAGCCCGCATTCCATGGGAGCTTATCCCCGACCCAGGTATTTGTCACTTACGAAGGCCAGCTTCGTCTGGTGTATGGAGGCATCTTGCAGGCCCTGGGGGAGGTGGGGCGTATCCCGGCCTCGATCCGACAGGCTTTAGGTTCCTACCTGGCGCCGGAGCAACGGGACGGTCTGCCGGGCTCTCAAGCGGCGGACGTCTACACGGCCTCTCTGCTATGCCTGGAACTCTTGACAAACCGGCCTCTGGAAGCACCGCTGGCGGACCTCGCGGCGTGGCTGATGGACCAGACGGTCTACCTCCGAACCGGCGAGGTCGTTCACCTCCCGGAAGACCTACAGATGGTCTTCCTGCAAGGTCTTCAGGCGGATCCCCACCACCGGTTCCAGCACATAAGCCTCCTCAAGGAGCCTTTGGACGAGAAGGCCTTTTCAGGCGAGTACGAGGCATCCACGTTTCATCTGGCCTTTTACTTGAACGCCCTCTTTCGGGACTTTCCGGAACGGGAATACCGACACTACCAGAGCCTTTTGGGGCAGGACTACTCGGCCTTGTTTGCGCCCCCGCCGCCTCCACCGGCGGAAGCGCCGGCCGTCCCGTCCGAGCCGCCGCCCGCGCCCTCGTCGGAGGAGGTCGTCCTGTACCCGCAGGTGATGCCCTCGGAGGAGCGGCCCCGACGGGGCTTTCCGCTTTTGCCCGTATTCATTGCCCTGGTCATCTTAGCCTTTGGCGGTGGGGCCATCTGGCTTCTCCAGCGGCGGATGGTCGCTCCGCCGCCGACCGTGACGCCGGGCCCTTCGCCCGAGACGGTCGCCTTGCGCCAGCAACTGGAGGAGAACCAACGGCGCATCGCCGAACTCCAGCAGGTCATCCAGCAACTTCAAGCCACCCAGAGCGCCCGTCCGGCCACCGGACCAGCGGCGGACGCCGCCGATGTGCAGATGCAAGAGCTCTTGAAGCGGGTCCAAGAGCTGGCCAAGCAAAACGAAGAGCTCCAGCGCCAGTTACGGGAGAAGGAAAAAACGACGGCACCCCTGCCGTCCCCGCCTCGGGCCGCCAAGGAGGAGTCTCCCGAGAGCTGGCCGGCCGCGGAATCGTCGCCCGCCCCGCCGTCTCCGCCGACCGTGGAGAAGGCACCGTCCGTCGGAGCTCCGACGGGCTCTCCCTCGCCGGCCAATGCAGGGACTAAGCATGAGGCTCCACCGTCGCCGGCCTCGACGACTCCGGTGACGGCGCTTCCGCCGTCACCAGCCGCCCCATCCCCGCCGCCGGCCAAGGTCGAACCCGAACCGCCGCCCCGGGCCGAGCCACCCCCGACGCCCCTCCCGGAGTTTGTCTTAGAAGTCGACCTGGACGTCCGTATCGAACCGGTTAGTCCGTGTGTTTCGACCGACCCCCGATTGAACTGGATCCGGAATCGTTATCCCGGCACCCATCGGGTGATCGGCCAGATCTACCTCAACGAGTCGGGGCAACCCCTGAAGGTCGAGATCCTCCAAGCACCGGTCGACATCCTGAGGGAGATTGCCCGAGACACTTGGATGAATTGCCGGTTCCGCCGTCCGACCCGGAACGGTCAGCCGGTCAAGGCTGTCATCACGCGCGTGATGGTATTTGGACAGTAAGGTCCCGGGTCGCAGGTCCCCGGTCCAGCCAGAGTCCAGGAGGCCTCCTTATTCGACCGACCCCTGGGGCCTCGATGGCGTGAGGCATGCCGATGGCAGAACGACGTCCCCCGGTCATCACGTTGTTGACCGACTTTGGCTTACAGGACTACTTTGTCGCCGCCATGAAGGGCGTCATCTACGACATCTGCCCGGAGGCCTGTGTCGTCGATATCACGCATCTGATCCCGCCGCACGACGTCATCGGGGCGGCCTTCACCCTGGGGGCCGTTTACCACGAGTTCCCCCGGTGGACGGTCCACGTCGTCGTCGTCGACCCGGGCGTCGGCACGGCCCGGCGGCCCATCCTCGTCGTCGGGGACCAGCACTACTTCGTCGGGCCGGACAACGGCGTGTTCTCGGTCGTCTACGAACGGGAGCCCTATATCCGCGTGTATCATCTGACGGAAGAGCACTTCTTCCGGCCCACACCGTCGGCGACCTTCCACGGGCGGGATATCTTCGCTCCGGTCGCCGCTTGGCTGGCCCGGGGCGTCGAGCCGGTCCACATGGGGGTGCCCGTCGAGGACTTCATCCGCCTGAAGTTCCCCAAGCCCGCCCAGAAGGACGCCAACGTCTATCAGGGCATCGTCCTGCACGTCGATCGGTTCGGGAACCTCGTCACGAATTTCGACGCGGCATTCTTGGCGAACGTTCTGGGCGAAGACTTCCAACGGCGATGCCAGATCATCGTGGCCCAGACTCGCATCCCGGGCCTTCGACGCACCTTCGGCGAGGTCGCCCGGGGCGAGCCGGTAGCTTACATCGGGAGTGCTGGCTTTCTGGAGATCGCCATCAATCAGGGGAATGCGGCCCAGACTCTGAAAGCGACCCGGGGGACGGAGGTCTCCATCGTCGTAGCCCCGGAGGCTTAGAGGGGAATGGGGAATGAGGAATGAGGAATGGGGAATGGGGGAAGAAATGGGGAACGGGGCGTGAAAAGGCGGGCCATGCAGGTTAGAGCATGACATTTCCCCATAGATGCCCCTTTTATCCCCCATTCCTCATTCCTCATTCCGCATTCCGCATTCCCCATTCCATTTCCCATGCCGTGGGCATTTCTGATCGGTGCGGCCTTCCCCTTTCTCGACCCCGCCGGGTGGCATCTCCGGGTCGGCGGCCTGGAGTGGAAGCCCATCGAGGTCGGCCTGGGCCTCTGGCTGATGTATGGCCTGAGCGTCGGGATTCGCAATCCCGGTGCGGTCCGCCGCCTTCGGGACCCCGTCACCCTCCTGTGGGGCCTGAGTCTGCTGATCCTGCTGGTCGTGAACTCGGTCGGGGCGGTTGACCCCGGCGCGGCGCTCCGGATGGGCCTTCGATGGGTAGCCGCCTGGGCGCTCTTTGCGAGCCTGCGGGTCGTGCGGCCCGGCCCCGAGGCGGCCCGACGCTTCCTGGACGGGTTTATCGCCGGGTCCCTGATGACCCTCCTGCTGGGCCTGGCCGAGGGCATCGGCGAAGACCGGGTCGACCCGTGGTTGGCGTGGTTTCGGACGGCGCCGACGGAGGTCGAGGGCTTCCGCCGGTGGGCGTCCATATTCGAGCATGCGAACGTCGCTGGCGTGTGGTGGGCCCTGGCTGGCCTGGCCTGCGGATTTCGGCTTCATGGGACATCACTCCGGACCCACCGATGGATATTCGGCGGATTGGCCGTCGCCTTCACGGCCGGCGTCCTCCTCACATACAGTCGGGGCGCCGCCCTAATCCTTGGGACCGGGTGGGCCCTGCTGACCCTGTGGGAACGGCGGTGGGGCCGGCCGAAATACGGCCTCGCCCTGGCTGTAACGGGCATCGGCGTGGGGACCGTACTTTTCTGTACAGATTCCGTGTTTCGAGAGCGGTGGTGGCCGTCTGGACGGCCGTGGGTCGCGGCCCGGCTGATGCCGACGGAGTTTCCGACGAGTCCTTATCCAACCCGGCAGAAGGTCGTCGTTTACAATGCGGGCGCTCTCCGGTGGTCCTGGGGCGGCCGGCACCCCGTTCAACTGGCCTACCACCTGGTGGACGAACACGGGCGGCTGTACTGTCTGGACGTGCGGCGCTACCCGCTACCCCACGATGTCGAGCCTGGCGTCCATCAGGTCTTGGAGGTGACGGTCCCGGCGGTGGCCTGTGCGCCTCGATGCCGGGGCCGATGGGACCTCGTGTGGGAGCGCGTGACGTGGTTCGACCCGACCGTTCAACAGATCATGTTCGGCATTCGGGCGACGGGGGGTCGTCTCCCGGGGAGAGGAGCGGCTTCGGATAGGCCCCCCGAGTGTAGATCCGGTATTTATTTGCCGCCACCGCCTCACGTGACGGCGGTTCACCAAGCCGGCCGCGTGCTTCAACGTCAGAGGGTCGAACTCGGTCGGTGGCGGTTGTACGCATTGGCGTGGGACCTGTGGCGTCAGCGTCCCTGGGTCGGATGGGGTCTCGATGCGTTCCGGCTCCGCCTGGCCGAGATGGCCGGCGGCGTGTGGCCGACGGGCACCGTCACGAGCAATCAGATGTTCCTGGAAGTCCTGGTCGGCGGCGGCATCGTGGGCCTGGGACTCCTCGCCCTCTGGGCGATTCCATTGATCATTCGGCTCGGCCGCCGTCTCTGGGCGTCCGATGAAGGGGTCGTCTATCGTTGGATGGCCCTCCTGATCGGCAGTACAGGCCTGTGGGACTTCATGATGGGCTTTTACGTCGTCCTGGGCTTGGGGGCCATCAGTGCGGCCTGGGGCATGGAAGTCGGGCAAGTAGGCAGTCGGCGTCAGGCAGATGAGGGATAACGAGAAGCCGACGACGGTTACCGCCGAGCTCCCGAACTGCCGAATGGCCGAGCGACCCGGGCATCAGACGGTCATGCGATTGGGTCTGGACGTCAGCACGGTTCGCGCCGGGGCCACGGGGGTCGGTTATGTCGTGTACCACCTGTGGCGGGCCCTGCGGGCTTACGAGGGCCTGGAGTGTGTCCCCCTGGTCCCCCATATGACCGTAGCGACGGATTCACGACCGCCAGCGTACCGGCCTCACTGTTGGCCGACGCGCCTGGCCTGGCTTCAACTGGAACTTCCCTCAGCCTTACGGACCACCGACTTGGATCTCCTTCATTTTCCGAACTACTTGGCCCCCCTACGGTGTCCCCTCCCGTATGTCGTCCACTTCCATGACCTGTCGGTATTTCGTTATCCAGACCTACAGCCCCTTCGGAAGCGATGGATTTTCCGGGTCCTCCTGACACGGGTCGCCCGTTCGGCCGCCTGTGTCGTGACCGTATCCCACACGATGGCTCGGGAGATCGCCGAGTACTTTGGACTCCCCCTCGAGCGGGTCGCCACCGTCTGGAACGGTTACGACCCGGCCTTCGGTCCGGTCGACCGGGACGCCCAGCGAGATGTGTGCCGCCGTTATGGATTGGAGCCGCCCTTCTTCCTGTTTGTCGGTGCGATCCACCCTCGGAAGAACCTGGAGACGCTCTTGCGGGCCTTCGACGTCTTTCGCCGCTGGGGCTACCCGCATCACCTCGTCGTCGTCGGCCCCCGGGGCTGGCAATATCAGGCAGTCTTCCGACTATGGCGTCGTCTGCACTTGGAAGACCGGGTCCACTTTCTGGGCTACGTCCCCCGGTCCGACCTGGTGGGTCTTTACAATGCGGCTACGGCCCTGACGTATCCCTCCCTCTATGAGGGCTTTGGTCTGCCTGTCGTCGAAGCGATGGCCTGTGGGACGCCGGTCGCCGCCTCTCGGATCCCGGCCCTACAAGAAATCAGCGGTCCGGCCGCTTATTGGGTCGAGCCCCGGGACGTCTCGGGATGGGCCGAAGCGATGGCTCGTCTGGCCGACGACGGGGCCCTGCGGGACGACCTCCGGGCGGCCGGCTTAGCCCGGGCCCCCCAGTTTTCATGGGACCGGGCGGCGGCCGAGCTGGTCCGTCTATACGACCGAGTGTTGAACGAGATGTCCCCACCGACCGGGGCGGGCGGCGCGACCCTGCCCGAGGTCCACGCCCCCGATCCATCGGCCCTGGCTGACGCCGTCCGGCAGAGCCTCCTGTACTTCGCCCTCTTCAAACACCCCGTGACCCTGCAGGAACTCCATCACAGTCTCCCGAACCGGCCCGTGCCGCTCGAGACCCTGCAGGCCTTCCTCCAGACCCGGCCCTGGCCAGAGCTTCAGTGCCAAAACGGGTTCTACGCCTGGTGCGAGGCCGGGGAGTCCGTCCCATCGTGGCTGGCTCGCCGACGTCGACGAGAACAAAAGTTTGAGGCCCTCTGGACCCGGTACGGACACCATGTCCACCGGCTCGCCCGACTCCCGTATGTCCGCATGGTCGGCCTCTCCGGCGGCGGCATGTTCGGGACCGATATCCGAGACCTGGACCTCTTTATCATCACCCGCCCAGGTCGCACAGCCCTCGTGTACTGGATGATCGTCCTACTGACCCGCGCCCTGGGAGTCCGATCGGTCCTCTGTGCCAATTACTTCATCGACGAGACGGCCCTCACCCTGCCCGAGCAGGACTACTACACGGCCCATCAGGTCATTCACTTGCGGCCCGTCGTCGGCTACGACCACTACCTGGCCTTCTGGGCCGCCAACCCGTGGGTCGTCCGCCTGTTTCCGAATGCTCACCCCTGGCCGCCCGAGGGACCGGCTCTCCCGAAGGTCGGGGCCCGATGGCTGGAGTGGGTCCTGGACGTCCTGGGCGGACCCCTCTGGAATCGGGTCGGCCTTTGGCTTTTACGGTGGTGGCTTCGCTCCAAGGCCGGCCCCGAGTCCGACCTCCGCTTGACGCCCCACGTCCTGAAGCTTCACCTGCACGACTACCGGAAGCGCATCCTGACCCGCTTAAAACGCCTCTTCTCGTCGAACTCACTCCACACTCAGGTTTAACGGTCCCGTATGCCTTTTCCCACCGACCGGCCTATCGGCCGACCCGCCCAAGACATGGCTATCGGGGTGGGTCGGCCGGGACGGGGACGGGGGCGCTCAGGCGACTGTGGCGGAAGCCGTACAGGAAGTAAAAGACCAGGCCGACGGCCAGCCACAGGCCAAACCGAACCCACGTGATGACCGGCAGGTGCCAAGCCAAATACCCGCAGGTCAGGATGCTCAGCAGGGGAACCCACGGGACCAGGGGCGTTCGGAACGGGCGGGGCCGGTCCGGCTCTTTGTACCGAAGGACGAGGACGCCGGCCGAAACGATCATGAAGGCAAATAGAGTCCCGATATTCGTCAGCTCGACCATCTCCTGGATGTTCGTGAAGGCCGACGTCCCGGCCACGACGACGCCCGTCAGGATCGTCGTCACGTAGGGCGTCCGAAACCGGGGATGGACGGCCGCCGCCCACGGCGGTAGGAGACCGTCCCGGGCCATCGAGAAGAAGATCCGGGGCTGGCCGAGCTGGAAAACCAGCAGGACGGCCGTATGGGCGATGACGCTCCCGAGGGCGACCAGGCCCGTGATGAAGTGAAGCAGACGACTGTCGCCGACGGCCTTCAGGGCGACCGTCAGGGGCTCCGGCGTGTTCAACTGGGTGTATGGGACCATGCCCGTCACGACGGCCGCCACGGCGACATAGATCAGAGTGCAGACGATCAGGGACCCGATAATCCCGATGGGCAAGTCTCGACCCGGGTTCCGGGCTTCTTCGGCCGCCGTCGAGACGGCGTCAAACCCGATGTAAGCAAAAAAGATGATGGCCGCCCCGGCCATCACACCCTTCCAACCGCCGGGCGCGAAGGGCGCGTAGTTCTCGGGCTTCACGTAAAACAGGCCCGTCACGACGAACAGACCCAGGACCGTCAGCTTGATGAGGACCATGACGTTGTTGAACCAGGCGCTCTCCTTGATACCGATGACCAGGATGATCGTCAAGAGCATCACGATCATCATGGCCGGCAGGTTGAAGACGACAGGCACGCCGAACAGGACCGGATGACCGCAGAACCCGGCCAGCGCCAGCCGCGTAGGTGCGTCCATCATCCCTGGTGTGATCAGATGCCCATAGGCGCACACCTGGTCGATGGATACGGAAGTCCCCAGGACGCCCGTGAGCTGGGCGGCGGCCGTCTCAGCGGCCATCCGGGCCGTCCGAAAGTCGGTCGCCATCCAGGCCGGAAACTCGAAGCCGAAGCCCCGGAGGAACTCCTGAAAGTAGCCGGACCACGAGATGGCGACGGCCACGTTGCCGACGGCATACTCAATGATGAGGTCCCACCCGATGATCCAGGCGACCAGCTCGCCCAGCGTGGCGTAGGCGTACGTGTACGCCGAGCCGCTGACGGGGACCATCGAGGCCATCTCGGCGTAACAGAGGGCCGCCAGGGCGCAGGCCAGGCCCGTAAACACGAAGCTGACGATGATGGCCGGGCCCGCCGGCGGCCGCACGCCGGGGTCGCCCGCCGAGGCCGTCCCGACCGTCGCAAAGATGCCGGCCCCGATGATGGCCCCGATCCCCAGAAAGACCAGGTCCGTCGCCGTGAGGACCCGCTTGAGTCTCGTATGGCGGGCCTCGTCTTGGAGGAGGTCTACGCTTTTCCGACGGAATAGTCCCCGCATGCGCTCCTCAGGACCCCTCCCGGCCTGGACGAAAACGACGGGATGCAGGATACAGGATGCAGGCCGCAAGATGCAAGAGCGGAACAGGCGTCGGTGTCAGGGAGATCGGGATGGCTCATCCGAGCCGTTCGGTTGGGAGAAATGCTGTTCCCATCAGGGAAAACGATGGCCCGGCGATCTCGATTTTTCAAGATGCCTCAGGATGACACGGCCATGACGGGCGGTTCATGAGGATGACACCGGCATGACGGCCGGTGTTCCGGGGATAGACGCCAGTCTCCCGACCTGCCGACGGCCCATCTGCCCATCTGCCGACCTGCCTATCTGCCGACTGCCCACCTGCCGAATGCTTGAAACATCGTGCTTTCCGGGGGATGGGAAAGATTGTTCTGACGCCGTTCTCACGAACCGAACGGCTCTGTTAACCAGGCCAGCGGGATAGGCGTTCTTCCCTTGACGGAAGTACTGGAGGGAATCCATGGCCCGAGTCGTTTCGGCCGCCCGAGTCGCCCTCTTAGCCGGCCTGGCCCTGGGTCTGCTGGCCGCCTGCAGGCCGGGATGGGCCTATCGGGCCGAGGGCCGCTTCGAGCGGGACCTGTCGGTCGACACCCCCGTGCGTCTCACCGTCGAGAACCCCAACGGTGCCGTCCGGGTCCGTCGGGGCGAACCGGGGCGGGTTCGTGTCGTGGGCCACGTCATCATACGGGCTTTTTCCAGAAAACGGGCTCAGACGTGGCTCCAGCGGATCGTCACCGACCCCCCCATCGTCCAGGCCGACGGGGACATTCGAGTCGAATGGCCGGCGTGGGCCCGCCGGTCTTGGGGCGTTTTCGGAGGCCCCTGGGGCCTCCGGGTCGACTACACGGTCGACGTACCGCCTACGACGGACGTACGCATCACGACCGGCTCGGGCGACGTCGAGGTCCGGGACGTGGACGGGCCCGTCCGGGTCCGGACAGGGTCGGGGGACGTCGAAGTCCAGACTGTCCGGTCGGCCGTCGAGGTCCGGACCGGGAGCGGCGACGTCCGCATCGAGGAAGTCCAAGGCGACATCGAGGTCCGGGCCGGAAGTGGGGACGTCCGCCTGGGGTCTGCCACCGGTCACGTGACCGTGCGGCTCGGAAGCGGCGACCTGACCGCCGACCGCGTCGAGGGTCCCGTCGAAGCGGCGACGGGAAGCGGCGATATCGTCCTGACCGACGTGGTCGGCGACGTCCGGGGTCGGGCCGGAAGCGGGGACATCGTCGTCCGGGCCGACCGACCTTTGACAGACCGAACTTGGGACTTGGCGACGGGGTCGGGCGACGTCGAGGTGACCCTTCCCGAGACGGCCCGCTTCGAGGTCGACGCCCGTACACGAGCCGGCCGCGTAACGGTCGAGTTCCCCTTGACGACGGTGTGGACGCAAGACCGACGGCATCTCCGGGGTGTCGTCGGAAGCGCCGACCTGCACATCGAGGCCCGCGTGGGGAGTGGCTCCATCCGGATTCGTCGGACGCCCTGAATTCGGGCGTTCGGCAATTCGGGAATTCGGGAATGCGGCATCGATGGTGGAGGGGACGGAGCGATCACCCGGACCTACCGTCCAGGCCGGTATATCTGGAACCGGTCTCATCAATCCGAGGGGACCGGGATCGGACCCTCGACATCCGACCCCAGACCATGGACTATGGACCCTAGACCCCCGGGGCCCAAGCCAGTCTATGGTCCGTGGTCTATGGTCGGATTTATGAGACCGCTTGGGGCCACGGCCGAATCCCCGGACGGCCGAATTCCCGAGTTCCCGGGTTCCCGAACGCTCCGAGTGAAATCGTCGGACTCCCGCATTCCCGAATTGCCGAACTCCCGAACTGCCGAATTCCCGAATTTTAGTGGACCCGCCCAAGGGGCCGCAGGTAGAAGTCCAGCTCCTCCCGGGAGAACCGGTAGGCGACATTGCAGAAGCCGCACCGGACCTCGACGGTCGCCTCTTGCCGGAGGTCGTCGATGAGGGCCTGCCGGTCCATCGCCATTAAGACCTCCAGGGCCCGGCTCCGTCGGCACCGACAGCGGAAACGAAGCGGCCGGACCTCCAAGACCCGGGGCTGGCCTCCCTCGAGGAGCTGATGCACCAACTCGATGGGGTCCGGATGCCGCCAGAGCCAGTGACTGATCCCGCCCAAGGCCCGGATGCGCTCCGACAGCCGGTCCATGGCCGGCTCATCGGCACCGGGCAAGCGCTCGACCAGGCATCCCCCGGCGGCGATGACCCGGTCCCGCCGAATGAGGACCCCCAGCAGGACGGCCGAGTGGACTTGCTCGGACTGCAAAAGATAGTAGGCCAAATCCTGGGCGATCTCCCCGCTGACGAGAGGCACCGTACTGGCGTAAGGCTCACCCAAGCCCAGGTCCCGAAGGACGGTGAAATAGCCCCGGCCGACGGCCCGGGCGACGTCCCACTTGCCGTCGCGCGGCGGGAGGTCGACTTGGGGGTTCCGGACGTATCCCCGGACGTGGCCGATGCCATTACACTCGGCGACGACTTCCCGAAGGGGCCCGTCGCCGGTGATGTGGATCTGGACTCGCTGTTGGGCCGTCGGCTTGAGGTAAGCCGACAGGAGGGCCGACCCGACCATGGCCCGACCGAGGGAGGCGGTGGCGACCGGAGAGGTCGCCAGGCGTCGCCGGACGGTGTTCAGGAGAGAAGTCGCCGTGGCGACGACGAGCCGGACGTGCCAACGGTCGTCGACGACCCGGAGGAGGCGTTGCCGCATGGTAGGGTCTCCGGGAGGGGGGACTTGGAGAGATAGGATAGCACCGGCGGCGGCCTCTGTCGATGCCATGATCATAGCAAAAATAGACTAAACAACCGTCTGTCAAGGTGTAGGCCCTGCGAGCCGGTACCCCCCTACATATGCCCCATACTTCATATCATTCTATTTATGTGCCATTTTTACGGTTTTACACATATTTAAAATATATTATTATGCATCTTTTTTCAAATTGGCCTCCTGTGAACATAAGAGGTCGATTCGCATATTTTTCCGGCATCGACTTCAAGGAGTTCCCGATGACATCGACCAAAGGGGGGTGATTTCACAGGAAGATCCGCATCGGCCCTTGACAAACCCCGCCCCGGGACCTATATTTGGGTTGAAAATATTCGACTCCCCAAAGCCGCCCGTGGCAGAGCGACAATCTGCCACCCGGTGACGGACCGTCACCGGTCAGAGGAGGTTCTCTATGGCGCGCAGAGCCCGAGGCGCGAAGGTCACGAAGGCCCATCTGGTGGACCGGGTGGCGCGATTGGCGGGCCTGACCAAGACCCAGGCCCATCAGGCCATCGACGCCGTCATCAAGGCCATCCAGGACGCCCTGGCGGGCGGGTCGGCCGTGAATCTGGTGGGCTTCGGTTCCTTCACCGTCACTCAGCGGAAGGCCCGCAAGGGACGGAACCCCCGGACCGGGCGGCCGATGACCATCCCGGCCCGGACGGTCGTCCGCTTCCGTCCCGGACGGAAACTCCGGGAGGCCGTCGCTAAGTAAACGTTTTCCCTTTGGCCCCCCTTGTCCCCCCTTAGACGGGCAGGCCCCCGCCCCCCGGGGGCCTGCTTCCAGTTTAGGCCGTCGTCCCTGGGTCGTCCAATTTCTGACCTTCTCGGATAGAACAAAGGGCGAATACTTTGCGCCCTGGGCCCTCTGGGGCCTTTTCGATGGGCCCGTTGACCCTGGCTTGCTTGTCCCAGGCCGACCGTGTATATTCGCCTTGGATTCTTTGGGAAAATCCGGACATCCGGGAACCCGGGACATTCGTCGTGAAGTCGCCGAACGGCCGGGTTCCCGAATGGCCGAAAAGATTGAATGGATATGAGATCGCTTGAAAGCAATAGAGCAAGGCGCTTTATGCCCTTGCCTCTATGTCCTTCGCCTTTGGCGAGGCCGGGCTTCGTCGTTTACCGACCTTAGCCGATGGCTCGTCACTGAGATGATACGACCGGTCATTCGGAAGGAACGGTTATTCACGCCGGGGCCGACGCCGGTCCCGCCCTTCGTGACGGCGGCGATGGCGCGGGCGGCCGTCTTTCACCATCGGCATCCCGAGTTCCGGGCGGTCTGGCAGAGGGTCTGCGAGGGTCTCCCGGCTCTCTGGGGCGTCGCCGAGCCGGTCGTCCTCCTGGCGGGTTCCGGTACGGCCGGGATGGAGGCGCTGGTCGCCAATCTCTTTGAGCCCGGCGAGAAGGTCCTCGTCGGTTCGATCGGCAAGTTTGGGGAACGGTGGATCGAAATCGCCCGTCAGCGGGGCCTCGACGTCGTCGTCGTCGAACGGCCTTACGGCTATGCCCTCTCGGCCGACCAGGTCGCGGCGGCCCTGGCGGCCCATCCGGATGCGACCGGTTTCCTCATGCAGGCCTGCGAGACCTCGACGGGTGTCGAGAACCCCTTGGGCTCGATGGCCGAGGTCTTTGCCGGTCGGTCGGTCCTGTGGGTCGTCGATGCCATCTCGGGGATGGGGACGATGCCTATCGAGGCGGCGGCCTGGGGGATCGACGGTCTCGTGACGGCGTCTCAGAAGGCCTGGATGCTTCCGCCCGGGCTGGCGATGGTCTACCTGAGTCCTCGAGCCTGGGAGAAGGCCCGTCGGGTCCGGACTCGGCCTTACTACTTGGACCTTGTCCGTCTCCGGGGGGCCCAAGAGGAGGGGGACTCGGCCTTTACGCCGGCCATCCCCCTTGTCGTCGCCCTGGGGGAGGTGATAGACTACATCCGGCGGCTGGGAGGTTTAAAAAGTTTGATCCAGAATAGTCAGCAGTTGGCCGAATACTGTCGGCGCCGTCTGACCGAGGGCGGGTGGACGCTCTTTGCCAAGGAGCATCCCGCCGGGGCCCTGACGGCCATCGAGGTCCCGTCGGGCCTGGACGGCACCCTCTGGGTCCGAAAGCTTCGAGAGGACTACGGCCTGATCGTCGCCGGCGGCCAGGGTTCCTTGAAAGGCCGTATCTTCCGGGTCTCCCACATGGGCTACGTGGACCTGGCCGACGTAGCTGGTCTGATGGCCTGCCTCGAAGAAGCCTACCGGTCCCTCGTGCACGGGTGAGGCTGAGAGAGGAGGAGGGATGGCGCGACGGTTGGGCGAGATGTTGCTGGAAGCCGGGTTGATCACTCGGGAACAGCTCGAGCGGGCCCTGGACCATCAGAAGGAGACGGGCAAGCGGATCGGCGTCTGCCTCGTCGAGCTGAACTTCATCACCGAAGAAGAGCTGGCCGACTTTCTCAGTAAGAAGCACGGTGTTCCGGCCATCAACCTGCGGCACTTTGAAATCGACCCGGCCGTCATCCGTCTGGTCCCCCCGGAGCTGTGTCGGCGGTTCGTGTTGATCCCCGTCAGCAAGTCGGGTCCGACGCTGATGGTCGCCATGTCGGACCCGACGGACCTGGAAGCCATCACCCAAGTCGAGTTTGCGACGAACTACTCGGTCGAGCCCGTCGTCGCCCCCGAGACGATGATCTTAGAGGCCATTCGGAAATACTACGGCGGCGAACACGGGATCGACCTCCCCCGGACCCCGACGGGTGCCGCCGTAGGCCTTGCTGGGGAACCCAGCTTCGAGGAGCTGATCGACGCCGAGCTCGGCGACGAGGCCATCGAGGAGCTGGCCGAGGACATCTCATTGGACACCGAGTCCCTCATGAAGGCCGCCGAGGAGCGGCCCATCATCCGGCTCGTCAACAAGATCATCTACGAGGCCGTTCGGCAGGAGGCCAGCGACATCCACATCGAGCCTTACGAGAAGGAGATGCGGGTCCGATACCGCATCGACGGGGTCCTCCACCCCATCTTCAGCCCGCCCATCAAGCTCCGGGACGCCATCGTGTCCCGCATCAAGGTCATGTCCCGCTTGGACATCGCCGAGAAGCGGCTCCCCCAGGACGGTCGGATCAAGATGCGGCTACGGGTCGAGGGCCGGATGAAGACGCTGGACTTCCGGGTCTCGGTCCTGCCGACCATCTGGGGCGAGAAGGTCGTCATCCGGATCCTGGACCCCGAGCGGCTGTTTCTGGACATGACGAAGCTGGGCTTCGAGCCCGAGTCGCTGGAGCGCTTTGAACGGGCCATCACGAAGCCCTGGGGGATGATCCTCGTGACGGGGCCGACCGGGAGCGGCAAGACGAATACCCTGTACTCGGCCATCTCCCGCCTCAACACGACCGAGGTCAACATCCTGACGGCCGAGGACCCCGTCGAGTTCAACCTGTTCGGCATCAATCAGGTCCAGGTCAACGAGGCCATCGGTCTGACCTTTGCGGCGGCCCTGCGGTCCTTCCTGCGGCAGGACCCGAACATCATCCTGGTCGGGGAGATCCGCGACTTCGAGACGGCCGAGATCGCCATCAAGGCGGCCCTGACGGGTCACCTGGTCCTCTCGACTTTGCACACGAACGACGCCCCGAGCACGGTCACCCGGCTGATGAACATGGGCATCGAGCCCTTCCTGGTCGCCACGTCGGTCCACCTCATTCAGGCCCAGCGGCTCGTCCGCCGCATCTGTCAGGAATGTAAGGAGGAGGTCCGTGTGCCGACCCAGACGCTGATCGAGGTCGGCTTCACGCCCGAAGAGGCGAAGTCGGTGAAGATTTACAAGGGTCGGGGGTGTAGCCACTGCAACAACACGGGGTATCGGGGCCGCATCGGCCTGTTCGAGGTCTTGGAGTTCGACGACGACATCCGGGACATGGTCCTGTCGGGGGCGTCGGCCCTGGAAATCCGGCGGGTCGCCATCGAGAAGGGGATGATCACGCTTCGGCGGAGCGGCCTCATCAAGGTCATGAACGGCATCACGACTATCGAGGAAGTCCTACGAGAGACGGTCAAGTGAGGGCTCCGGCCATTCGGTCATTCGGCCATTGGGGAGCTCGGCCGTTCGGGGATGGGGCGGGGGACGTCGAACGGCCGGAGGGCCGAATCCCGAACGGCTGGGACGGAGGGTTGGGCCATGTCGTTTACCTTACATGACCTTTTGAAGCGTCTGATCGAGATGGAGGGGACGGACCTCCATATCACGACGGGCCAGCACCCCATCGTGCGGATCCACGGGGCCTTGGTCCCCCTGTCCGACTTTCCCAAGCTGACGCCGGTCGACACGAAGCGGCTGTGTTACAGCATCTTGACGGACTCCCAGAAGAAGCGGCTGGAGGAGAATCTCGAGCTGGACTTCTCCTTCGGCGTGAAGGACGTCGGCCGATTTCGGGCGAACGTGTACTTTCAGCGGGGTTCTATCGCCGGGGCCTTCCGTCTGATTCCTTTCGAAATCCGGGGCTTCGAGGAGCTGGGTCTCCCGCCCATCGTGCAGACGCTCTGCAACAAGCCCCGGGGCCTCGTCCTGGTGACGGGGCCGACGGGGAGCGGCAAGTCGACGACCCTGGCGGCGATGATCGACAAGATCAACCGGGAGCGGCCCGTGCACATCGTGACCATCGAGGACCCCATCGAGTACATCCACCACCACAAGCGGGCCATGGTCAACCAGCGGGAGGTCCACAACGACACCCATTCGTTTGCCAATGCCCTGCGGGCCGTCCTGCGGCAGGACCCGGACGTCGTCCTGGTCGGGGAAATGCGGGACCTGGAGACGATCGAAACGGCCATCCGTATCGCCGAGACGGGGCACCTGACCTTCGCGACCCTGCATACGAACTCGGCGGCCGAGACGATCCACCGGATCGTCGACGTGTTCCCCCAGCATCAACAGCCCCAGGTCCGGGCTCAGTTGGCTCTGATCCTACAGGGCATCATCTGCCAGGCCCTGCTTCCCCGGGCCGACGGTCGGGGCCGCGTGCTGGCCTGCGAGGTCCTGATCCCGAACAAGGCCATCCGGCACCTCATCCGGGAGGACAAGATCCACCAGATTTATGGCGTCATGCAGACGGGCCAGATCCAGCACGGGATGCAGACCTTCAACCAGTCGCTGGCTCAGCTCTACCTGAGCCGGAAGATCACGCTGGAGACGGCCCTGAGCGTGTCCCACGACCCGGACGAGCTGATGGACCTGATCAACCGCCGCGGGGGTCAGCCAGCGGCTCGACCGGCTCGGTGATGACGGGCCATTTGGGGGTTCGGCAGGCCGGGAACTCGGCAGTTGGGCAATTCGGCCCTTCGGGTGTTCAGCCATTGGGCAGACAGGCGGATGAAGGTAAAGGGCAGAGAAGCAAAAGGCGAGAAGCCCGAAGCGTGGCGGCTAAGCATCCATCTTGCCCTGACCTGATTCCCGAATGGCCGGACTGCCGAATTGCCGAACTGGAGGGACGGCATGCCGACGTTTGAATATCGGGGTCGGCGGGGTGACCAGGTCATGACGGGCGTCATCGAGGCGGGGTCCAAGGACGAAGCCCGGGCGCTCTTGCGCCGTCAGCAGATCATCGTCGACCAGCTCAAGGAGAAGGGGCGGGAGATCGCGCTCCCCTTCCTCCGCCGCGGGGTCCCCCTGAAGGACTTGGCCGTGTTCACCCGCCAGTTCTCCGTCATGATCGATGCGGGTCTCCCCATCTTGCAGTGCTTGGAAATCCTGGCGGGCCAGGCCCAGAACAAGGTGTTCCAGCGGACGCTGATGGCCGTGCGGGACGACGTCGAGGCCGGCTCGTCCCTGGCGGGGGCGCTTCGCAAGCATCCGACAGTGTTTGACGACCTGTACTGCAACCTCGTCGCCGCCGGCGAGGCGGGCGGGATTCTCGACACCATCCTCCAGCGGTTGGCGGCCTACCTGGAGAAGATCGTGAAACTCCGTCGGGCTGTCCGCTCGGCCTTGACGTACCCGGCCGCCGTGATCGTCATCGCCGGCATCGTCGTGTGGGTCATCCTGACGTACGTGATTCCCACGTTCCGGGACCTGTTCGCCGAACTGGGGGCGACGCTTCCCTTACCGACCCGGATCGTCATCGCCTTGAGCAACCTCTTAGCACGATTCGGATGGTTCGTCCTGATCTTGCTGGTCGTGGCCTTCATCGCCATCCGCCGATGGTACAAGACGACCCGGACGGGCCGGATGACGATCGACCGGCTCCTCCTCCGGACGCCGATCCTGGGCGGGGTCCTCCGCAAGATCGCCGTGGCCCGGTTCTGCCGGACGATGGCGACCCTCATCAGTAGCGGCGTGCCTATCATCGAGGCCCTGGAGGTCACGGCCAAGACATCGGGCAACGCCATCATCGAGGAAGCCATCCTGAAGGTCCGGACGGAGGTCGAGGCCGGCCGCGGGATCGCCGAGTCGATGGACCGGACGGGCGTGTTCCCGGCCATCGTCACCCACATGGTCAGCGTCGGCGAGCAGACGGGCGCCCTGGACACGATGATGAATAAGGTCGCCGAGTTCTACGAAGAGGAAGTCGACGCCGCCGTCGAGGGCTTCATGGCCCTCATCGAACCGGTCATGATCGCCTTCCTGGGGCTTGTCATCGGCTCTATCGTCGTGTCGATGTACTTGCCCATTTTCGGTCTTGTCAGCAAGATCGGATAGTCGTGGTCCGTACCACGTCGCCCCTACTGGAGCGGTACCTGGCCATCCGGGTCCTGGTGGCCACGGTCGTGCTGGGCTCGATCCTGGTCACCCAGGTCGTGGCCCAGGAGGTCCTGCGCGTCCGACCCCTGTACACGTTGATCATCTACGTCCTGGCCTACTCCCTGGCGAGCATCTTCCTGTACCTCGCCCTGGGCTTCCGGAACGGCCTCTTCTACCTTCAGTTCCTGTTGGACCTCAGCGCCATCACGGCCCTGGTGTACCTGACGGGCTCCTACCGGAGCCCCCTGAGCATGCTGTATGTGCTGTTCATCGCCGTCAGCGGCTTGACCCTAAGCCGGGCCGGCCTTTTCCGGCTGGCGGCCACGGCCGCCATCTTCTACGGTCTGATGGTCCTGGGCGTCCTGTTTCGATGGCTTCCCCTCTATGCCTCTGAGTGGTTCCCCGTTGACCCGGAGCCGGCCAAACCGGCCCTGTACAACCTGCTCCTCCATCTGACGGCGTTCCTCCTGACGGCCTGGCTCGTGAGCATCCCGGCCGAGCACGCCCGACGTTCCCAGCGGCAGGCCGTCGAGGAGCACCAGAAACTCCGGAGCACCCAGGAGGTCCTCCAGTTTGTCGTCCAGCAGTTCCCGGCCGGCCTGGTCCTGACAGATGCTCGCGGGCGTGTGAGCTTCGTCAACTCGACGGCCCAGGCCATCCTTGGAAGTCTGCCGGGAGCCGACGACCGCCCCTGGTGGGAGCGCTTGGGTATGGCCCTGGACGAGGCCTCTCTCCAAACGGAATCGGCCTGGCACTTCCGCACGGCGCCGATCCAGGGACGGACCTACGACGTGCAGGGAAGCCGATTCCTGGATGCCACTCAGGGAAGCTTCTGGTGGTTGTGGGTCCTGCGGGACGTGACCGAAGACTTGAAGCGTCAGCGGCAGGAACAGCTCCATGCCCGAATGCGGGCGACGGCCGAGATGGCCGCCGGCCTGGCCCACGAAATCAAGAACCCTTTGGCGGCCGTCCACGCGGCCGTTCAGCTCCTGGCCCGCCAGAGCCGGCCCGAGGACCGAGAGGTCATCGAAATTCTGGTCAAGGAGGTGACCCGCCTCCGGGACGTCATCGATCACTTCGTGCGGTTTGCGAGTCCAGCCCCCCTGGACGTCCGAGTCTTCCCGTTGGCCCGAGCCGTCGAGGACGTCGTGCGTCTGGCCCAGATGCTCCCGACGGGCGACGGGCCGGTCCAATGGTTGACGGAAGTCCTCCCCGAGTCCCTGACCCTGCGGGCCGACGAGAATCAGATCAAGCAGGTCCTCTGGAACCTCATCGTGAATGCCCTCCAGGCGATGCCGCGGGGCGGCACGCTCCGGCTGAAGGCCCGCCAGGAGGGGCATTGGGTTCACCTCAGCGTCCAAGACACGGGCCCGGGCATTCCCCCCGAGCGGCTTCGAACACTATTTCAACCCTTTCAGCCGTCCTCGACGGGCGGCCTTGGCCTCGGACTGGCCATCGTGTACAATATCGTCCAGGCCCACGGGGGTTACATCGAGGTCACGAGTCAACCCCAGCAGGGCACCCGCTTTGACATCTGGCTCCCCTCGGGGATGGTATGAAACCCCACGTCGTGATCGTCGATGACGAGGTCGGCATCCGGGAAGTCATCCGCATGACCCTCGTGCGGGAGGGCTATCAGGTCTGGGTCTTCAGCACGGGGACGGAAGCCGTCGAGTTCCTCAAGCAGAACATCGTCGACCTCTTCATCATCGACATCCGCCTCCCCGACATGGACGGCATCACCCTCCTGCGGGCGATTCGGGAGAACGACCCCTATCTGCCCGTCATCGTCATCACGGCTTACGCCTCCCTGGACACGGCCCTGGAGGCCCTCCGGATGCACGCCCGGGACTACCTCATCAAGCCCTTCGACCTCAACGAGCTCGTCCTCCGGGTCCGCCGCTGTCTGGAGGAATATCAACTGTGGCGGGAGAACTGGTTCCTCCGCCAGCAGGTCCGTCAGCTCCAGATGCCGTCCGAGCTGGTCTTCGAGAGTCCGGCCATGAAGTCGGTCCTCGACCTCGTCCAGCGGATCGCCATGACGCCCCACACGGTCCTCATCACGGGCGAAAGCGGGGTCGGCAAGGAGGTCATCGCCCGCTTGATCCACGAGACGAGCCACCGGGCTGGTCCCTTCGTGTCCATCAACTGCGCGGCCGTCCCGGCGACCCTCCTGGAGACGGAACTCTTCGGCCACGTTAAGGGTGCCTTCACGGGGGCCGTCACCCACAAGAAGGGCCTCTTCGAGGTCGCCAACGGCGGGACCCTCCTGCTGGACGAGGTCGGCGAGCTCCCCATGGAAGTTCAACCCAAGCTCCTGCGGGCCATCGAGCACCGGACGATCCGTCCCATCGGGGCGACCCACGAGGTCGAGGTCGACGTCCGCTTAATTGCGGCGACGAATCAGGACCTGCAGGCCCGTGTCCAGAGCGGCCAGTTTCGGGAAGACCTGTTTTATCGCCTTCACGTCTTTCACGTCCGGGTCCCGCCCCTCCGGGAACGTCGGGAAGACATCCTGCCCCTGGCCGAGATGTTCCTGCGGAAACACAGCCGCCTCGTCCAACACCCGATCCGTCGCCTGGCCCCAGAGACCCAGAGGGTCTTCCTGGAGTACCCCTGGCCGGGCAACGTGCGGGAGCTGGAAAATACTATCGTGCGAGCCGTCCTCATGGAGGCTCACGACGAGCTCCACCCCCACGCCCTGCCCTCCGAGATCCTCCAGAAGGCCGTCGGGATAGCCGTCCCCGTAGGTCCGCCCGACACACTCCCCGAGGGTCTCGACCTGGACGCCTACGTCGAACAGGTCCGCCGCCGTTTCATCGAGCAGGCCCTCCGGAAGACCCGGGGGTCCCGCAAGCGGGCGGCCGAGCTCCTCCGGATCCCGGTCCGGTCGCTGAAGTACTACATGCGGAAGTACGGCCTCTCGGCCCGCCAGTTCCGGACATGAGGCCGCCCGGGGGCCTGGATGACGACCCCCGGGCCCGAGCCGCTTACTTGACCTCGATGACCCGACCGGCGCTGGGCTCCCGCTTGGGGAGCGTCAGCCGCAGGACGCCGTCCTTGAACTCGGCCGAGACCTTATCGGCGTCGACCGTGTCGGGCAGGGTAAAGCTCCGCAGGAACTTCCCGTAGAACCGCTCCTGCCGGTGATAGTCGACCCCCTTCTCCTCTCGAGCCAGCCGCCGCTCGCCCTGAATCGTCAGGACGTTGTTCTGGAGCGTGACCTTGACGTCTTCTTTCTTCAAACCCGGGAGGTCGACCTCGACGACGTAGGCCTTGTCGTTCTCATAGACGTCCACGGCCGGCGCCCACAGGTACTCCCGCTCCTCCTCCCGGCGCACGGTCGGGAAGAACTCCTCGAAGAGACGCTCCATCCGCTCCGTCAGGCGCTCCATCTCCCGGAAGGGGTCCCACCGACGGAGCTCACGGAAGGGCGACCACCTGACCAGGGCCATGGCTCACCTCCGTGGGCAGAAGTCTCAGGTCCGCGGGGTCTCCGGTTGGACCCCAGGACCTGGCCCCCGGGACCCCTTCGAGGGAGTCCCGGGCGTCAAGCCCCAGGGATCCATGGGCCGGGGCGGAGGCTGGACGCTCCGCCCCGTCCGAGGGGAGACTTACTGGACCTTCACCTCGATGGGCCGCGCCTCCGGCTTCTTGGGGAACGTGACCCGCAAGACGCCGTTCTGGAACTCCGCCGTCGCCTGATGGGCGTCGACGAAGTCCGGCAGAGTGATGGAACGATAGAACTTGCCACTCCAGCGCTCCTGGCAGTGGTACCGGCTTTGGGCGACGCCCTCGGGCGCCTTCCGCTCGCCAGCGATGTAGAGGACGCCGTTTTCGACCCGGACCTGCAGGTCCTCCTTGGTCAGGCCCGGCAGGTCGGCCTCGACGACCAGGGCGTCGGCCCGTTCATACATGTCGATGGCCGGTGCGAAGGCCGTCTCATCGAGGAAGGTCCGGAGTTCAGGGAAGACCGACTGGAGGACCCGCTCCATGTCCCGGATGGGGTCCCACGTCCAGGGCGACCATCGGACGAGGCTCATGGCCGACCTCCTTGGAGGGGGCGTTTGCAGGGGTGTTTGACCTATCCCCGAGCTCACCGATAAGATAGGCCTCTATTGAGTGGACGTCAAGCAGATTTTATGAGTCATATAGGCTCAATATAGTATACTTAGAAGTCAACTATAGACGGAAGACCGTCCTTCCCCCGTCCAGAGCAGGATAGCGGCGCTCGAAGGCATGCCCCTATCGGCGACCCTCCGCATCCGATCCCCGGCCTGAGACCTTTCCCGCACGCTGGAAGCGGACGCCTGAACTTCAAACTTTTGACCCGCCGCCGACGTCTGGGTTACAATGAAGGCCTTCCTCCCAGCGCCACGTAGGAGGCCGGTCGTGTATCCGACGAAAGCTCGCCTTCCCCGGCGGTTTCCCCGGCCGACGTGGGTAAATCCCCTGCCCGAGGAGCTTCGGGCCCTGGCCCGTCCTGAAGAACGGACGACGGCTTACGGGGCCCCCAGCTACGTCACCCGCTTTCGAAGCCGTTCGGCCAGCTTTACCAAGAACACCGTCGACGACCCCATCACCGACGCCGACCTGAGGGCCGTCGAAGACGTCGTAGAGAGCTTTCCCCGGCGGGAGTGGATCCAGCTCGACCGCTGGATCGGCGAGGACCCCCGCTTCCGGGTCCACGCCCGCTTGTACGTCCCCCGCGAGTATGCCCGTATCGCCTTCGGATGGGGCCAGCTCCTCGTGCCGGCGCCGGCCGACGCCGAGCCCGACGTCGTGACCGTCAACGTCCCGGACTGGCCTGAGCGCCGTATCCTCGTCGACCCCCTCGAGCGGGTCAACTACCTGATGGGGACGGACTACATCGGCGAGACGAAGATGTCGTTTCTGCGGCTGTGGATGTACCTCTGGAAGGAGCGGGGTGCCCTGGGCTTTCACGCCGGGAGCAAGGTCTTGCGCCTTCGGGACACCCCCCGGTGGCAACTGTTTTTCGGCCTGAGCGGGACGGGCAAGACGACGCTGACGAACCACACCCTGGGCCTCCCGCCCGGTAAGGTCTTCCTCATCCAGGACGACATCGTCGCCTGGCGCCCGGACGGCCTCTGTCTGGGAAGCGAAAACCGGGGCCTATACGTCAAGACCGAGGGTCTGACGCCCGAATCCCAGCCGGCCATCTACCATGCGGCCACGCGCCCGTCGGCCATCCTCGAAAATGTATGGGTCGGCCCCGACGGCCGGGTCGACTTTGGCAACTACGAGCTGACGACCAACGGCCGGGCCGTCATCCTCTTGGAGGAGCTTCCCAATGCGGCGCCCAGCATCGATGCGCCGCGGGTCGACCAAATCTTCTTTATTACCCGGAATCCCCTGGTCCCGGCCCTGGCCCGGCTGGACCACGCTCAGGCGGCCGTCGCCTTTATGCTGGGCGAGTCGGTCGAGACGAGCGCCGGCGACCCGAGTCGGGCCGGTCAGGCCGTCCGGGTCGTCGGGACGAATCCCTTCATCATCGGGCCTCCGCAGGACGAGGGGAACGCCTTCCTGGCCATGTTGGAGAAGGCGTCCCACGTCGAGTGTTACCTCGTCAACACGGGGTCCCTCGGGGAAGGCGGGCGGTCTCGGAAAATCCAGCTGGAGGAGACGGTCGCCCTCCTGCGGGCCGTGGCCGAGGGTTCGGTGACGTGGGTGTACGACCGGGACCTGCGGCTGGAGGTCCCGGCGTCAGCTCCCGGCGTCCCCGTCGAGGCGCTCCACCCGAGGGCGTACTACAAGCCGGACGAGTTCCAAGAACGGCTGGCTCAGCTTCGGGCCGACCGGCGGGCCTGGCTCGACCGCTTTCCGGGCCTCCGCCGGGACATCGTCGAGGCGCTGTATTGAGGAGCCATGGGGCCGAGGCCGACCTCGGCCAGGGCCTGTCGGAGAAGGTCCGGCGAGACGTCCTCGACGACCTCGACCCGGCCCGGCTCGACGAGGAGGGGGATCCGGAAGCCGGTCGTCCCGTGGCGTTGCTTCTTGTCCAGCTCTAAAGCCTGCCAGAAGCGGGCCTCGTCCCAGACCGGTAGGGGTCGAAGCCCACCCCAGGCGTCGATCAGCCGGTGCAGGCGGTCCAGGTGAGCCGCCGCGAGGCCCGTCCGTCGGCGGGCGATGCGTCCCTCGACGACGAGGCCCCACAGGACGGCCTCCCCGTGCGTCAATCCCCGGTAATCTACCATAGCCTCCAGGGCATGGCCGACGGTGTGGCCCAGGTTGAGCCACTGCCGCACGCCCCGGTCCTGCTCGTCGGCTTGGACGACCTGGACCTTATAGGCGGCGCAGGTCCGGACCATCGTCTCGAGGGCGTCCGGGTCCCGGCGGCGGAGGTCGGGCGAGTGCGCCTCCAGCCAGCTCAGGAAGGGCTCTCCGATCAGGAAGGCGTACTTGATGACCTCGCCCATCCCGTCTCGAAAGGCGGCTTCCGGCAGGGTCGTCAGGAATCGGGGATCGGCCCAGACGAACTCGGCCGGATAGAAGGCGCCGACGAGATTTTTTCCAAAGGGCGTGTCGACGGCCGTCTTCCCCCCGATGGCGCTGTCGGTCTGGGCCGTCAGGGTCGTCGGCACGTGCCAGAGGGCGATGCCTCGCATGTAGAGGGCCGCCGCCAGGCCGACGAGGTCCCCCAGGACGCCCCCGCCCCAGGCGACGAGGCGAGCGTCTCGCCGGAGACCGAGACGGAACATCTCATGGAGGAGGTCCCGGAGGCTATCCCACGACTTGGCCGTCTCGCCCTCGGGCCACGTCAGGAGGTGGACGCCGGGCTGGTGGCGGACCGTGGCGGCCAGGTCCGAGAAGGTCTCGACGATAGAAGGGTGGGTGACGACGGCCGTCGGCGTCGGCTCGGCCGTCAGACGCCGGAGGAACCGGTCCCAGGCGTCCCGGCCGACGACGATGCGGGACACGAGGTGTCGGTGGACGTGAAGCTCCAGGGTGTCCTGCATTTGGTGTCAGGTCCTGGGGATAGGTAGGCAGATGGGCGGAAAGTGACGTCGTGATAGCGTGGCGGCCGGACGATGCCGACCCAAACCTTTCCGCCCGGGCGATGACTTCTCCTTGAACTTCGAACTTCCTTAAACTCCGTCCCGCCGTCACAAAGCCAAGCCGATCGGGGGTCCTCACGGCCTGGAGGGCTACGTTACTCAAACAGGACGCTGACGGAGGTCTCCTCGTGGATGTTTCGGATCGCCTCGGCAAACAGCCAGGCCACGGAGAGGACCTCGATCTTCGAGCACCGGGCCTTTTCGGGCGTCAGGGGCACGGTGTCGGTGACGATCAGACGCTCCAGGGGCGACTCTTCGATCCGTTCGACGGCGGAACCGCTCAGGATGGCGTGGGTGCAGCAGGCCAGGACCCGGCGGGCACCGTTTTCCAGGAGGGTCCGGACGGCCTTCAGGAGGGTCCACCCCGTATCGACGATGTCGTCCACGATGAGGGCGTCCATCCCGCGCACGTCGCCGACGACCCGCAGGACCTCCGCTTCGTCGGGCCGCTCCCGGCGCTTGTCCATGATGGCGATCTGGCAACCGGCCCGCTTGGCCAGGGCGCGCGTGCGGGCGACGCCCCCGGCGTCGGGCGAGACCATGACGAGACGGCTCGTGTCCAGGTTGGACCGGATGTAGCTCAGGAACACGGGCGCCGCATACAGGTGGTCGACCGGGACGTCGAAGAAGCCGACGATCTGGTCGGCGTGGAGGTCCATAAACAGGAGGCGGCTGACGCCGGCCGCCTGAAGCATGTCGGCGACGAGCTTCGAGGAGATGGGCACGCGGGGCTTGTCCTTCCGGTCCTGCCGGGCGTAGCCGTAGTAGGGCATGACGGCCGTGATCCGCCAGGCCGAGGCCCGCTTGAAGGCGTCGATCATCAGGAGGAGCTCCATGAGGTTTTCGTTGACCGGCGGGCACGTCGGCTGGATGACGAAGACGTCGGCGCCCCGGACGTTCTCTTGGACCTGCACGTAGATCTCCCCGTCGGCAAAGCGACGGATCTCGACGGCGCCCAGGGGCATGCCGAGATGTTCCGCAATCCGGCTGGCCAGGGCCGGATTGGCCGTACCGGAAAAGATCTTGAACTTCTCGACGCCGGGCGACGGCATGGGTAGGGTCTCCTTTCGCTGGGATAACGTCAGCTCGATCTATGCTAACACACGGACGGGCCCGGCGCTACAGGGTGCGTTACGGGACGATCCGGGTCCCGCTCTCCCCCCGCAGGGCTCGGGGGAGCTCCTCGATGGACGTGATCAGGACCGATGAACCCCCGCCCCGGAGATACTCGACGGCCGCCTCGATCTTGGGGCCCATCGACCCGGCCGGGAAGTGACCCGCCTGCATGTAGCGTTCGGCCTCGGCGACGGACATTTGGTCGAGCCACCGCTGGCGCGGCGTGTTGTAGTACAGGGCGACCCGGGGCACGCCCGTCAGGATGACGAATAAGTCGGCCTGAAGACGGGAGGCCAGGAGGCCGCTGGTGTAATCCTTATCGATGACGGCCTCGACCCCGCGCAAGAGGCCCCGCTCCGTCCGGATGACGGGGATGCCCCCACCACCGGCGGCGATCACGACGTAGTCCCGTTCCAGGAGCGTCCGGATGGCGTCCAGGTTCAGGACCTCCCGGGGCCGGGGCGAGGCGACGACCCGCCGATAGCCGCGACCGGCGTCCTCGACGATCATCCACCGCTTTTTGCGGGCCAGGAGGGACGCCCGGTAGGCCGTGAAGAAGGGGCCGATGGGCTTCGTCGGTTGGACGAAGGCCGGGTCGTTTTCGTCGACGACGACCTCCGTCAGGAGGCAGGCGACCCGCGGGGGTCGGCCGAGGCGGGCCATCCCGTTCTGGAGGGCCAGGCCGATCATGTAGCCCATGCTCCCCTGCGACATGGCGACGGCCACGTCCAGGGAAAAGGGCGGGACCTTCGTGCTGGCCTCCTCCATCTGGATGAGGATGCTCCCGACCTGGGGGCCGTTGCCGTGGACGACCAGGAGCCGGTAGCCGGCCCGCAGGAGGACCATCAGACGGCGGGCGGCCCGGTGGGCGTTGCGGAGTTGCTCCCGCTGGGTGCCCCGTTCGTCGGGCGGATGCAAGGCATTTCCCCCAAAGGCGACGACGGCCAAGGGCTTCCTGCCCATGTTCTGCGTCTCCGGCCCCAAGCGCCTATCCCCGGGGGACCCGACCCAGACGCGCCAGGAGGACCTCCTCCAACGTCGGCTGGCCGATGGGCTGGAGTTCGTAGGTGACCCGGACGACGGGCTTCTCGATGCGGATGATGCGCCGCAGGTCGACCGGCGTGGCCATCACGACGACGTCGGCCGGACACTGCCGGATCGTCGCCTCCATCTCCTCCATTTGCTGGCGTCCGTAGCCCATCGCCGGCAAGACCTGCGTGAGCTGACGGTACGTCTGAAAGACCTCGACGAGGGAGCCGACGGCGTAGGGTCGGGGGTCGACGACCTCGGCCGCCCCGAACTTCATCGCCGCGATGAGCCCCGCCCCGTAGGCCATCTCCCCGTGGGTCAGCGTCGGGCCGTCCTCGATGACGAGGACCCGGCGGCCCCGAATCAAGTTCGGGTCCTCGACGAAGATGGGCGAGGCCGCGTCGACGACGACGGCCGACGGATTCAGGGCCATGACGTGCCGACGGATCGTCTGGACCTGCTCGAGGGACGCCGTATCGACCTTGTTGATGACGACGACGTGGGCCCGCAGGAAGTTGACGGACCCCGGGTAGTACGTGCGCTCATGACCCGCCCGGTGGGGGTCGGCGACGACGACCTCGACGGTCGGCTCGAAGAAGGGCCAGTCGTTGTTGCCGCCGTCCCAGACGAGGACGTCGGCCTCCGGCTCGGCCGCCTCCAAGACGGCCTTATAGTCGACGCCGGCGTAAACGACGACGCCCCGTCGGAGATGGGGCTCGTATTCTTCCCGCTCCTCGATGGTGCACTCGTAGCGGTCCAGGTCCTCCAGCGTCGCAAACCGCTGAACCCGCTGACGGGTCAGGTCCCCATAGGGCATCGGATGCCGTACGACGACGACCCGATAGCCGGCCCGCTGAAGACACGCCACGACATACCGGGTCGTCTGACTCTTGCCGCTCCCCGTGCGGACCGCGCAGACCGAGACGACGGGCTTCCGACTCTTGAGCATCGTCGCCCGGGGTCCGATCAGGCGGTAGTCGGCCCCATGGGCCAGGGCGACGGCCGCCCGCTCCATGACGTACTGATGAGACACGTCGCTGTAAGCGAAGACGACCTCGTCGGCTTGATATTCCCGGATGAGCCGGGGAAGGTCTTCTTCGGGGACGATGGGGATGCCCTCCGGATACAGCGGGCCCGCCAGCTCAGGGGGATACCGGCGGCCAGCGATGTTGGGGATTTGCGCCGCCGTGAAGGCGACGACCTCGTAGGACGGGTCGTCGCGATACACGACGTTGAAGTTGTGAAAGTCCCGACCGGCGGCGCCCATGATGATGACCCGACGTCGCCTCATATACCGCCTCCCGAAAGGTCTCAGGTGCCCGGGTCTCGGCTCCCAGTCCATCGGGTGTCGGGGCCGGGACCCAGGACCTTCCTACAGCCTTACGGCCCTCCTACTTCCCGAAGCGCCCGCTCGATGGCCCGGTCGAGGATGCGGATCGCCCGGTCGAGATGCTCCTGCTCGACGATGAGGGGCGGGATCCATCGGATGACGTTCCCGTACCGACCGCACGTGATCAAGAGCAGGCCGTCGGCCAGGGCGTTCTCCAGGACCCGCCGGACGAGCTCCCCCCAGGGTCGTTTGGACCGACGGTCCCGGACAAACTCGAGGCCGACCATGTAGCCGAGGCCCCGGACGTCCCCCAGGCACTCGTACTTGTCCTGAAGCCGGCGGAGACCCTCCATCATCCCGGGCTGGAGGGCCTGCCCCTTCTCCAGGAGCCGGTCTTCCCGAATCGTGTCGATGGTCGCGATGGCCGCCGCACACGAAAGGGGTGAGCCCCCGAAGGTCGTCCCGTGGGCCCCGGGACTCCACTGCTCCATGATCCGACGGGGCGCACACACGGCGCTCAGGGGAAGCCCCGAGGCGATCCCCTTCGCGACGGCCATGACGTCGGGGACGACCCCGGCATGTTCACAGGCAAACCACCGAAGCGTACGCCCAAAGCCCGTCTGGACCTCGTCGAGGACAAGCAGGATTCCGTGGTCATCGCAGACCTTCCGAAGGGCCTGTAGAAACGACAGGGGCGGGACGACGTAGCCGCCCTCGCCCTGAATCGGCTCGACGAGGATAGCCGCCACCGCCTCCGGCGGGACCCGGGTCTCGAACAGCCGGTACAGGGCGTCCATCGTCGCCTGTACGCATTCGTCCGGCGTGCCTTCGAATCGATAGGGATTCGGGAAGGGTACGTGGTAGACCTCGGGCAGGAGCGGCGCATAGCGCCGTCGGAACTTGACGGCCGACGTCGTCAGGGAAATGCAGGCCAGCGTGCGGCCGTGGAAGGCCCCCTCGAAGGCGATGACCGCCGGCCGGCCCGTCACGTACTTGGCCAGCTTGATGGCCCCCTCGACGGCCTCGGCCCCCGAGTTGCTGAAGAAGAAGGTGTCGATGTCGCCGGGCATGACCTGGGCCAGCTTTTCGCCCAGCTCGGCGAGGGCTTCAAAGTAGTAGGTACAGCCGGCATGGATGAGACGGTCCATCTGCCGCCGGAGGGCCTCTAAGACGCGGGGCGGACGGTGGCCGATGTTGGCGACGGCCGTCCCGGAGGCGAAGTCCAGGTATGCCTTTCCGTCCGGGTCATAGACGTAGGGACCTTCCGCCCGGGCGACGGCCAAGGGCCAGTCGATGACGAGGGCCGGCGTCAGGTGGCGCTGAGCGCGTTCGACGATAGGATGGAGGGTCATAGGGGCTTCTCCGTGGATGCGCGGGGCTGTGCAGGGGGATTCTACAAAAAGAAACCCATTCTGCAAGCTGAATGAATTTCATGCCATGGGGCCAGGGGGGTCGGGGAGTTTCAGGAACGGCCAAAAAAGACCACAGACACCGGACTTCGGACCATGTTCGCCCCGTCTCGAGACGAGGCATTCGGCTGATATCGTCGGGTCCAGGGTCCATGGTCTACAGTCTGAAGTCTCCTTTACGCCACATGCGCACCCGACACCCCCCGATCACCGGGGTCGGACCGACGGCCGGGACGAGAACGTCGGGACCGGCGGGACCTGGGACCGCCACGTCGGCGTCGGGACGGAGGGCGTGAGGGCCGGAGCGAACGGCTGCGGCGTCACGGGCTGGAATCGGACGGCCGGGCCCTGGACGACGGGGGCCGGCGTCACGGGGACCTGCACCGGCGGGATCGGACCCGGGGGCGTCGTCTGGACGAAGGCCGGGAGGGCCGTCACCGACGGCGGGATCGGCTGGGGCGGCACGGGCCGGACGACCTCGCACTGAATGCCCTGGAGGGCGCAGGTCAACTGCCAGAACAGGGGGTTCGGAAACAGGTAAACGGGAGCCGTGTATGTCGGCGTCGGGGTTTCCGAGGGCGTCGGGGCCTCTTCGTAACGGCGTCGGGGACGGCGCTCCGGAGCTTCCGGATACTCGTGGACGATTCGGATCTCCCGGGGCGCTTCGACCGTCACGGTCGCCGTCCGGGGGACGGGGCCGCCGATGCGTTCGCCCGTCGGTGTCCGGTTCGTGATCATCCAGGTCCGTTGGCCGTCTCGTTCGAGGATGGCCAGACGCATATCGCCTTTCAGCCAGACGCTGGTCCCCTCGACGCGCAGGATACCGGACGCATCCGGCGTTTGGGCCGACCGTGCGGCCATCCGAAGGATGAGACCCGTCGGGACCGGTGACCGCAAGAGACGGATCAGCCCCCCGACGTCTACGGTCGGCCATCCGTGCTGGTCCAGCCACTGGGTCAAGTAGGCCTCCGAGGGATTCCGGGCCGCCGCCTGAAGGAAGGCCTCCAGTGTCGAGGCCTCCGCCCACCCGGCGAGTATCCAGAAAACGCCCAGGACCCACGCGATGGTCCAAAAGCCGCATCCTGGCCTGGACATGGGCGACCTCCTCATGCTTCTTTATAGTTTAACAGGGCGGTTCGGGAGGTGAGAAGTGAGATGGAGAGTGGAAAGGGCACCTCCGCGAAAGCACGATTTTTCAAGTATTCAGGCAGATGGGCAGTCGGCAGATGGGCAGGTGGGCCGATGGGCAGGTCGGGAGACTGGCGCCTATCCCCGAGACACCGGCCGTCATGCCGGTGGCTTCCGGAGAGAGCCCGCCATCCTGCGGGCGTCCTCCTCATGCACCGCCCGTCATGGCCGGGTCATCCGGAGGCATCTTGAAAAATCGAGATCGCCGGGCCACCGTTTTCCCGGATGGGAACCGCATTTCTCCCAACCGAACAGCTCTGATAGGATAGGTCCCCGCCCGTGCCGCACGGAAGTTGGCCTCTGCTGGGAGGGATGGATGGACACTCGGGGACTCGGATTTCGAGCCCTCATCGGGGTCAGTGCCCTGGGGGTAGTCTTAGCAGTCGTCGGGACCTTCGGGACCCTCTCCAAGCCGACGGGCCTCCCGCGGGCCTCAATCCTGTTCGTCACGGTCGACACGCTCCGGCGGGACTATGTCGGCGTGTACGGGGCCCCCTGGCCGATCACGCCGGCGATCGACCGGGTCGCCGGTCGGGGCTTTGTGTTCGAGCAAGTCTTAGCGACGGCTTCCTGGACACCTCCGACGATGGCGTCTCTCCTTTACGGAGGGACCCCCCTCGAACACGGCGTCTATGATTGGGACACGCCGCCTGCCGGCGGGACGGTCTCGTGGCCTCGGTGGCTTCGGCGGCAGTATGGATACCAGACGGTCTTCTTTACAAACCATCCTGGCCTGGCGGCGCCGGCTCTGGGGATCGCCACCCAGTTCGATACGGCCGTCTTTCTGGGCGATCCCTGGATGCCGGCGGAACGTCTGACCGACGCCGTCCTGCAGTGGCTCCGACGGCGGACGTCGTCCCGGCCGCTTCTCCTCTGGGTCCATTACCTGGACCCCCACGAGCCCTACGATGCCCCGTCGCCCTGGCCCGAGTACTGGCGGGCGAATACGGCCGAGCCTTGGCTCCTGCCGATGAACCTATCGGTCTGCCCCGTCGAGCTGTACTTCGGGGAAAACTGTGTCCCGCCCTACCTCTGGCCGCATCTGGACCGAAACGAATACCAACCTGACCGGTTGGCCGCCCGCTATCGGGCCGACATCGCCTACACGGATTATCACGTCGGGCGCCTCGTGAAGGGCGTCGTCGGACGCTGGGACCGACCTCGACAGCGGTGGATCGTCTCGATCACAGCCGACCACGGGCAGTTGATCGTCCGGGAGCGACCCGACGGGACCCGCATTTTCTTTTCCCACGGGACGTATCTCTTCGATGAACTCCTGTGGGTCCCCTGGGTCCTGGCGGACACCCATCGCCCCATGAATGCTCAGCGGATCGACATCCTCGTCAGCCAGACCGATATTCCCCCGACGGTTCTCGCCTGGGCCGGCCTGGACCCGCCGCCGGCCTGGCGGGGCTTCGCCCTCTGGCGGGAAGACCGGTGGCAGTCGCACCGGGCCTGGGCCGCGGCCTGGGAGCTTCGGGTCCCGGCCGCCGCCGTACACACGGGAAAGCAAAAACTCTGGGTCGCCCCAGGCCAGGTCTCGTACCTGGCCTGGGGCGATAGACCCCTCCGCGATGAAGCCCCAGACCCAGCCTTTGAGACGATCGTCCACCGCCTGCGGCAAGCGATGGCCCGCATGCAGGACGGCGGGCGTCCGGTCCCCCTCCCCAGTGACCTGAAGGCCCAACTCCAGCAGTTGGGGTACGTGGGACCCTAATAGGCGGCAGGCCGATGGGCGGGTAGAACCAGTCTCATCCGACGGGACCGGGATCGGACCCTCGACATCCGACCCCAGACCATGGACTATGGACCATAGACCCCCTGGGCCCAAGCCGGTCTATGGTCTAAGGTCTATGGTCGGAACTCCGTCACTTTGAAAAATCGGGCTTCCCGGGGGATGGAAAAGGTTGTTCCGACGCCATTCTCACGAACCGAAGGGCTCTGTTATGCGCCCGGTAGGGAAAAGCCCAAGTCCTTCAGGATATCCTCGACGGCCAGGTCCGTCCCCACGCCCCAGAGGTCGAATAGCCCCATGCGGGCCGCCCGCTCTTTCCACCACGTCGGTCCCCAATGGTCTTCTAAGAAGCGGTGGACGGCCTCGGCCATCCACCAGCCCCGGAACCACCACAGGGGCCAGCCCCGGTTGACGGCCCAGGGAAGGAGGAGTTCGGCCTCGACCTGGAGGCCCAAGCTCCGTTGGACGTCCTGTCGGAGCTCGTACAAGTATCGTCCGACCTCGTCAGCCGGGATGCCCATCGTCTCGACGGGGGCCAGAGCCAGATTCGCCCACCAGCGGCCCAGCCAGGTATCCAGCCAGGTCAGGCCCGTCTGGAATTCGTCCCATTGAGGCTCCCATTGAAGGGCCCGCCAGAAGCTGGGGCGGCTCAGCCATCGGGCCCACCAGAGGCCCCATCCCAGGGGAACGGACGGGTCCCCGCCAGCCAGTCGGGTCCAGGTATATTCCTCCGGGGTCCACAGGGCCGGTTGAGCCCGGCCCCACAGGAAGAGGCGCTCCCAGACGTCCCACAGGGACGACCCGGCACTGCGTAAGAGCCATAGCGTCGAGCCATCGAAGAGGGCGTGGGCCCCGACGATGGGGGTCGGCCCGGATGGCTCCCACCATCGGACCTCGACGTAGCCCTCTTCCGGTGCCTGCAGGACGTGCTTCCACAAGAAATCGATCAAGGCCGACTCCACGGGAATCAACCGTTGGGCGGCGGCCTCGGCCGAGGCCGGCCATCGGAAGAGGACGGACCAGTGCGGGAGTCGGCCCGACTCGGCAGGAACATGTGTCTCGTAAAGCTCGAAGTACCGAGCTTCTTGAGCATCCAGCCAGACCTGGCGCTGGGTCTCCCAAGCCGTCAGGTCCCACCCCTGCCAGCGGGTATAGAATTGGCGACCGTCGGTGACCCCCCAGGCCCGCAGGACGGCCTGCCAGCGGGCCAGCCACTGCAGACGGAGGGTATTCCGGGTGTCCAGACCCTGGGCGAACCGGCGGGCGACCTCCAGGTCGCCGGCCTGAAGCAATTCACGCCATACGTGGGCCAAAGAGCGGTCTTCGGCCCCGACTCGCTCGCCCCATGCGCGCCAGATCGATGCGAGGTCCTCGATGGTGACCGATTCCCAGTGGAGCCAGAGGGCCATCCGCATGGGGGCGACCCACTCGTAGGGGGACCGAGCGGCCTCAGGGCGAGCTTCTTCCAAGAAGGTTCGGACGGCTTCTTCTTTCAGGATGTCCTCAAAGTATGTGTACAACTCGCCCATCCGGAGGGAGACTTCGCCCCGAAGCCACCGGGCCAGGTGACGGCCCCGCCAGACGATGAGGTCCTCTAAGCGTTCGACGTATCTATGGATGTCCATATCCTGATGCAGGGGTTAGGAGTCCGGAAGCTGGGCACCCGGGTCTCGGGTCCCCGACGCCGATGATGGGTCACTACCGGACGACCGGCGGCGGAGGGACCGGACGTCATCCCAGGACCATACCGCCGCCGGGTCGTCCAGGGCCCGCTGAAGGATGAACGCCGCCGCCCAGGCGTCGTCCCGCTCGCCGGCGGCCGTGTAAAGCCGAGCGTCCTGGGAAGTTTCACTTTCGTCGACAAATCCTATCGCCAGGCCACGTAAGCGCCGACGCAGATAGCCGGCTTGGACAAATACCGTCTCGGTCGTACGCGTCCACCGACCCTCGTACAAGGGCAGGCCGATGATGATCCGGCTCACGCTGTAGTCCCGGACCCACGCCTGAATCCGGCGGACGCAGGCCGGGCGGTCCGACGCCGGCAAGACGGCGAGGGGCCGAGCCGTCCTGCGGTCGACGTCCGACAGGCTCACGCCCCACCATCGGAGGCCCAGGTCCAAACCCATCCAACGGCCTTGGGTCATGATAACAGAGCCGTTCGGTTCGGGAGAATGGCGTCGGGACGGCCTTTCCCAACGCCCGGGAAGCACGATTTTTCAAGCATCCGGCCGATGGGCAGGTCGGCAGATAGGCAGATAGAAGCCGGGTGGGCAAGGATCAGCCCCAGGGCTTTTGGGACCATCTGCCCATCTGCCGAACTGCCTATCAGCCAAAGCTTGAAAACCGTCCTTCCCGAAGGGTCGGAAAGGCTGAATCCATGCGGATTTTCACGAACCGAACGACTCTGTTAATATGGTAATTCAACAGAACGGTTGAGTCCGGGCGGATGGCATCGGACCCGCCTTTCCCTGGGCCCCCTTCTCGCATCCGACCCGACTCCGCTCTAACGGGCGGGGTCGGGATCGGCATCCTGCATCGGTTTCTTCCACTGCCCACCTGCCGACCTGTCCAAGACACGCTCGTCACCGGGGGAGAGGTCCTATGGCCGTCTACAGCATGACGGGTTACGGATATGCCCGCCGAGAGTCCCCGGACGCCATCGTGGAGGTCGAAGTCCGGACCGTCAACCACCGGTACTTTGCCTGGCATTTTCAAGCCCCGGCCGAGTGGGCCTTTTTGGAATTCCCGCTCCAGAAGCGGACCCTGGAGGTCATCCGTCGCGGCGACGTCAAGGTCTCCGTCCGGGCCCGCTATCAGAATCCGGCCTGGCTGGAACTTCAGCTTCCCGAGCCGGTCCTCCAGGCCCTCCTGGAGAGGCTCCAGACACTCCTTCAGCCCTGGCAGGCTCGATGGCCCACGCACCTGAACGTAGACGGCCTGCTCCGGCTCCCCGGCCTCTCGGGGTTGACCCTCCGGGTCGAGCAGGTCCAGTCGGCCTTGACGCCCGTCGTTCAGGAAGCCTTCGAGTCGGCCCTCCAGGAAGCATGTCAGTTTCGTCGGCAAGAGGGGGCTCGGATCGCAGAAGTCCTCGACCGGGAGCTGAGCATCGTCGTCCAGGTCTTGGACGCCCTGGAGGCGGTCTGGCCGGCGTACCAGGACCAGGTTCGAGAGACGTGGCGCCAGCGGGTCGAGCAGTGGTTTCAGACGTGGCCTATCGTACCGGAACCTGACCGTCTCTGGAGCGAGGTGGCCCTCAGCCTTCAGAAGGCCGACGTGTGGGAAGAAATCGACCGCCTGCGGTTTCATGTGCGAGCCTTCCGAGAAGCCTTACTCGAATGGCCCTGCGGGCGAAGGTTGGACTTCATCGTCCAGGAGATGCACCGAGAGGCCACGACGCTGGCCGCCAAGTGGCAGGGCCCCCTCCACCTGGATCGGCTCTTGCAACTGAAGACGGCGATCGACCACCTCCGGGAGCAGGTCCAGAACGTGGAATAAGCACGACAAATGGCGAATGGCCGGTGGCGAATGGCGAATAGCGAATGGCGAATGGCGAATAGGGAGTAGCGACAGTGACCGCTCGCCGCTCGCTCATCGGAGCGGTGGAGTCCGGGATCATCCGTGCATGCAATTTGGGTTCTTTTCGTAGAGGGATCGGTAGGGTTCTGGCAAGTTGGAGCAGTAAATACGAATGAAGCTGTTTTTCTTCAGTTCCTCGATGTAGCGGTCCCGCGCTTGGTCAGCCCGCTCCTGGGCGACCCGTTCATAGACCTGGTCCCGGACCGTCTCGAAGGACAACTGAGTGCCGCCTTCCCGACGGTCGAACCAGAGCCAAACCCATCGATCGTTCAGGTCCAGGGGCCCGACCCACGTCTGCAGGGTTGCTTGGGACAGGGCCTGGCGAATCTCCGACCGGACCTGTTCCGGAGCGATGGGGCCGACGGCGGCAAACTGGACACCCTCCATCGAGGCGACCTTGGCTTGAAGCTCGGGGGAGGGGCTCATCGACAAGACCTCCTGCTCGATGGCCTCCCGGAGGGTCGAGTCCTTCGGCACTTGGAGCTGATAGAACTGCCACTGCTCGGGGGTCCGAAACTCGTCGGCATGGCGTTGATAGTAGTCCCGCAGGTCCTGGTCCGTGATGACCAGCCGGGGCTGGATATACGACAAGAGGACCATCCGTTGAAGGACCTGGACCCGAATCGTGTCGACGAAGTCCTCAAAACGGATGTTCTCCCGCTCCAAGGCCGCCCGTAACTCCTCATCGGATGAAAGGTTGTTCTCCTTCTTGATCCGTTCCAGGGCCGCCTGGACCTGGGGTTCCGGATTTAAGCCCATTTCCTTGGCCTTTTGGAGGAACAGCTGTCGCTCGATCAGGCTGTCCAAGAGCTTGGCTTGGTACTCCCGAAAGACCTCGGCCTGCTTCTCGGGGAGGACCTGCGCCTGGACCTGTCGGAGGAGAAGTTCCTCCTCATGACGGAGGTCGCTTAAGTAGATGAAGTCCTCATTGACTTGCGCGATGACGGCCTCGACGACGTCGGTGACCCCGGGGGACGCCCCCCCGAGTCCGATGCCCAGGGCGAGCCCGATCGAGAGCGACCCAACCGATTTCCAGAACCCTCGCACTTTCAGACCTCATCGGGGGACCCAAGGGGATGGAGGATGCAGGATACAGGATGCGAGAGGCGGGATGCAAGATGACATGGAGAGACGGACGTTCGGAGCCTTAGGGATGGGCCCTACGGCCGTACTGCCTGATCGCCCCCGTCCGGTACGTGGTCTGGCGGGGCCGGGGGGCGACGGACGACTCGGATTTTCTCTAATCGCCGGCCCTTGACCTCCAGGATAGTGAACTCCAAGCCGTTCCATCGGATGACTTCGCCGACGGCCGGCAGATGGGGCACCATGGAAGCGACCCAACCGGCGACGGTCTCCAAATGTCGAGGCATCTGACCCGGGTCCAGGTCGGCCATCTGCCAGAACAACTCGATGGGACAGCGGCCGCGTACGACCCACTCGTTTTCGGACCACGTCTCGTAATACCGTCGGGCGTAATCCTCGGCCCCGACTTCCCGGTCCGCCGCCCGGGCCAAGCTGGCGGCCAAATCGACCCATCGGAGGAGGCCCAAGACTTCCCCGTATTCGTCGTAGACGAAGGCGACCGGGGGATAGCCTGTCGACCACGTCCGCCAAAGCGTGACGAGACGCTGACCCTCTGGGACCGTCAGGGGTTCGGCCCACCCGACCTGGCGGATGGGGCGCTTGGGGTTCGTCAACAGGCCCTCGATCAGGTGTTCCCAGGTCACGACGCCGACCCAGCGTTCCGGGACGGTATCATAGACGACCGCCCACGAATAGTGGGTCTGGAGCAAGGCCCGAGCGATCTCCTCGACCGGCGTGTCGGCTGAATAAGCGGTCAAGTCCGTCCGGGGGATCAGGATGTCCTCGACCGTTTCCGGTTGAAACGTGACTTCTTCGGCCGGGGCGGCCGATTCGGGGGTCTCAGTCTCCAGGTCCGGGGTGGCGGCTTGGACGAGCCTTAGGGCCCGATCCATGAGGCCGAAGGGTTCCAATAGAAGGGCCTCGACCGATAGGATGACCCAGGCCGGCCGCCACGCCCAGCCTGCCCAGGGGGGTCGACGGTGACCCCACCATCGACCCATCGCCGTACCCAGGACCGGCAAGACATAGAGCAGTAAGGCCGCCAGCCCCAAGCGGGCCGACCCGGCGAGACGCCCCCACAGGAGGCTCACCCAGAAGACGGCCGTACCGATCAACAGGAGACCCTGGATCATCCGATAGTACGGCCACATACGGGGATGCAAGGTATGAGTCCGGACCAACCGGGATGAAGACGGCGGGGGCCGCCGTTGAAGCCAAGTCTCGATGGCGTGGTCCCATATCCATAGATACATGGCCCCCGCGTAAGGGAGCCACCCACCCCACGTCACCCCCTGCCAGGCCCATGCCGATAGGTAGGGACTGTCCATACGCTTACCCGATGAGCGAATGGCGAATGGCGAGCGGTTTGAAGCACGATTCGCCATCCGCCGCTCGCTACTCGCTATTCGCCCCCCGGAAGGCGGGGTCGATGAACCGACGTCGGATTTCCCGTTCCAGGGCCGCCATTTCCCCCTGATCGACCTCGTGGTCATGGCCTAATAAGTGCAGGAAGCCATGAACGAGCAAGACGGCCAGTTCGTACTCCAAGGCGTGCCCCTGGGCCTGCGCTTGGCGCTGAGCTACCGGAATGGAAAGGACGATGTCCCCCAGGTAAGTCTCCCCATCCGGGAGGGTCTCTCGGAACGGAAAGGCCAGGACGTCCGTCGGCCGGGGCTCTCCCAGGTACTGACCCTTCAGACGAGCCACCAGCCGATCGCCAGCCAGTACGATGGTCACCCGCTGGTCGGGGACGCCCAGAAAATCGGCCGTGGCGTCTAAGATCGACTCCAACGTCCGACGGGGAACCGATGGGCCTCGGTAACGACGAATCCACGTCCAGCGCATCCTTTCCAGCCAGGGACGGGGATCATGAAGTGACGAGCGACCACGGACTCGGGCCGATGAGTCTGAACGAGCTCATGGCCCCACAAGCCATGAGCCACGCATCCCCCCGAAGGGTTACTTGACCCTCCGCCAGGAACCGGAAGGCTGTTCGACCTCTTCCCCCCGGAGGCTGGGCATCTCGAAGGAGACGGGCCCCTCCCCAAAGTCAAAGCCCGGATACTGGACCCGCTGGTGGTACATCGTGACCAGGGTCTTCCAGAGGGCATCCCGGATACGGGAGAGCTCTCCCAAGGTCAGTTCGGTCTCGTCGAGCTGACCGTCTCGGAGACAGTACTCGATGATCCGGTCGACGACATTTTCCAGCTTCTTGGGCGTCGGCTCCCGCAGACTCCGGGCGGCGGCCTCGACGCTGTCGGCCAGCATCAGGATGGCCGCCTCTTTCGTCTGGGGCTTCGGACCCGCATAGCGGTACGCACTTTCCTCTGGCGGTGCCCCCGGTGGATAGAGGGCCTGGGCCTTTTTATAGAAGTACAGGAGCAGTTTCGTGCCATGATGCTGGGGGATCATATCGACGATGACCTGCGGGAGACGGTGCTTGCGGGCCAGCTCGATGCCCTCCTTGATGTGGGACAGGATGATGAGGCGGCTGATGTTCGGATGAGTCCGGTCGTGCGGATTCCCCGAATGTTGGTTCTCGGCAAAGTACCCGGGGCGCGCCATCTTGCCGATGTCGTGATAGAGGGCCGCCACCCGCAGGAGGAGGCCGTTGGCCCCGATGGCCTTGGCGGCGGCCTCGGCCAGTTGGCCGACGGCGATGCTGTGGAAGTAGGTCCCCGGCGCCCGCAGGGCCAATTGCTGGAGAAGGGGATGCTGGAGGTTACTCAGCTCCAAGAGCTTCATCTCCGTGACGATGTTGAAGACGCTCTCCAGGACGGGGAGGACGACGAAGGTCAGGATGGCGGACTCGAGCCCCCCTACGAAGGCCATCCCGAGGCTTTGCAGGGGCCGCGTCGGGGCACCCGTCTGGAACTGGACCCACAGGAGCAAGCCCTCCCAGGCCGTCAGAAGGAGGCTCAGCCGGAATCCGTTGATGAAGAGGTCGATCCGGCGATGATACCGCCGGAAGGTGACGATCGGGAAAAGGACCGCCCCAAGGATGTATAAGAACTGCCAGAAGTCCACGCCCAAGAAGAACCCGACGAGCGGGGCCATCCAGAGGCCAAACCATCCGGCCCGGGCCCAGTCACCCAAGAGGACCCACAGACAGGTCCCCAGGGACAGAGGCAGGCTGAAGAAAAAGGCCGATTCCCAGGATTCGGGGAGGCCGATCGCCGCCAGACCGGCGACGACGTACCGTGTCTCGACAAAGACGAGAGTCCATAGGAGTAGCCAGATGGTCACGCCCGTCGCAAACAAGGGCTTATGACTGAGGGTGATGTTCCGAAGGGGAAGCCGCGTCATCCCGTAGTAAAGCAGGCCGATCATCAGGCCCGTCCACAAGGCCAGTCCGATGGCCAGGGGGATCAGCGTCCGGGGCGTGCGTTGGGCGGCCAGCCGACTTAGGACCCGCTCGACCTGCGGCGTCACGGTCTGACCGGCCCGGATGATCGTCTGGCCCCGCCGAATCTCGACCCGGACCTCGGGGACCGATTCCATGGCCCGCCGTTGCCGGGCCAGGGTCTCTTCCATCTGGGGCCATAGATTGGCCAAGCTCTGGTCGGCCAGCCAGGCGGCCACGGCGGCCGACCCGGCCCCACCGCCCTCGACCCGCTTCTGCCAGAACTGACGAACGTCGGCACCGGTCCAGAGATGCAAGTCGGCCGGCCGACCCAGGATTTCCCGGCCGCTGTAAACGTCCCGGATGACGAGGCGACCTTCCAGGTCCGTCTGGATGAGGGAGGCATCGGTGATGATGTAATGGCGGTAGACCTCATCGATACCGGCCCGAAGTCGGTCCTCCAGGTCCTTACCAAAGCCCCGCTGGTGGAACCAACGACGGACGGCCTCGGGCAGGGCCTCCAACTCAGGCGGGAGGGACGACCGGCCGTCCCACGACCGGCCCGCCTGAAAGATCCCCGTCAGGCGCTCGTGGAGGACTCGACCGACTTGGGGGTCCCAGGCATAGACAGGCGGGACCTCCTGACGGGCCCGCTCCCGCTGGGCGCGCGTCTCCTCTTCATCGACGACGATCAAATGAAAGGGACTCCGAACCGTCTGGGAGGCGACGGTCCCAGCCGTCCATCGGGGAATCGAATGGGCCTGCTGCCAGAACAAAAGCCAAAAGGTCCATACCCCGGCGGCGAGGCCCCACCACACCCGGGGATCCCGGACCCACCGGACCCCATCCCGGACCCAATGGCCCCAACGACGTTCCGGAGGAACTTCCGAGCTTCTCATGGCGAGTCGGTCGGACCGTCCCCGTCGGCCGCCGCGGGACCGACTCGGCGACGGCCCTCATAACGCTCGTAGGCCTCGACGATTTTGCGGACCAGGGGGTGACGCACGACGTCCTCGGTGTCGAAAAACACAAACTGCAAGCCCTCGATGCCTCGGAGGATCGGGATGGCCTCCCGAAGGCCCGAGACCTGCCCCGGCGGCAGGTCGACCTGCGTGATGTCCCCCGTGACGACGACCTTCGAGTTGAAGCCGATACGGGTCAGGAACATCTTCATCTGCTCGGACGTCGTATTCTGGGCCTCGTCCAGGATAATAAAGGCATCGTTCAGGGTCCGACCCCGCATGAACGCCAGGGGGGCGATCTCGATGATGCCCTTTTGATGCAGGGCGTCCACCCGCTCGATGTCCATCAAGTCATAGAGGGCGTCAAACAGGGGCCGTAGGTAAGGATGGACCTTCTCGATCATCGTGCCGGGCAGGAAGCCCAGGCGCTCCCCCGCCTCCACGGCCGGCCGGGTCAGGATCAGGCGACTGACCTGCCGGTTAGACAGGCACTCCAACGCCATGGCGACCGCCAGGTAAGTCTTGCCCGTACCGGCGGGACCGATGGCGAACACAAAGTCGTAATTCCGCATGGCCTCGATGTACAGGCGCTGGTTCCGGGACTTGGGGTACACGCTCCGCTTGGGCGACGCCCGGACCTGATAGGTCTCGTAGTACTGCGTCAGGTCGACGTCCGGGTTCTCTTCGGTCACCCGAATCAACGTGGCGACGTCGTCGGCCTGGACGGGTTGGCCCTCCAGGCTCATCGTCGAAAGCTGGCGGATGACCCGCTCGGTGCGAGCGACGTTGCCCGGTGTCCCCTCGATGTAAAGGTGGTTCCCCCGCGTGTAAATGCGAACCCGTAAACTTTTCTCCAAGAGGCGGAGGTGCTCGTTGAGGGGGCCCATCACGGGCCGGGTGACTTCCGGCGGAATCTCTAAACGACGCATCGTCGGTGGCTTACCCTCGTCTCGGACGCCAGGGCGCACGGGACCTCGAACCTCGCCAGGGGTCGGTTAGATGAGAAAGTCCAAGTCCTCGTCCCCCGAGGGGGTCGACGAGGGTGCCTCATACGGCTCGTCAAAAGCCGGGGGCGGCTCGATAGGTTCCTCGACCTCCGGGGCCGCTCCACGGGGGTCCAGGAACCCGATGTCCCGGGCGACGATCTCCGTCACGTACCGGGCGATGCCCTGGCCGTCCGTATATTGACGGGTTTGCAAACGACCCTCGACCAGGATAAAGCGGCCCTTCTGGATGTATTTCTCGGCAAAGTCGGCCAGGTCCCCAAAGGCGACGATCCGATGCCATTCGGTCCGCTGTTGACGTTGGCCTCCGGCGTCCCGCCAGACCTCGTTGGTCGCCAGCGTAAAGTTGGCGACCTTCCGGCCCGTCGGGGTCGTCCGGACCCGAGGGGGCTGGCCGACATGACCGATCAAGAAGACGCGATTCATGCTTCGCATAACGGGCCTCTTCCGATTCGTGCCTGCCTCGAGCTGGATCAATTTTAAGCGAAAGGGACCGACCTGACAAACCGCAGATCCGTGGGGGTGGGATGCATAGGGGCGACCGGCCGGTCGCCCCTACGGACGTTCGAGAAGGACCTGTTACAATAGGACGACGGTGCGCCCGGGGCACGGGTCGTTGTACTTCCAACACCCGGCATCGGAGACCGTTTGTAGGTTATCCCTGCCGGGCTTTTCAAGTAGGCGCATGGGGATCGGTGAGAAGGGGACTCGGGTCCCCGACTCGAAAGTCGGAGACGACCGGATGACCCCACGGGACGAGACCTTGGAACATGCCCTGGCGACCCTCCGGACCATGGTCGACCGGACGCGGCGCCGCCTGGCGATCGAACGGATGGGAACCGACGGCCGGCAGGCCATGCGACTGCTTCGGTGTCCCTTAGACGGCCTTGTCGCCGGCGTCCTGTATGCCGTGGGTGGGCGCATGGCCGTGCGACAGCTCTACCGGTCGGGTCGCCTGCCGGTCGTCCCCTTCCGATACGAAAGCCGGGTCGTCGTCCTTGAACTTTTAAAGGGGGCTCCCCCATGGACGGAGATTCAAGCGCAGGCGTTGGCATGTTTGCGCCGGCTCGGGAATATCTCGGAGTCCCAGACATGAAAATGATCTTCGTTTCCTCGCTATCGGAGGAGGCTCATCCCCGGCGGGTCCTCCACGAGACGGGTCCCCTGCGGGTCATCGTCCCAGCCCACGATCCGTACGCCGACTTGGTCGAGTCCCTTTGTCGGCAACGGGGTTGGGAATGTCGGCGGGTCGAGCGGCACGTCGTCGGGGACGTGGAGCTCCCCCTGGGTCCGCCCTTCGTGTTTGTGGAATCGCTTCGCCTCCTCTGTCGGGGGACGGTCTCGATGGTCTACGAGGCTTCCATGGGCGAAGGCATCATCGTCCTAAAACAGATCCCCCTGGACGCCGGGATGGACCATCCCGTGAAGTATCTTCTGGCTTCTCAGGAGGCCAAGCTGTTGGTCGGCCTGCGGTCGCCCTGGACGGTGCCCGTCCTGGGCACGGGGACGACGCCGTCGGCCATCTGGATCGCCATGGAGCGGATGGACGCCACGCTGGACCGCTGTCTGGAGGTCCTCGACGCGGCGGCCCTCAGCCTCGTCCTGGCCGACGCCTGCCGGGGCCTTGCGTTCCTCCACGCATCCGGTTGGGTCCACATGGACGTGAAGCCCCAGAACATCTTCGTCCATCAGGGACGGGGCCGTCTGGGGGACTTTTCGGCGATGTGGCGGCGCGACGTGTGTCTGCCGATTTCCCTTCGGGCCCTCACGCCCCGGTACGCCGACCCCCGGCTGATGCGACCGGAGGGCCGCATCCTGGAGGCTGTCCCCGAGTTCGACGTTTACTCGATGGGCGTCGTCCTGCGGGAACTCGTCGAGAAGGGCCACCTTCCCGAGACAGTCCGGGACCTCGCCCAACGGTGCCTGGGGAGTCGGCGGCCCTCGGCCGAAGAGCTGGCGGACCGTCTGGAGGAGCTGAGCCATGCTGGACGTCATCCTTGACGCCATCTATGACCGTTGTGTCGAGCTCTGGGTCACCGACCGGGGCTACTACGTCGTGTCGGCCCCGACGGGCCACCTGGAGACCCTCCCAGAGCTGGCCGACCTCCGGCCGGACCGCCCCGTCGAGGCCCTGTGGGAGGAAATCCGGCACCAGTCCAGCCTCCTGATCCCGGCGGACGTGCCCATCGAGACGGCCGTCTGGATTGACGCCCAGGGACGCATGTGGCGGGCGACCTACTTTCGGTCGATTCATGCCATCGTCGTCCTCCGTCGGGTCGGCTTTCCCTTCACGACGGCCGACTACCCGGAGCCCTTCCAGCGGTTCGTGCCGACGCTAATCGGGGAGGGTCGGGGCCTGATCCTCATCGGCGGCCCCATCGGAGGCGGCAAAAGCGCGCTGCTGTCGGTCTTCCTGCGAGAGCTCATCCGTCAGCCCGTCGGGATCGGGATCTACGAGGAAAGCCTGGAGCTGGACCTGCCGACCGACCGGGCCGTCGTCTTCCATCGTCTCCGCGGCGTCCACTACCAGAACCTGGCCGAGGCGTTGGAGAGCGACCGCCGGGTCATGCTCCGGGCCGTCGCCGTCCAAGAGGTCACCGAACGGGACGTCCCGGCCCTGTTGCACCCGATTCGTATGGGCCGTCTCGTCCTGACGACGATGCACGCCGTCTCCCTTCGGGAACTCCTGCACCGCCTGAGTCAAGCCGTCGGCGGGTCGGCCGTCCTGGCCGACATCCTAACGGCCTTGATCATGGTCCACCTGCGGCTGGGCCGAGAGGGCCAAGTCATCCCCGTACCGTCCATTTTCCGGCCGACCGGGAGCGTGCGGGTCTCCCTCGAGCGGGGCGACCTGGACGGAGCCATTCAGGCCCACGAACATGACCGGGAGGGGCTCGACAACCTGCCCGAATCGGTCGTCCTGAGTTGGCTGGAGGCCCAGGGCTGGATTGAACCTGAGTCGGCCTTCCACCTGGGTCGAACGTATATCCAGGAGGTCCACGGCGGGGGAACCATCCGACGGATGATCCCGGGCGGCCTGGGTGTTCGGTTCTCGGCCAAGGTCCAGGTCCAAGCGGGCGTGGTCAGCGTCCTCCAGATGCGACCCTTCCGAGACGAGGAAGCGTGCGCCTGTATCCAGGCGGCGGCCCGCTCGTGGCCCGACGGGTTTTACCAGGTCGAGCTGACGGAGTGAGACCCTCGGGGTCGGGGGGTGGAGGATGCATTACATCATCCGGTATCCGGTCAGCTACGGGAACGTTCAACCGCCGGGCATCGCTTTCGTCGACCACTGCATGCTCACGATGACGACCCACCGGGCCATCATCGTCCCCCAGGCCGCCTTGGTCCTGCCCATCGTCGACCAGCTATGCGCCCTCCAGGCCGACTTTCAGTGCCAGCCTATCCGTCCCTTCTCGCGTCTTCCAGAAGCGACCCACGGATATCCCCGGGAGGGCCTCTGTAGCTACTTGTACTACCATGTCCTCCAGTCCCGGGCCCCTTATGCCCTGCTTCAGCAGGACGGGGTTCGTCCTGTCTTCGTCCGCCTCTTAGACCGAGAGTATCCGGTCGCCCAGAATCAGGTCATCGTCACTCGAGAAACCGTCGTCATCGAGTTCATCGAACCCTCGCGAGTGCTGGTATGGCCGGAATGATTTGCCCTACGTGCCTAAACCGCATGGACGGGACCTGTCCCTTACACGGGGGATTTCTATGTGAACGCTGTCGGCAATGTTACTGCGAGCATCGAGAGGAACTCCTGCAGGCCGACGTGTTCGACGCCATTGACATGGGCCTTTATGAACAGGACCCGGCCTTCTGGCAGGCCCTCCAGGCCGTCCCCTGCCGTTTGGAGGGGGATCGCATCTTCTGCCTCTACGTGCCGCGGGGCGAGCCGGTCGCCGAAATCCGACGAGCCATCTCAGAACATTTCTTAGTCCGACAGGTATTTCTGAAGCCGACCCCATCCATCCCCGAACTTCCGGTGGCGGCTCCCCTCTACATCGCCTGTACCGGACGACCTGGAGCCGGTTGGTTGATCCCGGCGGAAGGTGCGCCCCGCCCATGGCCGGAGCACATGAACACGCCGGGGCTCCCGATCACCGAGGACTGGTATGAAATTCCAACGCCTGTCCGGGTCCGGCCCGAGTGGACGGACTTGATCCGGTCCCATCCCCGATGCCGTCTCTACACGCCGCCCTTCCCGCTGGCCGTCTCAAAGGCCATCCTGGACGCCGATTCCCATAGCGTCTGGATGTGGCACGGCCCCTTCCGGGCCGTGGCCGCCTACATCAGCGTGCCCGCCGTCCCGGTGCCCCACCCCTGGGGAAGCGTACGCGTGATTCGATGGCGCCACCCGGGTTGCGTCGATATCCGGTCGGCCGAACCCCGGCCTGCCGTCGTGGCCGTCTGTACGGTCACGCCGGTGGTGGACGGACCCGCCATCCTCTTAGAGGTCGGCCTTCGGCGTATCCTTCACCGGCGCGGTTAGGCCGGTCAGCTCGACTGGCCATCCTGGGGGCATCCACCTGATAGTAGTCACGTCCGCAGTAGGCAGACCGCTTCCCTCGTGCGCGGGCCCTCCCCCGCCGCCACCGCCGCAACCACACGGCCACCACCACAAGGTAGACGCCACCCGCCCACCCTCGCCGGGGTTCTCGGCGTACGGCCCTCTGCCGTCCGAATCGTCGCGATGCGCGCACCGGCCGTCGGCCGGACAGAACGTTCGAAGCCCTCTAACAAGTCCCATGCCATTGGAGACACCGGCCCGTCCGACGCCGCTCCCCACGACATCTGAAGACTCCCGGAATCCCGGCCTCGACCGTCCCCCGCGCCGATACGTGTCGACCCCGTTCGACACGGTGTCGATCCCGTTAAACACCTTCAAAACCGGGTCCCGGGTTCCAGAAAGGGGGAGGGGGAAGACCGACAGCCTGTTTCAAAACTCACCGCCGAGGCGCAGAGGACACAAAGGACGAGGGTTACTCTTCGATTTTTCTCTGCGTTCTCGGCGTCTCAGCGGTGGAATGGAGGTTTTGAAATACGCTCGAGAAGCCGGGATTTCAGGACTGGCTGACGGGGAAAAGGAATTTTGAAACGAATTTCAAACACCCGGCGGCGTCCAACGAGCCCGGCCTCTTTCCCGAAATCACCCCGCCGGCAGACCCTACACCAGGGCCCCCAGGGGGACGAGGCGCCGGTAAGCCTCCCGGTACTTCTCGATGGTCTGCCGGACGACGTCCGGCGGGAGGGGCGGCCCCGGCGGCTGTTTGTTCCAGCCGAGACGGCTCGTGTAATCCCGCACGTACTGCTTGTCGAAGCTCGGCGGCGTCCGGCCCGGCTCGTAGAGGTCCTTGGGCCAAAAGCGAGACGAGTCGGGCGTCAGGAGCTCGTCCACGATGTAAATCTGTCCCTGCTCGTCGGTCCCGAACTCGAACTTCGTGTCGGCGATGAGGATCCCCCGCTGTTCGGCGTACTCGGCGGCCTCCCGGTAAATCTGGAGGCTCCAGTCCCGGAGCGTCTCGGCCGTCTTCCGACCGACGAGGCGGGCGACCTCGTCGAAGGTCAGCGGCTGGTCGTGGCCCGTCTCGGCCTTGGTCGTCGGCGTGAAGACCGGTTCCGGCAGGCGGTCGGCCTCCCGGAGGCCCGGCGGCAGGGCCACGTCCAAGATCCGACCCGTCTCCCGGTACATCTGCCAGCCGCTCCCCGTGATGTAGCCCCGGACGACACACTCGACGGGGAATACCTTGAGTTTGCGGACGAGCATGACCCGTCCGTCCAGGTAGGGGTACCGCTGGCCGAGGCCGTCCGGCAGGTCGGCCAGCCGGGTGCTGACCAGGTGATGCGGGAACCGGTCCTGGAACTTCCAAAACCAGAAGGCCGACAGGGCCGTCAGGATGCGACCCTTGCCGGGGATCGGCGTCGGCAGGACGACGTCAAAGACGGAGATTCGGTCCGTGGCGACGATCAGGAGATGGTCGCCGAGGTCATAGATGTCCCGGACCTTGCCCCGCTTGAGGAGCGGGACGCCCTCCAGGCGGGTCTCCGCCAGCCCCGCTTCCGCCTCCATCAAGGTCGAGACCCAGGGCGCCCCTTGAAGGACCTGCGTTTTCTGACGAGACCGGAATTCTTCCAAATCCGCCTGAAGCATCGGATAGCCAATTTGCAAGATGCGGGCCGCCAGGAGGGCCGCATTCGCCCCGGCGTCGACGCCGACGCCGGCGACGGGTACGCCCGGCGGCATCTGCACGATCGACAGCAGGGCGTCCAGGCCCGACAGCATCCCCGACCCGATGGGAACCCCGATGACGGGCCTCAGCGTGTGGGCCGCCAAGACGCCTGGCAGATGGGCTGCCATCCCGGCGGCGGCGATGAACACCTGCACGCCCCGGGCCTCGGCGTTTCGCACGTAGGCGACGACCTCGTCGGGCGTCCGATGGGCCGACAAGACGACCGTCTCGTAAGGAATCCCGAGCTGATCCAGGGTTTCCTGACATCGGGCCAGCTTCGGGAGGTCGTTGGCCGACCCCGTGACGATGGCGACGAGGGGGTTCCGATAGGCGTCGGCCCCGCTGTGCACGTAAATGGCTACGCCGGCCCGGCGAGTCGTCCCGATGGGCGTGACCGTCACGGTGACGTCTTCCCCCAGCCGGTACGTCCCGCCTTGGACGAACCACTGGCCCCGCCGTTCGACTTCCTCCAGGTAACGAATCAGGTCTTGCAAGCGCGAACCTGAGGTCATGGGAGAAACCTCCGAATCGGTCTAATGGAATCATGGGCCTGCTTCCTGGGCGGTCGGCCGTCAAGGGGGCCCATCCACACCGGCGACCCGCAGGAGCGGCGTCTCACGGTTCGACGAGGACCTTCAAGGAGCCCCGGGGACGCAGGACGAGCTCGAAGGCCTGGGCGATATCCCGTAAGGCGAACCGGTGCGTGATCAGGTCCCGTACGGCGATGCGGCCCCACCGCAGGAGGTTCAGGGCCCGTCGCATGTCCGCCGGGGCCGCCCCATAAGAACTCGTCAGGGTGACCTCGTTCCGCCAGAACAGGTCATTAAAGGGCAACGGCACGGTCGCCGTCGGCGGTAGGGGCGCAAAGAACAGGACGGTCCCGCCCCGCTCTACACAGCGAAAGGCCAGCTCGACGGCGGCCGGCGCCGACGTGCAGACGACGACCCGCTCGGCCCGACGCCCCTCCAGGTGCGCCTGGAGAGCGCCGACCACGTCGTCCTCGGGCGACCAGACGGCAAAGGCCCCCACGCGCAGGGTTACCTCCCGACGGAAGGGGTCCGGCTCGACCCCGAAAATCGGGCCGGCGCCCAGCGCCCGGGCCGCCCGGATGTGCAGGAGGCCGGCGACGCCACAGCCGATAACGACGACACTCTGGCCCGGCGCCAGACGAGCCAACCGCTGACCCCGCAGGACGCACCCCAGGGGCTCGACCATCGCCCCGTCGGCCCACGTGAGAGAGTCCGGCAATCGGAAGATACCCCGGCGGGCCTGGAGGGCCGGGACGCGAATGTACTCGGCGAATCCGCCGGGGTCCACGTGGCCCTCCTGCAAGACCGGGCAGACGGTCTCGTGGCCGGCGTAGCAATCGTCGCACGCCCCGCACGGGACGTGATGGGCCACGACGACTCGGTCGCCGGGCCGGAGGTGAACGACGCCATCGCCGACTTCGACGACCTCGCCGGCGATCTCATGCCCCAGGACGACCGGTGCCCGAGGCCGGCGGTACCACTCAAGGACGTCGGTTCCGCAAATCCCGCAGGCCCGCACCCGGACGAGGACCTCCCCGGGGCCGATCGTCGGGACGGGCCGTTCCTCCAGCCGGACATCACGATTGCTGTAGTAGACGGCGACGAGCATAAGAGGCCAGATGCACGATGCAGGACGCAAGCCGCAAAATCGAGTCCGGGACTCGGGGGGTGCGACCGAATGCCGGATTACACCCGACCGACCGGGGCCGTCGAGTGGGCCAGGTCCTGCAGGAGCTCGTATGCCTGCCGGGGCGTGGCCCCTTCATGGACGATGGCCCGAATCGCCCGGATCATGGCGACCGGATGGTCGTGCTGCCAGATGTTCCGGCCCATATCCACGCCGGCGGCACCGCCCTGGAGGGCGTCGTAGGCGAGCCGCAGGACGTCCATGTCCGAATCGAGCTTGGGGCCCCCGGCGATGACGATGGGGACGGGACATCCGCCGACGACCTTCTCGAAGTCTTCGCAGTAGTACGTCTTCACAAAGTGGGCCCCGAGCTCGGCGGCGACCCGACACGCCAGGGCCAGGTACCGAGCGTCCCGCTTTTCCAACTCCTTGCCGACGGCCGTGACCGCCAGGACGGGAATCCCGTAAGGCGTCGCCTCGTCGATGAGGCGGGCCAGGTTCGCCAGGGTCTGATGCTCGTAGTCGGAACCGACGAAGATGGAGAGGGCGACGGCGCTGACGTTCAGGCGGACGGCGTCCCGGACGGACGTCGTGATCGTCTCATTCGCCAGGTCTCGGCCGACGATGGTCGCCCCGCCCGAGACCCGCAGGACGACGGGAATCGTCACCGTCGGGTCGACGCAGGTCTGCAGGATCCCCCGCGTCAGCATGATGGCGTCGGCATACGGCAGTAAGGGCGTGATGGTCGCCCGGGGGTCTTCCAAGCGGGTCGTCGGGCCCAGAAAGTATCCATGGTCGACGGCCAGCATCAACGTACGACCGTCCCGCGGCTGAAAGATGCGGCTCAGACGATTCCGGATTCCCCAGTCCATCGTCTGCCTCCAAGGGCTCGGGAATTCGGGAGTCCGGCAGTCCGGGAGTTCGGCATTGCAGAAGTGGGGATAAGGCGGCCCCTACGATTCAATCGCCGACACCCCTATCGCCCGACTCCCGGACTGCCGAACTCCCGAATTCCCGGATTCCCGAACTGCCGGATTCCCGGCTCACGTAAAGGCCGACAGGCCCGTGATGTGCTCCCCGATGATCAGGGTGTGGATGTCGTGGGTCCCCTCGTAGGTATACACCGATTCCAGGTTGCACAGGTGGCGGGCGACCTGGTACTCGTACATGATGCCGTTGGCCCCCAGGATGTCCCGGGCCAGGCGGGCGATCTGGAGGGCATGGTAGACGTTGTTCATCTTCCCCATCGAGACCTGCACGTGCGTGACCTTCCCCCGGTCCTTGAGGCGCCCCAGCCTCAGACAGAGGAGTTGCATCTTCGTGATCTCCGTCAGCATGTAAACGAGCTTCTGCTGGACGAGCTGATAGCCGGCGATGGGACGGTCGAACTGGATGCGATTTTTAGCATACTCGAGGGCCACTTCATAGCAGGCCATGGCCGCCCCGATGGCGCCCCAAGCGATGCCGTACCGGGCCTGGGTCAGACACCGCAGGGCCGCCTTCAGGCCGTTCGCCTCGGGGAGGCGATTTTCCTCAGGAATGCGGACGTCCTCCAGGACGAGCTCGCCCGTGTCCGAGGCCCGGAGGGAGAACTTATCGGTAATCTTGTTCTGTCGGAAGCCGGGCGTCCCCTTCTCGACCAGGAAGCCCCGGATGACGCCCTCGTCGTCCTTCGCCCAGACGAGGGCCACGTCGGCGATCGTCCCGTTGGTGATCCACATCTTGGTCCCGTTCAGGACCCACGAAGAGCCGTCCCTCCGGGCTCGCGTGATGAGACCGGCCGGGTTCGACCCGTAGTCCGGCTCCGTCAGGCCAAAACAGCCGATGACCTCGCCCCGGGCCATCTTGGGGAGCCAGTACTGCTTTTGCTTCTCTGAGCCGTACTCCTGAATCGGCCACATGACGAGGGACGACTGGACGGACACGAAGCTCCGCAGGCCGCTATCGCCCCGTTCCAGCTCCTGCATGATGAGGCCATAGGCGACGTTGTTGAGGCCCGCACAGCCGTACTTCGGGTCGAGGTTTGCCCCCAGTAGGTTCAGCTCGGCCATCTGGGGGACGAGATGGAGCGGGAACGTGCCGGCCTCAAAGTGGCGAGCGATGATGGGTAGGACTTGGTCGTCGACCCAGCGGCGGACCTCGTCCCGGACCATCCGTTCTTCGGACGAAAGCTCCTCATCGAGTCCGAGAAAATCGACGCCTCGAAAGCCCATTTGGGCCTCCCGTCCCAAGAGCTATGGCGATAGGGCCCATGGGCCGGGCCGACGGCTCCATGCGAACGACAGAGCGAGGAAGTCCCCCCAGGCACCGCTTACGGCCGACGGCCCTATGAGCCTGACTGCCCCTTATTCCGTCCACGTCGGGGTCCGGCGTTCCAGCCACGCCCGGATGCCCTCCCGGGCGTCCGGTGTCGTCGCATGTTGGACCAGGTAGATTTCCTCGAGGGCCGCGACGGCCTCGTCCCAGTTCGAGAGGACCGACGCCCAGAACGCCCGCCGGCCATGGTGTAGGACCGACGTGCTCATCCCCGTCAGGTGTTGGACGAAACGTTCGGCCTGGGTCCGCCACTGGTCGGCCGGGAGCGCCCAGGCGACGAGGCCCCAGGCGGCCGCCGTCTTGGCGTCGACGACCTCCCCGCTGAGGGCCAAGTACAAGGCTCGGTTCTTCGGCATCAGGCGGGGATACAAAAGCATCGCCAGGGGCGTGAAATGGCCGTACCGGACCTCCGGATGGCCAAGGCGGACACCCTCCGGGGCAAAGGTAAAGTCGCAGACGGCCGCCAGGACACAACCGGCCCCAAAGGCGTGGCCGTTCAGGAGGCCGACGACGACGGCCGGCAGGGTCAGGACCTGTCGGACCACGCGATGGAACAGGTCGACCGTCAAAAACAGGTCCTCGTCCCGCATAGCCGCCGGGTCCAGACCGGCGGAGAAGTACTCCCCGCTGGCCGTCAGCGTGACGACCTTCAGGCGGCCGTCGAAGGCCACCTCGGCCAAGACCCCCTGGAGCTCCCGCAGGAAGTCCGGGTCCATGTAATGGAGCGGGGGGCGCTGAAAGGTAATCTGCAGGAGGGCCGGCGTCGGACGTTGGGCCTGGACGTATTGCCGATGGACGGCCTCGGCCGTGACCTCCGGCTCCACCCCTTCAAGGTCTTCGGGGCCCCACTCGTGGACCATCGGGTCAAGCCTCCATGGGGAGTGCCTTCGGAGACACCACCGGGCCTATGATAGCTACGCTGGCCTCGAAAGTCCAGAACGGATCTGCAAGCGGGCCCAGGCGGCCGCCCCGACGAGGCCGCCGTGACGGCCCAGGCCGGCCCGACGGACCTCTACGGTCCGGGCCGCCGAGGGCAGGGCCAGTTCCCGAATCGTCGCCGCCACGACCTCCGTCCACTCCGGGAAGCCCTGCAGGACCCCGCCGCCCAGGATCAAGCCCCGGGGGTTCAGGACATTGACGACCCCGACCATCCCGATGCCCAGATAGCGGCCGAGCCGGGCTGACCATTCCCGGGCCCGGGGATGTCCCCGCCGGCAGAGGTCGGCCAGCGTTTCCGCCGTAAAAGTCTCCAGGGGGCCGACGCCGCCCCACGCGGCCGGATGGTCCCGAATGTCCTGCCGGACCTGTTCGGCGACGGCCCAGCCGCCGACGTACGCTTCCAGGCATCCCCGGCCGCCGCACCGACAGGCCCGCCCGTCGGCGACGATGGGCATGTGGCCGACCTCGCCCAGGGAGCCGCTGGCGCCCGTCTGCAGACGCCCGCCCAGGATGACCCCGCCCCCGACGCCCGTGCCGACGAACACACAGACCAGGTCGTCCCAGTCCTGCCCGGCCCCGTAAGTCCGTTCGGCCCAGGCGGCCGCATGGACGTCGTTGAGGACAAACACGGGCAGACCCAAGGCGCCTTCCAGCTCCGCCTTCAGGGGGACGTCTCGCCAGCCCGGCAGGTTGGGCGCATAGTAAACGACGCCGGTCGACGCGTCGACCTGGCCGGCAAAGCCGATGCCGACGGCCCGGACGGGTCCCGGCGCTCGGTCCAGGGCGGCCTGGATGCAGGTCCGCAGGCGCTCCAAGACGGCCGCCGGTCCCAGGTCGGCCCGGGTCGCCTCCCGGTGGAGGCCCTGCACGGCACCCCCTTCGTCGACCAGGGCCGCCTCGATCTTCGTCCCGCCGATGTCCACGCCGACCGCCCAGTCCATAAGGCACCTCGCCGGATACAGGATGCAGGATACGGGATGCAGGATGCAAGATGCAGATTCCCGGGTCCCGTCTTGCGTCCGTCACCCCCGGTCCATATCTTGTATTCCGCATCTCGTCCTTCAGGACCGCCGATGCGTGCACAACCCCAGACGTTTCACGTCGTGGCGATGGGCTGTAAGGTCAGTCAGTACGAGGCCCAGGCCCTGGGCGCCTACCTTCAACATCAGCTCGGCCTCCGGCCGGTCCCCCGGCCCGACGAGGCCGACGTCGTCGTCCTGCAGACCTGTACGGTGACCCACCAGAGCGACCGGGAGGCCCGCAAGCTCGTGCGGCGCTTCAAGCGGGACGGCCGCGCCCGGGTCATCGTCACGGGATGCTACGCCCAGCGGGCCCCGGCCGAACTCCAAGAGGCCGGGGCCGACCTCGTCCTGGGGCACGGCGTGCGTCACCGGACCTGGCACATCCGGCGGTTTCTGTTCGGAGAAGACGTCCCCTTGCCGGACCTCCCCGAGTGGGCCGAGGCCTTCGGCCCGCCCGCCCTTCGAGAAGACCGGACTCGGGCGTACCTGAAGGTCCATGACGGATGCGACGTCTTCTGCTCCTTCTGCATCATCCCCCACGTCCGGGGCCCCGGCCGGAGCCTCCCGCTCGACGAAGTCCTCCGCCGGGTCGAGGCCCTCGTCGAGCAAGGCATTCGGGAAATCATCCTGACGGGCGTCAACCTGGCCAGCTACGGTCGGGACCTGGGCCTGACCGACGGCCTCCTGCGGCTTTGCGAGCGCCTCGACGGCGTGGCCGCCGACGTCCAGTTCCGCCTCAGCTCCCTGGGTGCTTACGACCTGGACGAACGGTTGTTCGAGCTCGTGTGCGCCTCTCCCCGGTTCGCCCCCCACTTTCACCTGCCCCTGCAGAGCGCTTCGGACCGGGTCCTGCAGGATATGCGGCGGCCCTATCGTCTGCGGGACTACGACCGGATCGTACGGTTCATCGCCGACCGGGGCGACCACGTCTGCATCGGCACCGACGTCATCGTCGGCTTCCCGACGGAGTCGGCGGCCGATTTCGAGGCCACGTACCGGTATATCGAAGAGAGTCCCATCGCCTACGTCCACGTGTTTCCCTACTCACCCCGGCCGGGAACCCTCTCGGCCAGCCTCTGGCGGGAGCTGGACCCGCGCGTCGTCGAGGAGCGCGCCCGCCGGCTCCGGGCCCTGTCGGCCCAGAAGCGGGAGCAGTTCTATCGCCGTCAGGTCGGCCGCTGGCTGAAGGCCCTGACGCTTCACCGCGCCGGCGACGGCCGGAGCCTTCGGGCCGTCACGGGCAACTACATCGAGTTCGCCCTTGACGATCCCGAGGCCCGATGGCCGGAGAACGCGTGGGTCCTCGTCCGATTCGGGGCCTACGAGAACGGCCGCTGGGTCGTCGCCGACGTCCGCCAAGCGCATGGGTCATAGGATGCGCCGGGACCCGGCCGAAGCGCCCCCCATACGGCCTAATTGCCTTACTGCCTCGTTGCCCGCCCGTGAAGTCGTGGACAAAGGTCAGGCTTGAGCCTACTTTTTAGTGAGAGACGGCTCTGAGCGCGGGTGCCGGGCGACCGCCCAAGGGCGGTGCCCCGGACCTCGGGCGCCGGCTCGGGGACGCCGGCGCCCCCAAAAAGAGCCTCGACGAATGTCGCTCTGGCTGAGAGCGAAAAGACCTCAGCCCGGACCGGTCGGGTCCACGGCTCGGCCGGGCAACGAATGACCTTCCCCTTGATGGATTCGCCTTCAAAAGTCTTTGCATCTCCAACGAACTTCCCCCATGCCCTCTGGACCATCCGACCCGTCGCTCTTTCCGAGGACTGGCCCCGTCTGACCGACGTTTTCCAGAAAGCCTATGACGGGATGGAGGCTTACGGCTGCCGGACCCGTCAGGAACTCAAGCGCTACCTGAAATGGCTGTACCGTCGCTGTCCCCAGGGCTTCTTCGGCGTCTTTGACCCTAACGGACGGCTTCGGGCCTGGGCGGCCGTCGATGACCGATGGTGGAACGAAGAGGGTGAACGTGTCGGGGCCATCCATGAGATCGTCGTCGACCCCGACGTCCAGGGCCTCGGGATCGGGACGGCCCTGATGAAGTTTGTCATGACCTGGCTGGCCACCCGGGGCGTCCGGCGGCTGGAGCTCTGGGTCGGCGTCACGAACGGGAAGGCCCGTCGGTTCTACGAACGACTGGGCTTTCGCCCCGAGGGTCCGGCTCAGGGCCTGTGGCTCCGCATGACCCGCCCGGCTCCGACGCCGGCGGAGTGACGGCGGGACGGGACCCATTCAATGGGAATGGGGAATAAGGCCCAGGTATCGGGTACCGGGTCCCCGGAGAGAGGTCCGGAGCTATTGCGGAATCAGCATCCCGGCCCCGCTCGCCTGAGAGCGGGGTCATTCATCGCCGCCCGCTCGCTCAAATCGGGGCCGAAATTGGAGGGCGCCCGGCATTCGGATACAATAAGGAACGTTCATATCCCGACAGGCCCTCCGCCCCGCGACCCTATATCGAGAGGCCCCGATGCAAATGACGTCCCTTTATCCGCCCTTCCGGGTCCTGATGGGACCCGGGCCCACGGAGGTCCATCCCCGCGTGCTGGCGGCGATGAGCCGCCCCCTCGTCAGCCACTTCGACCCCGTCTGCTTCCGCCTGATGGACGAGATTCGGGCACTTCTGCAATACGTCTTCCAGACCCGAAATGAAGCGACCCTCGTCATTTCCGGCCCCGGCACGGCCGGCATGGAAACCTGCGTGGCAAACCTGGTCGAGCCCGGCGACAAGGTCATCGTCTGTCAGAACGGCTTTTTCAGCGGTCGCATCCGGGAGATGGTCGAGCGCCACGGTGGGGTCGCCGTCGCCGTCGAGGACGAATGGGGCCGTCCGGTCGACCCCGAAAAGCTGGAAGACGCCCTCCGACGGCATCCGGACGCCAAGGTCGTCGCCTTCGTCCACGCCGAGACCTCGACGGGGGCCCTCTCGGATGCGGCGACCCTGGCTGAGATGGCCCACCGGCACGGGTGCCTGACCCTGGTCGATACGGTGACCTCCCTGGGCGGTGTCCCCGTGAAGGTCGATGAATGGGGCCTGGACGCCGTCTACTCGGGGAGTCAGAAGTGCCTGTCGGCGCCGCCGGGCCTCTCGCCGGTGACCTTCAGCGAGCGGGCGCTGGACGCCGTCCGACGTCGAAAAACGCCCGTCGTCAGCTTCTTCCTGGACGTCCGCGCCCTGACCGACTACTGGATCGGAAAGTCCCCGTCGGTCGGCCCCAACGCCGGCCGGGTCTATCACCATACGGTCCCGGTCCCCCTGCTGTATGCCCTTCATGAAGCCCTGACCCTTCTACGCGAAGAGGGCCTCGAAAATGCTTGGGCCCGGCATCGGGCCAACTACCATCGGCTTCGGGATGGCCTCGAGGCGATGGGCCTCACCTACTGGGTCCGCTCGGAGGCGGACCGCATTCCCCATCTGAACGTGATCCGCGTCCCCGACGGCGTGGACGACGCCGGGGTCCGCCGGCGTCTCCTGGAAGACTTCGGGATCGAAATCGGGGCTGGCCTGGGGCCCCTGGCCGGCCGGATCTGGCGGGTCGGCCTCATGGGCTACGGGAGTCATCCTCGGAACGTGGCGTACTTGCTGAATGCCCTCCGGGAAGTCTTGGCCCGGTGAAGAAGTTCGGCACTGGGTGTTCGGTGTGAAGGACCAGGGGGCCGACTTTTTCAGACCCCCCGACCCTCGATCCTTAAAAATCCAACACCCAGCGCCTAAGACCCAACCCCGGTTAGCATCCCGAACGCCGCAGGGCCACGCACTCGAGGACCCACAGGTTCAGGTGCAGACGGGTGTCTTCCAGCGCCACATAGACCCGCTGGGGGACCTGCAGACGCAGGCGGACGACACCGGCGTCGTCGGTCAGACAAACGGCCGCCTGCCCGTCGGGGTCCTCAGCGATCCAGACCCGGGCACGGCGGACCTTCGGCGGGCGGACGACCCGGTACCGGAGGGTCACGCGCACCGCATAGGGCGGGACGGCCTGTGAGAGGTCGACCGCTTGAAACGTCGGGCGCGTCCCGTTCGGGAGGGTACCAGCCTTTGGCCTGTGGGTCGGACATCTGCCAAGCCGTCGAGCCTTCACACGTCGGGACACGCCCATGCCAGGACCTCCATAAGGTGGGCGACCCGCACGTCGAGACCCCGTTCTCGAAGGCCCCGCTCGATCTGAAGCGTACACCCGGGGTTACCGCTGACGACGACGGCGGCGCCCGTCCGGCGGATGTTCTCGACCTTCTGGGCAAGCAGGGCCTCGGCCGTCTTCGGATGAAGGATGTTATAGACGCCGGCGCTCCCACAGCACACGTCAGCCTCGGGAAGTTCGACGAGACGCAGGCCCGGGACGGACCGGAGGATATCCCGGGGCGCCCGACGGATGCGCTGGGCATGGACCAGGTGGCATGCGTCGTGGTAGGTGACCGTCAGGTCCAGCCGCCGGAAGTGTCCGTCCAGGGGCAGGCGGGCGACCAACTCGGCGACGTCCCGGACGCGGCGGGCGAAGGCCTCGGCCCGGTCGGCGTAAGCCGGGTCGTCCCGTAAAAGCTCCCCGTAAGCCTTCATGACCGAACCGCACCCGGCCGCATTGACGGCAACCCAATCGACGCCGGCCCGCTCGAAGACGTCGATCGTCCGTCGGGCCAGGACCTGGCCCCGGGCCCGCATGCCTTCGTGGACCAGTAGGGACCCACAGCAGACCTGGTCTCGGGGGATGATGACCTCGTAACCCAAAGTACTCAGGACCCGCACCGTCGCCCGATGGACGTGGGGAAACAAAAACCGCTGGACACAGCCCATCAGCAGGCCGACCCGTCCCTGGGACTCTCCCCGGGGCGGTATGACTTGTGGCCACGCGCGAAGGGACTTCGGCATCGAAACTTTAGGTAGCAGGGCTTCCATCGCCCGGAAGCGCTTCAGGGGTCGCAGGATACCCGAGACGCGGACGAGCGTCTGAAGGCCCGAACGCTGGTAAAGCCACAGACCTCCCATGAGGACGCCCAGGCGCCGGACGTCCGTGAGGGTCCCCAGTAAAAGGCGCCGGAAGGCCCGTTCGACCGGCGGATACCGGCGGTCCTGGTCGAGCTGGCTTCGAGCCATCTCCATTAAGGCGCCAAACTGCACGCCCGAGGGACACGCTGTCTCACAAGCCCGGCACAAAAGACAGAGGTCCATGTGTCGAACAAAGGCCGGGCTCATGGGGGCCTGTCCTTCGGCGGCCGACCGGATCAGCCAGATGCGACCGCGGGGGCTGTCCATTTCGTTGCCGATCACCCGGTAGGTCGGACAAGCCGGCAGACAAAAGCCGCAGTGGACGCAGTCCAGGTATAAGGGGGCCCGAGTACCGGCTCCCAGGTCCCAGGAGTTCGTGGAGGAGGGGGGAGTACTGGATACGGAAGTATCTTCTAAAGACCCGGGCAACTCGAGGGTTCCATTCCGTGGGTCTGGCCCTCTTGTTTCCATGCGTCCTCTCCCAGCCAACGGGGTGTGGAGGCGGCCGGCTGTTGTCGCAGACCCCAGACTCGTGCCCGGCCATTGGCGGTCTACGGTCTGTAGCCTCTCATCGCTTTCCCGGGACCCGGTACCCGAGACCCGGGGCCTTTTTATATTCCCTCGACGAATCGCCCGGGATTCAGGATGGAATAGGGATCAAAAGCCTTCTTCAGGCGGCTCATCAGTCGTAGGACCTCGTCAGAGACACCGCCCCATGTGTCGACGTGGGTTTTCAGCTCAGCCGGGGCCGCCAAGACGACCACGTACCCGCCCGACGATAGGGTCCGAACCCGGAGCGATCTTATCAAGGCGACGACCTTCAAAAGAAATCCGGTCGGGTCGTCCGTATCGGCGGAGACATAAAGGCGCAGGATGCCGACCCCGGCCTCACCGACGATGCCCAGTCGCAGGTTCGCCCCTTGCGCCATCTCTTCCGCCCACGTGACCGTCGAGCCGACCTCGGCGATGGGGACGCCGACCTTGAGGACGACGCCCCCTCGGTCCCAGGGAAAGTCCCGGACGGCCTGCCAGAAGCGGTCGTGAAGCTCGCCCTTCAAGTCGGCCTCGGAACGGGCGCCGGCCGACCGGCCGATGGCTCGAGTGCGTTCGACCTGGGCGGCGACCGCCGGGGCGCACGGGCTCCCGAAGGCGACGGCCAGGCCATACCGTCCGTCCGGCCACGGGAGGCCGACCGAGCCGGCGACGGCCCGCATGGCCGTCGGATTCAGGAGTTCGACGGTCGTCGGGACCAAGGGAGCGTCCAAAACGCCGGCGACGGTCGCCTGGACCGCCGTTACGTCATCGAAGGCCATCAGGCACGTCGCCTCGAAGGCCGGCCGGGGATAGACGCGAAAGGTCGCCTCGACGATGACGCCCAGGGTCCCGAGCGACCCGATGTACAGCTTGGGCATATCGTAGCCGGCGACGTTCTTGACGACCTTCGCCCCGCCGCGGGTGACCGTCCCGTCGGCGTGGACGACCCGGAGGGCCAGGACGAGGTCCCGGGGCGTCCCGTACCGATGGCGCCAGGGGCCGCTGGCGGCCGTGGCGAGAATGCCCCCGAGGGTCGCCCGGTCGGCGCCCGGCGGGTCTAGGGGGATGAACTGACCGTGGGCCGCCAGGAGGGCCTGCGCGTCTTGGAGGGTCGTGCCGGCCCGGAAGGAGGCCGTCATATCGGCCGGCTCGTAGTCGACGACGCCGGTCAGGTCCGACAGGTCGAGGGCCAAGTCCACCCGGAGGGGCGGTCGGCCCAGGCCGATCATCGTCCCCCCGCCCCAGGGCACGACCTTGAGGTCATGTCGGCAGGCCAAAGCCAGGATGTCCGAGACCTCTTCGACTGTCCGAGGCCAGGTGATGAGGCGGGGCGTTTGTCCATCGACACTGTACTGGGGGGCCTCCAGCGAGCCACCCACGCGCTCGGGACCGATGATATGCCCCAGGTCGGCGATGAGGCGGTCTGGGATCGATAGATGTTCGAGGATGGCGTCCACGGACGGCGGAGTCGGATTTGGCTCCAAGCTTGGGTTCGGCAGGTAGTCCCGCGGGAAGACCTTACCGGGATTCAGGAGGCCTTGCGGGTCGAAGACTCGCTTGACCCTCTGCATGGCGGCCAGGTCTTCGTCCCGGAACATGAGCGGCATGTAGTCCCGCTTTTCGAGACCGATGCCGTGCTCGCCGGTGAGGCTTCCGCCGGCCTCGACGCAGGCCCGCAGGATTTCGGCCCCCAGGGCTTCGGCCTTCTGAAGCTCCCCAGGCCGACGGGCGTCAAACAGGATGAGGGGATGGAGGTTGCCGTCGCCGGCATGAAATACGTTGGCGACCCGCAGGCCGTACTGCCGGGACAGCTCCTCGATCCGCTTCATGATGGCCGGGAGCCGCGTCCGGGGGATGACGGCGTCCTGCACGTAGTAGTCCGGACTGAGCTGACCCATCGAGGCGAAGGCCGCCTTCCGGCCCCGCCAGAGGCGGAGGCGCTCCTCCTCGTCCCGGGCGACCCGGACCTCCCGGACCCGCCAGGCACGACAGACTTCGAGGACCGGCTCGACGAGGGCCTCGACCTCCTCCCGGGGTCCGTCCAGCTCGATGAGGAGGACGGCCCCGGCGTCTAAGGGGTAGCCGGCCGCCACGCCCTTCTCGACGGCCTGAATGCTGAGGTTGTCCATCATCTCGATGGCCACGGGGATGATCCCCCGAGCCACGATGGCCGACACGGCGTTCGAGGCGTCCTCGACCGTCTCGAACACGGCCATCAGCGTCCGGACCGCCTCGGGCTTCCGCAAGATACGAACGATGACCTTCGTGACGATGCCCAGCGTGCCCTCCGAGCCGACGAGGAGGCCCACAAAGTCGTAGCCCGGGACGTCCGGCACCTTCCCCCCAAATAGGACGACCTCTCCGTCGGGCAGGACGACCTCGAGGCCGAGGACGTGGTGCGTCGTGACGCCGTACTTGGGCGTGCGGGGACCGCCCGAGTTCTCGGCCACGTTGCCGCCGATGGTGCAGGCCGTCTGGCTGGCCGGGTCCGGGGCATAGTAGTAGCCCCGTGAGGCCAGAGCCTCGCTGAGGCGGGCATTGATCACGCCGGGCTCGACGACGGCCCGCAGATTCGGATAGTCGACCTCCAGGATACGGTCCATCCGGTTCAGGGCGATGAGCACGCCCCCGGCCAGGGGGAGGGCACCACCCGAGAGGCCCGTCCCGGCCCCGCGGGCGACGAAGGGGACCCCCTCGCGGACGCAGACCTGCACGATGCGGGCGACCTGCTCGGTCGTCCGGGGCAGGACGACGACGTCCGGCGTGGCCTGAAACACGGTCAGGCCGTCCGTCTCGTAAACCCGCCGCTCGACGGGGTCGGCGATGACGCCGTCCTTCCCGACGATACGGACCAGTTCCCGAACGAAGCGTCGCTTCTTCATAGCCGAATTCGGGTCCCAGGCAAGCGGACTCCAAGACGACAGACCCTGGACCCCAGACGTCACTCCGTAGGGCCGCCGCTCACGGTCAGACGGCCCACGTCGGTCCGGCCTCGAATCTCCGGTCGGTACATCACCTGGGCCGAGGCGGCAGGCCGGAAGAACTCGCCGGACGTCACGACCCGGGCCAGGTAGTAGTACGAACGCGTGACGGCCCCCGGGAGGCGACCAAACACGACGATCCGGTCGTCCCGGACGTCCACGTACTCAGGGGCCCATAAACGGTTTCGGTCCACCCAGGTCAGCAAAGGGCTTTCGCCCAGGCGGGGATTCTGGACTTCCAGGGCGGCCGGGAGCCGGTCCTCGACGGCCACGTTGTCCAGGACGACGTGTTGCGCCGAGGTCACCGTCAATTCGACGACGACCAGGTCCTTGAGCCGGAAATCCTGGACGGGCCGACCCTCCAATGTCCAGTAGCGACGCTCGACACGGAGGCCGGCCGATTCAGGCGGCGGCGCGGCCGTCGTGGGGAAACCTTCTGTCTCGATCGACAAGTATAGGTCGCCGGAGCCCTGGTGGCGAAGCACGAGGCTCTCGAGGCTGGCCGCGTTTTCGACCGTCCACGTCAGCCCCTGGGGCGTGGACACGGCCCGGACCGAACGGCCGTCGGCCCGAAGCTCGGCTTCCGGCAAGGATTCGTACCGCACGTGGCTGATACGAAGCCCCAGGGCCAGGACGGCCCAGGCGAGTTCCTGCGTGCTGTAAAAGTCGCTGGCCTTCCGCAGGCGTTCGACCAGCGTGCGGACGAGGCCCTCGTGTTCGGGGGCGCCGGGACGAAGGGTCTCCAGAATGTAGAGCTGAACGCCCAAGGCCCGCAGGGGCGAATAGAAGTCGCCGGCGAGGCGACGCTCGGCTTCTGGACGCTGGTGGAGCGTCGCCTGAAGCGCCTTCTCGGCCGTCGCCGTGCGGCCGCCGTGGTGGAGCGCCCCGATGAGGAAGAGCCGGTCCTCGAAGGAAAGCTTCTGCTCGAGGAGCTGGGCGATCCGGTCCAGGTCGGGACCCTGAAGCCGACGACCCAGAGCCAGGACGTAGTAGCCGAAGGGCCGGGCTCGGGCGTGGCCCTCGATGTATCGGAGGGCATCCTCCAGGGTCGACGCCGGCACGGGATAGCCCGCCTGCTGAGCGGCCCAGAGGACAAAGGTCGCATAGATGGACGCCCACTCGGCCGGGTCGGTCCCGCCCGGCCAGAAGGCAAAGCCGCCCGAGGGCGTCTGCATGGCGACCAAACGCCCGATGCCGCTTCGGACCCGGTCGGCCCAGTTCAACTCTCGTGCAAAGGCCGGGTCGAGGTGCTCGACGATCGGCTGGAGCCGCAGGAGGGGCAGGAGCGACGAGGCCGTCTGCTCGACACAGCCGTAGGGGTACCCCGTCAAGTACTTCAGGTGGGTCAGTGACAAGAAGCCCTGGATGGGCGAGAGGATGATGCGGGTCTTCTGCATGGAGGGGAGCCAGTCCCGGACATAGGGCTTCAGGTCGGTCTCCCCGGGCGGGACGGCGACGTAGACGGCCTGCCGTTCGTAGGGTCGGTCCGGCGAGACGGCCAGACGAAACGTGTCGGCATACCGGTCGCTGGACCAAGCGGCCCGGATGCGGACCTCCAGGGTCCCCATCGGCCGGGTCACCCGTAGGGGCACCCAGACGGTGCGGGTCCCCTGAGGCGGCAATTCGACCGTCCGGGGCGGCCGGTCCGGGAACTCGGCGCCGTCGGCCTCGACGTCGAGGCGGACCGTCTCCGGGCGGGCCGTCGTGTTCGTCAGCGTCACGGGGAATCGGAAGGTATCTCCGGCGTGGACAAAACGGGGAAGTGTGGGGAGTACGACGACGTCGGAGCTGACCCGCACGGACTTTTCGGCGCCCCCGAGCCGCTCGGCGTCGGCCGCCACGACCATCACGCGGAGCCGTCCCTGGTACGGCGGGACCGTAAAGGTCACCTCCAGGCGTCCCCGGTCGTCGCTCCGGACCAGGCCGCTCCAGTAAGAGACCAGACGGGTGAAAGTCGGCGTCGGCGTCGGGACAGGCCGCTCGCCGCCGCCCGTCGCCTGGACGACCTTGCTGATGACCCAGCCCAGCGTCTCGGCCGTACGGACGACGGCCGCCCAGGGGGCGAACACGGCCCCGTAAGCGTCCGGCGTGGCAAAGCGGGTGATCTGTAAAATCCCCTCGTCCACGACGGCGACGGTCGCCCGGAAGGGCCGGTCGGCCTGGACGCGCACCTTCAGGTCAGAGCCGGGCCGGACATGTTCAGGTGCCTCGACGGCCAGGTTCAGCCGATGTCGGGCCGGCCGTACGAGCAGGCGCTGGACGCCGAAGGCTCGCGTGACGGCGTAGTTCGGGCCGGTCCGAAACAGGAGGGCCGACACGTACACCGTCGAGACGCCCGTCGGGACCTGGAACTTCCACGAGGCCGTCGTCCCCCGGGCGTCCTGCCATTCGGAGCGGACGAGGGCGTCCGTCTCGAGCGTCCACAGGATGCGGCCCTCAAAGGGCAGGAGGGCCTGAGCTTCGACCGTCGCCCCGTAATCGGCTTCTGACTTATCGAGTCGAATCTTCAGGACCTCGGGCGAATCCGGCCGCTCGGTCTCACCCCACCAGCCCCAGCCGGTCAGCCAGACTCGGGCCGTCGCCCCCGAGTCCGGCGCCCGGACCTGAACGACGTAGTCGTACCAGTAATCGGTCGGCGTGAATTGGACCTGGAAGCGGCCGCCTTGAGCCGTCACGGGCACCGCCTCCACCATCGGGAATTCCCGACGGGTCCACTGCCATCGGAAGCCGCCCTGGGGGTCGTAGACGCGCACGTAGTCCCGGGAGGCCAGGTAAATCTCGTAGACGAGACGGGTCTCCCCGGCGACCGGCCGTCCGTCCGGGTCGAGGACGATCCCCTGAACCTGCACGGGCCGGTTCGGGAGAATCCGCCGGCTGGCCGGCTTCAAGCCGATGAGGACCGGGAATCGGTGGACCGTCGTCTCGGCCCGGCCTTTCGTCGAGCGGCCGCTCCCGGCCTCGAAGACGTCCAATTGCAAAGCCACCCGGACCGGATTCAGAAAACGCTGAAGGTCCGGCGGCCGGCACGTCACGACGGCCGCGCCCTTTTCGTCGAGTCGGCCCTCGACCTCGACCTGGGCGGAAGGGGCTTCTTCATCGGGGCCACGTATGTAACCGAAGCTGTAATCCGGAAATTCCGGTGACCGGAAGGGCGCCTCCGTGAAGCCACAGGTGCCCTTATAGGCTTCCCCGGCGGCCGGGGCCCCGAACAGGTAGTCGGCCTGAACCCGAAAGCTCGGCTCTTCCCCTTCTTGGAATCGAGGCTTTTCCGGCGTGACCCGGACGGCCATCCGCTCCGGGACAAAGGTCTCGATGAAGGCGTAGCCCGTCGTCGCCAGTCGCTCGCCGACCCAGACCTCCAGGGCATAGCGGCCGGTCGGGGCGTTGGAGGGCGTCTGAAAGGCAAAGGCCTTCATGCCGGCCGCATCGGTCGAGCCCGTCAGTTCGGTAAAGAGCCGTCCCCGGGGGTCCTTCACCCGGACGACGACCGGGAGGGACAGGCCCCGGAAGGTTCCCCGCTCCCGCAAGACGACGGCAAAGTGGACCTCTTCGCCGGGTCGGTACAGGTCCCGCTCCATATAGACATAGGGCACGTAGTTGATGGTCCAGTAGTCGGGGCCCGAGACCTCGAAGGGCTCCATCGACAGGGCGGACGTGTCTATGTGGAGGAACGTCCAGTCTGACCCCCGACGGCCGATGAGGAGGTAGGGCCGCCGCTCTCGAACGTCTTCATACGGCGCCTCGCAGAAGCCCTGCCGGTCGGTCACGCAGTGGCCGATGACGACGTTCCGGTCGCTCAGGACCCGCACGTCGACGTCGCTCAGGGGCTTTCCGGCGTCGGCGCTCACGGCCCAGACGTAGACCCGCCGGGGAGCCGTCTTGGCGATGAGGGCCACGTCGGAGATGACGACGTAGGCCGAGTCCCGCCGTTGCGAACTCTCGTCATAGAGGTCTTCCCCAAAGTCCTCACCTTCTTCCTCGGCTTCCGCCTCGGCGGGCGGGGGTCCGGGCCTTGGAGGCCGGGGCAGTTCGACGACGACCTCGTACAGCCCCGGCTCGCGGGTGTCCATCAGGCCGTCCAGGTCCAGCCAGGTCAACGGGCTTTTCTCCGACGTCTCGACCGGGACGGCCCGGTCCCGGACGACCGGCTCGCTCAGGCCCCGGAAGCCGTATTCCCCGGCGTACAGCGCTTCATACCAGGGGACGAGATTCTCGGGCGGAAGCCGGTAGACCGAGACCTGAAGCTGGGAAGCCTGCCGGACCTGAACGGGAAGCTTGACCCCGCCCTGCCGACCCAGGTAACGACCTCGAACGGCGATCCGCACCCGCGGGGCCGGTCGCGGGACCTGGACCGTGAACTCCTGGTCCTCGGGCAGGACGGCCCCCTCGGCCGTCGCCAGCCCGGCCCGAATGCGCACCCGGTAAGTCTGCTCCGGGAAGAACTCGGCGAAGAGGTCGATGCCGTCGGTCGTGACGATGAACCGATAGGGAATCGGGGGGTCCAGTTGAATCGACGGTCGCACGGTCGCGACGTCCGGCCGGCAGGTCCCCGCTCCTCGCACGCTACATCGGACCTCCAGCGTGAAGCCTTCCGACCCCTCCCGCAGGCGTACGGACGACACGTAGACTTCCTTTCGGGGGATGCGGACCTCGACGGATTCATCCCGGGGCATCTGCAGACCGGCCCGGGCCAGCGGGAAGCCCTTCCGGAGGACGACCCGATAGACGTCGGCCCCCGTGTTCTCAAAGACGACCCGGACGGCCGTCGGCCGGGGGTCCGGCTCGACGGCCCGCACGGACGCCGTCCGGCCCCGGGCGTCCTCGACGGCGATGAAGGACTCGACGCCCGCCTGCTGGAGCGGATAGTTGGCCTCCAGACGGGCCGTGACGTTCGCCTCGTCCCACCGCTGAACGTACCCGCTCAGGACCGTCGGGACCGGCGGTACGATCTCGACCTTTTGCTCCGACGTCGCCACCGACCGGTCCGGCCGGAGGGGCACGCAGGCAATCGTCAGTCGATAGGGCTGGCCCGGTTCGAGGGGGGCCGCCAGCCGATACTCAAAGGTGTGACCCGAAGTCCAGACGACCCGACCCGGCACCGGGGGGTCCAGCCGAATGCACGCCCGGGCGTGCTCGGCCGAGAGCTCCAGGTCCGGCTCCCCCGTCACGGGTCCGGCCATGTGGAACACGAGACGGTCCGGCGGGGGTCCCTCCAGACGGCCCGTCGGCTGGACCCACACTCGAACGGCCATGCGGGCCGCCGGCGGAGCCGGCTTTTTCTCGACCCGCAGGCGACCGGGCCGGTGAAGCCACCCGAGCCGCCACAGACCGACGACGACCCCGCATAAGGCGACGACGCCGAAAAGCCCCAGGAGCCACCTACGGCGCATAAGGGAACCCCCTTATGGATAGATCGGCAGTTCGGGAGTTCGGGAATCCGGGAGTTCGGCGGGTAGGCCCTTTTTGTCCAGGCCCCCGCTCTCAGACGAGCGGGGCTTGATTTCCGTTGGCTCTGTGGACATCCCTGCGCCATCGTCTCAAAGCCCCCTGCGGCGTCCATCCCCATCCGAACGCCGGGAGTCATCCCGGCGTCCATCCCATCCGGACGCCGGGCGTCATCCCGGCGTCCCTCGGTCCCGGCGCCGCCGGTGACGGCGGCGTCCATCCCGCCTGAATTTTTTGGGCTCTCCTCGGCGGGCCCATGGCCTCCGGGCCTCCCCAGAAGCCTGAAGAGGCTATCAACAGAGCCATTTCCGTTCTGCATTCCCCTGCCCATCTGCCGAATCCTCCCCGAACTGCTGAACTCCCGAATCAGTGCAACAACCCCAGCCGTCGCAGGTGGGCCAGACTGTCCCGGATGATGACGTCGTGATCGAAGGCCAACGGAGGGAGGCTCTCGACCGGAAACCAGGCGGCCCGGGCGGCGTCGTCACCGCCCTGGACCTCGACGGGGGCCGGCACGACGACGACATAGGCGACCGTGATGACCCGCCCCCGGGGGTCCCGGCCCGGTGCGTCATAGATGCCGACCAACAGGAGGTCCGATTCCTGGACCTGAATCCCCGTCTCTTCCGCTAACTCTCGGACCGCGCACGTGGCGACCCGCTCGTGGGGTTCCAGGAATCCGCCGGGGATCGCCCAGGTGCCTTCAAAGGGCGGCCGCCCCCGTTGAATGAGCAGGACCTGGGGTGACGGCGTCCGGGCGACGACCAGGACGTCGGCTGTCAGGGCATAGCCCATCTCCGGGATGGCATGCATGGCCACCGTCTCGGCAATTCGGAAGTTCGGGAATTCGGCAGACGGGCCGTTCGGCAGTCGGCAGGTGGGCGGGTGGGGGTCCGAGGGGAATGGCCTGCATTCCCATCCGGTGCCGCTCGGGATGACAGCGGGATGATGCCCGCCCCTGCGGCGGGTACTCCGAGCCGAGGCGACCCGACGGGCCGGCCCGACCGCCGCCGTTCCCGGCGGCCCCCGCATAGACAACCCCCGGGGTCGTCTCTACCCTTGTATCTTCTATCTGCCCACCTGCCGACTGCCAAACTGCCCGTCTGCCGAACCCCCGAACTCACGAAGCGGCCTTTCGGCGGAGGACCTTCCGGAGGACGTCTTCGATGGGCTCGTCCGGCGGCGACTGCTGAAGCACGTCCCGGACGAGGGCTTCGACCTCCCGTCGGCTGTATCCCAGGACCTCTAAGGCCCGGAGGACCTCCTGAAAGCGGCCCTCGGAGACGGCCGTCGGGGAAGGCGCCTTTTCGGCCGCCACGCTCCATCGCTCCATAATAGGGGCCAGCTCGACGACGATCCGTTCACTGACCTTGGGGCCCACACCGGGGATTTCCCGCAGGCGCCGAGCGTCCCGCCGACGGACGATCTGAACAAACTCATCGGGCGTCATGTGAGACAGGATGCTCATCCCGATACGGGGACCGACGCCCTGGACCTTCAAGAGATGCTCGAACAGGCGGAGCTGGCGGTCGTCTTCAAAGCCGTACAGCGTGATCTGGTCATCGGTGACATGGGTGTATATCCGAAGGGCCAGGGTCTGACCGACGGCCGCATGCAGGGTCAGGGGGACGTGCACGACGTAGCCGACGCCTTGCACGTCCAGCAAAAGGCGTGTCGGCTCCCGTTCCAGGACTTGACCCCGGAGGTATCCGATCATCGACGACCCGAGTCGGCCCGAATTCCCGGTCCCGGGTCCCGGGACCGGGTCAGGATGTGACAGTAAGCCACGGCCAGAGCGTCAAAAGCGTCATCCGGCATGTGCGCCCACCGACGGGTCTCCGGCAGGAGGGCGTAGAGATACCGTCGGACGGCGCTCTTATCGGCATGGCCGGCCCCCACCACGGAGCGTCGGACGACCGAGGCCGGATACTCCGTCCACGGGTAGCCGTTGCGGGCAAGGGCCGTCACGACGACGCTCAGGACGTGCTCGACCCGAAGACCGCTCCGGGGGTACCGGGGATGGATAAAGGGGGCCTCAACGGCGACGGCGTCCGGCCCATACGTCTGGAGCCAGGCCTCCACGGCGTCGTATAAGTCCCGAATCCGGTCCACCCAACGGGTACACGAAGGACGCCAGTATCCCAACTCGACGACCCGTCCGACCGAGCCGTCCCACGCCAGGAGGGCGAAACCTGTGCACAGCGTACCCGGATCGATGCCCAGGACCTGCATGCCCCGTCACGCCGCCGTCGCCCGCTGGAGGACCTCGTCGGTCAGTTCCATGTTTGTCCAGACCCGCTGGACGTCGTCGTGGTCCTCCAGGGCCTCGACCAGCCGCATGACCTTCAGGGCCTCTTCGACGGGGGGCGTGATGTAATTCTGGGGGATCATCGCCAGTTCCGCATGCTGGATGGGAATCTGATAGCGCTCCAGGCCTTCCCGGACCCGCCAGAAGTCCCCGACGTCGGTGTAAATCGCCCACGAATCACCTTCGTCCCGAACGTCCTCGGCCTCCAGCTCGAGGGCGATCTCATACAGCCGGTCCTCGGACACGGCCGTCTTCGGGATCTGGATGAAGCCCCGTCGCTGAAACATCCAGGCCACACAGCCCGCCTCGCCCAAGCTACCGCCGTGCTTGGAGAACAGGTGCCGGAGCTCCGAGCTCGTGCGGTTCCGATTGTCCGTCATCGCCTCGACGTAGATGGCCACGCCCCCCGGACCGTAGCCCTCGTAGGTGACTTCCTGAAGCGAGGCCGATTCGTCGGCCAGCTCGCCGGTCCCCTTCTTGATGGCCCGCTCGATGTTCTCCATCGGCATGTTGAAGGCCCGGGCGTTTTCGATGGCCGCCCGCAGGCGGGGGTTGTAATCCGGGTCGCCGCCGCCCAAACGGGCCGCCACGGTGATCTCCCGGAAGAGCTTGCCGAAGATCTTGCCCCGCTTCCGGTCCTGGGCCTCCTTCTTGTGACGGATGTTGGCCCATCGAGAATGACCCGCCATCGTCCACTCCGTTCAGGCCGGTCGGCCGGTCGGCCGTAGGACAGAGCAGGGGTCCTGTAGCCTACCGGCCTATCGGCCCATCGGCTCAAGACTCCCGGACGACGTCAAAGACGGTCCGGCAGGTCCGGCAGTAGTACTGGGCGACCGACAGAAAGGGGCCCCATACGGAGAGCCGTTCCGTGTCGTCCCGATGACACCACGGGCAGACGACCCGGGTGTCCCGGTCTTCCTCCGAGAGCACCTCGGACCTCGGACGCGTCGTCATGACGGTCATGGCCTCTCCCTATGTTTAAGTCTAATCCGGCATTAGGTCCCCGGCGTCGGGGGTCGGTCCGGGGTCCACGACCCGACCCCGACGGTTCATCCAGCTTACTCGTCCAGCCGCAGACGCCGCCACGCCGGGTCCCAACGGTCCCAGGGAATGGCGACGGCCGCCGGCCGAAGGCCCAGTAGCTCTAAAGCCGGCCGAACCCCCTGGCTGTATCGTTCTCGAAGTCCGTCCGCATCGGCACTGAGGACCCCGGCCATCCGCAGGGGGGCCAGGTCGCCGGGGGGCCCAAACCAGGCCATCGCCTCGGTGAAGGCCCGGTGGGCCCATTCGGCCATGACTCGGCGGACGGCAGGCATGCGGGCCAGGCGCTCGAGCCAGTGGGACCCGTAAAGCGCGTGGTACCGCTCTTCTTCGACCATCTTCCGGGTCCGCCGCTGGAGGGGCAGGAAGGCCGACGTCGTGGCCGCTTCCACGAGCGTCGTCAGGGCCGAGTCCAACAGGACGACGGTGACGACCAGGTGGGCCCACGTCTCAAAAGGCCGGGTCAGGACCGAAAGGCCCCATCCCTCGACCGTCCAGTCGGCGTCGCCCGTCGCCGGCACGCCCCGCAGTTCCTCCAAGAGGCCGTACAGGACCCGGGAATGGCCCAGCTCGTCTTGCGTCATCGCCGAAAGGGCGATGGCCGCCTCCAGGGTCGGCCCGCCGACGGACCATTCGCTGTAGCGTCGGCCCAGGAGCTTCTTGTTTTCGGCCAGCGAATGGACCAGGGCCTCCAGCAGAGACCGCCCGCCATCCCCGACGTCGGGGATATCAGTCCGCCCCTCACTCATGGCCGAACCTCCGGGACGACCCGCCGTAGCGGGGTTCGACGGGCATCATCGCCGAACGGGGCACGACGACCATCGCGTCCCACATGTCCTCGTCGTAAATGACCCGGGCATACAGACGGGCCATCTCGGCATTCGGGGCCGTCACGGTCCCGACGTGCCGGAGGGGCTCTTCCCGCCGGTGGCGGGCGAAGACTTCATAGACCTCCACGTGATCGAGCACGGGCACGGACGACGACTCCATATCGGGCGAGGGCTTCCCGGGCCGGCGGTCGGATGTCCGCCGGCGTCCACGGGGGGTCCCAGACGACCCGGACGTCGACCCGACCGACGCCGGGCAGCCGGGCCAGGCGCGCCCGAATGTCGTCCTGAATCCATCCCATACACGGACAGCCCATCGCCGTAAAGGTGACCTCGACGGTCACGCCGTCCCCCTCGACCCGGACCCCCCGGACCAGCCCCAGGTCCACGATGGACACGGGAAGCTCGGGATCCTCGACCCTTTGCAAGACCTGCCAAACCTGATCGGCCGTCACGCCCATCCGAGGCCCTCCTGCGCCGCCCGCCACGCCCGGAGCTGGCGGTACCCCCGCCGGACCTGCTCGACAAAGACTTCATTGTAAGGGCCCCGCTGTTTCCACCGCCGCAGGACGTCGTCCCACGTGCAGGGCCGGTCGAAGTGCCATCGCTTTTCCTCAGGGTCGAACTCACAGGGCAGGGGATAGTCCAATACGTACCTGTCCTGGGCAGGGTCGTAATGGGCCGGCACGCGAATCCCTAAAGACTCGCAGAAGGGGACGACCTCCCGGAGCCACGACTGACGAAGCTGGTCGTTGCTCAGCCCCTTGATCCGAAACGTCAGCTGGGCCGGATGCCGCTTGAGGTCGTCCGGCAGGCCGAACCATTCGACCGTCAGGGGGAACATCCAGTCGACGGCCCGCTGGAGTTCGGCCCGGAGGGCCGGGTCCTTGGCCAGACGCCGCATCCACATCTCCCCATGCCGGACGTGGAAGATCTCCTCCTTATCGACCTTGGCCAGGGCCCGTTTCCAGGGCCCGTAAGACGTGTGGTGATAGACGTCCCCCAACAGCTTATAGCCGGCCCGGTCGTAGAAGGCGTTGGCGACGACCATCTCGACCCACGACTCCAGGGGGATGTCGAAGGCGTAGGGGTACTTCCACTGAGACGGCGGCCGCTCGTAGATGAGCTGTTCGACGTCCACGCCGATGTCTTCCAAGATTCGGTACGCGATGTGGGCGTGGCCCAATTCGTCCTGAATGATGGCCATCAGGGAGATGTAGGCGTTCACCGAGGGCGCCTTCTGCGCCGCATGATAGTAGGCCGGGGCGCTGAGGAGCTCCGTGTCGCCGGAGACGATCAACGTGACCCGCAGGGCCTCCCGATAGGCCTCGCTCATCTCATCGACGGACTCGATGAGGCCGCCCTGCCGGATGCGCTCCAGGACTTCAGTGTCCGTCACCATGCCAGGCCTCCGGAAAGGGTCTACGGCTCCCCAAGTCCGGGGTCGGGGGCCGAATATACCCGGCACCCCACACCCGACCTCCATTGTACCCGAATCAAAAAGGCGGATCATACTCCCTTGATCCGGGCGGTATCAGGAAATCCGTCCAGACGGGTCGGAATCGGTCGCCCCTCAGTCGTCATTCAGAGGATGGACGGAGGATTTGAAAGATGCCGTGGAGGTCCTGCTGAAGGCGGGGGTCCGAATGGAGGTTCTCCTCGATTTTGCGGATGGCATACATGACGGTCGTGTGGTGCTTGCCCCCAAAGGCCTGACCGATTTCGTTCAGGGAGGCTTCCAGGTGGTGTCGGGCCAGATACATGGCGATCTGGCGGGGGTACACGACCTGGGGCCGATTCGTCCGGGATACGAGCTCCTCCGGTGACAATTTGAAATAAGTGGCCACGGCGCGAATGACGTCCTGAATCGAAATCCGCATCGGGGCCGACCCCAAAGTCGGGCCCGGCGTCGGGCGGCTCAGGGATTCCAGAAGCGGCGTGATCGCCTCCCGAGCCAGCTCGATAGAAAGGGTCTGGCTCTTCATCGAGGCCAGGAACACCAGGCGTCGGAGGGCTCCTTCCAGGGTCCGGACGTTATCGACGATTCGCTCCGCGATGAACAGGGCCACGTCGTCGGGGATGTGCACGCCCATCAACATGGCCTTCTTGTGAAGGATGGCGATCCGGGTCTCCAACTCGGGCGGCTGGATGTCGGCGATGAGGCCCCAGGAGAAGCGGGAGACCAGACGCTCTTCTAAGTTGGCCAAGGCCTGGGGGGGCTGGTCCGCCGTCAGCACGATTTGCTTCTGGGCCTGATAGAGGATGTTGAAGATGGAAAAGACCTCTTCCTGGGTCCGTTCCTTGCCGGCCAACGTGTGGACGTCGTCCAAGAGGAGGACGTCGGCCGCCCGGTAGTACTGACGGAGGTCGTGCACGTTGCCCCGCTGGTAGGCCTCGACCAGCTGATTCATCAGAGCGTCGCACGACACATAGATGACCCGCAAGTCCGGACGGTTTTGGCTGATACGGTTGCCGATAGCATGAAGCAAATGGGTCTTGCCCAGGCCGACGCCCCCATAGATGAAGAGGGGATTGTACACGTGACCCGGGTGGTCGGCCACGGCCGTCGAGGCGGCATGAGCCGCCTGATTACTGACGCCGACGACAAAGTTCTCAAAGGTGTAAATCGGATTGAGGCCTCCGTCCGTGGTCATCTCCCGGGCATGGGCTTTTTCCAGCTCCTCGTTGGTCAGGAATTCCAACTCCTTGGGGGGGAGCTGGGCCTCCTGGATACAGGCCTGGATGTCCTGGGCGTAAGACCGCTGGATGACCTCCCGGAAGAACTTGCTGGGGATGAGGATCTGCACGCGGCGGTCGTCTTCATAGAACTGGACGGTCGGCCGGAACCAACTGTTAAAGGACTGCGGGCGAAGGCGCCGTTGGAGACCCTGGAGGATCTTGACCCAATACATCCAAGCCTCCGCGAAGAAGCCCCTGGGTCGGGGGAAGAGGGCGGGGTTTCTCTCCCCAGGCCCGATGCATCCGACCGTCATCTTACCCGAGGCCCCGGGGCCGGCAAAACCGTATAAATCAACAAATTAAGCATGAATATTTCATGAAAAGCTGAAATTAAGACACAAATGAATAAATACTATTTTAAAATCGCCGAGTACGGATAAATATTAGTTTTAGGCCGTGGGGGCCCTTCCCTCAGGCCCCCGGACCGGTCGACGAGTCTACGACGTCGCAGAAGGAAAAACCTCCCCGGGACGGGGCGCCGCCCCGTCCCCCTCCCATCGAGTCCCTCCGCCTGTCCCAATCCGTTCTATATTCATAGAAGCGCTCTTATAAATCTGACCATAGATCGCAGACCATAGACTGGCTTGGGTCCAAGGGGTCTCCCCGTCTGGAGGGGATGGCTTGGGGAATCCATCGGGCTCCGTTGATATCCTGGAGCCATCGTCTCAAAAGTGGTCCCGGCGGGCCTGCCCCCTCCCGGGGCCCGTTCACCCGACCCCAGCGCCCGGCCCTCCGGCGGGGGCGGGCCTACGACAGCGACCGCCTGAAATTTTGGGGCTCTCTTCAGCGGGCCCATAGCCTCCGGGCCTCTCCAGAAGCCTGAAGAAGAGATCAACAGAGCCAATCTATCTCAAGTCCTTCTCTGATGGCCGAGACGTTCGGTTAGGAGAAATGCTGTTCCCATCAGGGAAAACGATGGCCCGGCCATCTCGATGTTTCAAGCTTCCTCCGGATGACCCGGCCAAGACGGGCGGTTCATAAGGATAACGCCCGCAGGACGGCGGGCTCTCTACGGAAGCCACCGGCATGACGGCCGGTGTTCCGGAGATAGACGCCAGTCGCCCGACCTGCCCACCTGCCCATCTGCCCATCTGCCAAATGCCCATCTGCCTATCTGCCGACCGCCCATCCCTTTCCGAAGGGTCGAAAAAGCCGAATCCATGCGGGTTTTCACCCACCGAAAGGATGTCAACAGAGCCCGATGGATTCCCCAAGCCATCCCCTCCAGACGGGGAGACCCCCTGGACCCAAGCCAGCCTATGGTCTGTGGTCTGTGGTCTATGGTCGGATTCATGAGAGCGCTTCTGTACCCTTGGTCCCCTTCCAGGCCGGCGGGAAGTCCTGGGGCGACCACCGAAGGATGGGGTGCCGGGCCGCCTCGACTTCGTCGAATCGCCGGAAGGCACTTTTCTGGGGGGCCGAGCGGACGATCTCGGGTTGTTCGGCCGCCTCTCGGGCGATCTGGATCATGGCTTCGACGAAGCGGTCCAGTTCTTCGATACTCTCCGTCTCGGTCGGTTCGATCATGAGGGCACCCGGGACGATCAGGGGAAAATACACGGTCGGCGGGTGGAGGCCGTAGTCGATCAGCCGCTTGGCGATGTCCATCGTCGTCACGCCGGAGGGGTTCTGGCGCCGGTCGTTGAAGACGACCTCGTGCATGACCCTTCGGTCGTAAGGCAGATGATAGTAAGGCTTTAATCGGGCCATGAGGTAGTTGGCGTTGAGGACGGCATGGACGGCGATGTCTCGCAGGTGGTCTCGGCCGAAGGACAGGATGTACGCCAGGGCCCGGACGTGGACGCCGAAGTGGCCCTGGAAGGCCTTGACGCGACCGATGGACTTAGGACTTTCCCAGACCCGACGGTAGCGGTCACCTTCCCGGGCGACCCGGGGCACAGGTAAGTAGGGAGCCAAGGAGGCTTTGACGCATACGGGTCCGCTCCCCGGACCACCGCCGCCGTGGGGCGTGCTGAAGGTCTTATGGAGGTTCAGGTGGAGGACGTCGACGCCCATGTCGCCGGGCCGGGCGATGCCGACGAGGGCGTTCATGTTGGCACCATCCATGTACAGGAAGGCGCCCCACTCGTGGAGGACGTCGGCGATTTCCAGGATGTTCTCCTCGAAGAGGCCCAAGGTGTTCGGATTTGTAATCATCAAGGCGGCGACATCCCGGCTCATCGCCGCTCGGAGGGTCGAGGGACTGAGCAGGCCCCGTTCGTCCGACTTGAGGTGGACGACCTCGAAGCCCCCGAGGGCGGCGCTGGCGGGGTTCGTCCCGTGGGCCGAGTCCGGGACGAGGATCCGGGTTCGCTTCTCCCCCCGGTCTTCCAGGTAGGCTCGAATAAGGAGCAGACCCGTGAGCTCTCCGTGAGCTCCGGCGGCCGGTTGGAGGGTCGCCGCGTCCATCCCGGTGATCTCGCATAGGTAGCGTTCGAGGTGCCACTGAATCGCCAGGCACCCCTGGACGAACTCGTCGGGCAGGTACGGATGGGCCTCGGTGAAGGCGGTCCATCGGGCGATGGCCTCGTTCAGACGGGGGTTATACTTCATCGTGCAGGAGCCGAGGGGGTAGATCCCCCGGTCGATGCAGTAGTTCCACTGGGCCAGGCGGTTGAAGTGGCGGACGACGTCGAATTCCGAGAGTTCCGGCAGGCCCTCGACCCGGTCTCGCCGTAGATGGGCTGGGACCAGGTCCTCGACGGGGGCCTCGGGGACGCCCGTCGGGGGAAGGCTGTAGCCGACGCGACCAGGTTGGCTCCGCTCGAACAGGAGGGGTTCTTCCAAGGCGATGTGTTGCGTCGTACGATTCGAGTCCCGCATGTCATGCCTCATGGCAAATCGCCAATGACGAACAGTGAGTAGTGAAAAATCGTCCCGCTCCTATGCGGGACCGGGTAAAAATCGCCCTTCGGCCCATTCGGCCGAATTCTTGAACGGCTCCATGGCTCCGGACCCCGCTCTCAGGCGAGCGGGGCTTGGATGAAAATGCCCATGGACCCATCTGCCGAATTGCCGAATTCCCGAACTCCCGGATAGCACCTTATGGGGCCTTCGCCATCTGGACGAGTCGTTCGATCTGGTCCGGGGGATTCATCTCCGTGACACACATCAAGAGGTCCCGGTCCAGCTCGGGATACCACCGGTGCAGGGGCAGACCGGCGACGATACCTTGAGTCAGCAGGTGCTCCCATATCGTCGGGGCCTTCGGATGGCGGACGACGAATTCGTTGAAGAACGGGCCGCGGAAGGGCCGAACCCAGCCCTCGGCCTCCAGGCAGCGGGCCAGATAGTGGGCCCGCTGGGCATTCAGGAGGGCCAACTGACGGAGACCCTCAGGCCCCAGGAGGGCCAGGTACACGGTCACGGCCAAGGCGCAGAGGGCCTGATTCGTACAGATGTTACTGGTCGCCTTTTCCCGCCGGATGTGCTGTTCCCGGGCCGCCAGGGTCAGGACGAATCCCCGTCGGCCGTTGCGGTCGTAAGCCACGCCGACCAAACGGCCGGGCATGCGGCGGACATACTCCATGCGGGTCGCCATGAGGCCGACGTGGGGGCCCCCGAACTGGACGGGGAGACCCAGGGACTGGCCTTCCCCGACGACGATGTCAAAGCCGAATTCGCCGGGCGGCTTCAGGATGCCCAGGCTGAGGGCCTCCGTGAAGCAGGCGACCCGGACGGCTGGATGGTCCCCCAGGGCAGCCCGGACGGCGGCCCAGTCCTCGATGACGCCCAGGGCGTTGGGGGACTGGACGACGACGGCAAACGTATCGTCCCGGAGGCGGGTCTGGAGGGCGTTCAGGTCGAGTTGGCCCGTCTCGGGTTCCCAGGGGACGGGCTCGATGGAGACGCCAAAGTGGCGGAGATACGTGTTTACGACCTGCTGGTATTCCGGGTGGACGCTCCGGGCGACCAGGACGTGGCGGCCCTCCCGGATGCGGCGGGCCATCAGGACGGCCTCGGCGAGGGCCGTCGCCCCGTCGTACATCGAGGCGTTGGCGACCTCCATGCCCGTGAGCTGGCAGACCATCGTCTGGAACTCAAAGATGCTCTGCAGGGTCCCCTGGCTGACCTCGGGCTGGTAGGGCGTGTAGGCCGTAAAGAATTCGGGCTTCCGAAGGACGTCCTCGACGACGGCCGGGACGTAGTGCCGGTATGCCCCGGCGCCCAGAAAGGACACGACCTCCGGCGGGACCCGGTTCATCGAGGCCCACCGGCGAAACGTCTCCAGGACCTCCATCTCCGACATGGCCGGCGGCAGGTCCAGGTCCGTCTTCAGACGGACGGCTTCCGGGATCGGTTGGAATAAGGCCTCGACCGAATCGACGCCGATGACTTCCAACATGCGTCGAATGTCTTCCGAGGCGTGGGGTAAGTATCGCACGCTCATGACGACTGCTCGACGTAAGCTTCGTACTCTTGCGCCGACATCAGGCGGTCGAATTCCGTCGGGTCGTGGACGCGAATCCGTATCAGCCACCCCCGCTCGTGAGGCGACTGGTTGACGATCTCCGGATGGTTGACGACTTCCTGATTGACCTCGACGACTTCCCCGCTCATAGGCATGTACAGGTCGGCGGCCGTCTTGACGCTTTCGACCGTCCCGAAGGCTTGGAGCTGGCGAAACGCTTGACCCACGGCGGGAAGTTCGATGTAAACGATGTCGCCGAGCTGTTCCTGGGCGTAGTGGGTGATGCCGACCGTCCCGATGTCGCCCTGCAGATGAATCCATTCGTGTTCCCGGGTGTACCGATAGGCTTCCGGGTACTTCATGACGTGCGACTCCGTCGGTAGAAGGGTAGCGGCACGATGCGGGCTTCCCGGAGGCTCTGACGGATGTCGACCCACAGGCGAGTCGCCTCGTAGGGCATCTGAATGAGGGCCAGGCCGATCGCCTTCTTCAGATACGGCGCGAAGGTCCCGCTGGTGACACGGCCGATCGGCTCATGTCCTTCACCCAGGACCGGGTAACCGGACCGGGGGATGCCGGCATCGACCATCTCGAAACCGACCAGCCGCCGTCGCAGGCCCACCTGTAAGACCCTCTCCAGGGCCGCTTTTCCGACGAAATCCCCCTTGTCCATCCGGACGACCCAGCCCAGGCCGACCTCGAAGGGGTTCGTCTGCTCGTCCATGTCCTGGCCGTAGAGGAGCATCCCGGCTTCCAGGCGGAGCGTGTCCCGGGCGCCCAGCCCGCAGGGCCGGATACCCCACGGCCGGCCGGCCTCCAGGATGCGTTCCCAGACGCGGGGGGCCGCCTCGGCCGGGCAGAAGACTTCGAAGCCGTCCTCGCCGGTGTAACCCGTCCGGCTACAGAGGACGGGGACGCCGTCCAGGCGAGTTTCTACGAAATGGTAGTAGTGGACGGCCCGGATATCGGCGGGGACCAGGGTGCTGAGCACGTCGACGGCCCGGGGGCCCTGGACGGCCAGGAGGGCCGTCTCGGCGCTACAGTCCGTGACTTCCACGGCGGCCGGGGCGTGGGCCCGGAGCCAAGCGTAGTCCCGCTCGGTCGTCGCCGCATTGACGACGGCCAGCCATTCGTCCTCAGCGAGGCGGTACAGGATGAGGTCGTCCAGGATACCGCCGTCGTCGTTCAGCATGAGGTTGTATTGCGCCCGCCCGGGTTCCATCGCCCGGGTCCGGTTCGTAAACATCCGGTCCACGAAGGACGGACTCCCCGGCCCCCGGATGCGAATCTCCCCCATGTGGCTGACGTCGAAGACGCCGACGGCCGTGCGGACGGCCATGTGTTCTTCGAGGACGCCCGTGTACTGGACCGGTAGCTCGAAGCCGGCAAACGCCGTCATCCGAGCGCCCATCTGCCGATGGGTCTCGTACAGGGCGGTCCGTCGGAGGGCAACCCCAGATCGCATCGTATGAGTCCATTCGCAAAGCCCGTCGTCGGGCCTCCCAAGATATCACAGGCTCGTCGAGCTTGTCAAAGGATTCGGCCTTAGGCCTTAGCAAGGCGTTGACTTAGCGGGGGACGGAGTAGTATGCTGAAAGCCGGATAGGCAGGGAAGCAGAGATGGCACGGTTTCAGTCGCCACCGGAAAATGCCGTCCAGGTCCCCCTGACGAGACGGCGGGTCGTCCTACTCTTTATCGGCCAGCTTGTGCTCCTGGGGGCTGTTTTCCTCCTGGGTTTCTGGGTCGGTCGAGGCCAACGTCACTTGGAGGAACAGCTATCGACGCCTGTGACGCCGCCGGTCATTACCGAGCCGGGACCCCCGGTGACGCCGGTCGAGGAGCCCATGCCGTCTTCAGCGGGCGCGCCTCCGACGGGCGGGATGCCCTCTGCCCCGCCGCCGACGCCTTCAGCGAGTCCGTCCCCGGCGCCCCCGGCCGGACCAGCCGAGGTGCCGTCTCCGAAGCCGCCTCCGTCGTCGCCTCCGACCGAACCCCCGTCGGTGCCGGCGGGAAAATTTGTCCTCCAAGTCATCGCCCTTCAGGATTCGGCGAAAGCCCACGCCCTGGTCGAGAAGCTGAAAGCGCAAGGGCTCCCGGCCTATATGGAGCCCTCGGCGAAGGGCCTGTACCGCGTCCGGGTCGGACCCTATGCGACCCGTCGGGAGGCAGAGGATGCGATCACGCAAGTCCTGAAGGTCATCCCTGAGAGCAAACCCGTGGTCCAGAGTACGCCGTGACGCCGGTGGGTGAGTGGCTGATATCGACGGGTCTATTGACGCCCGTACAAGTCCAACAGCTTCTCCGATCGGCAGAGGGGGCCGACGACCTCACTTTAGCGGCGTTGGCCGTCGAGCGAGGATGGATCTCGGCGGGTGAGCTCTTTTATACCCTGAACCATGCGCCGATCCCGTCGGCATCCGACGTCGGCTCGGCCGATGACCTTGCCTCGGTCGAGACGGGACCCGAAGCCATCGCCCGGCCCTGGGCCTTGATCCCTTGGGGACGCTGGGGAGAAGCGATCGTCATCGGGAGCTTCCGATGGGTCCCGACTCCCCTGCGAGCGGCTCTCGCCTGGTTGTCGGACCGCCCCCTCCGCTGGGTCCTCCTGCCCGTGGACGCGTGGCGTCCCTGGGGTCGGCAACGTCGCTCGGAATGGTCTCGACTGGAGGCGGCGGGTTTTCAGGTGGACGTCCTACGACCCTGGGTCTTTTCACCCCGGGCGGGGGAAGACACCTTTTGGTCCTTTCAACTTCAGGAGAGCATCCGCTACCGGCGGTCCTTTTTTACGGTCCATCAGACAGGCGGTGAAGCGTGGGTCGACTATCACACACCGGAACGGGCCGTCCGGGTTTTAGAGCCGTCGTTATTCGAGCAAGTCTGGCGTCAGGCCGACATGGGTCAGGCTTGGATGGACCTGGCCTTTTTCCCAGAGCGGTCCGGGCTGTGGTGGGTCGACCTGCACCGCCGACGGCTGGCGTGGCTGTTTCAACTGACCCGCCGGGGGGACCATCGGCTCGGCTGGATGCGGCTGATCGAGCCGACCCGTTGGCAGCGCACGCTCGAAGAAAACATTCACTGGGGCGACCTCTGGGCGGCCCTCCGCCGGTGGGCGACCCAGGAAGCCGCCGGGGTCTGGCTCTTGGTCGGGCCGACGGACATCGTCAAGGCGTGGTGGACGGTCCGACTCGTCCAGCAACTTGCAGAAGTGACGCCCTTTCCCTGGGTCGGGGTCCATGACCGGTGGGGTCAGTGGGACGGCCTGACGGAGGTCGTCCCGACCGAGGCCTTTCCCCGATGGCTGGAGAAGCATATGGACGAGCCAGGTGGCATCCTGGCCGAATGGAATGGCCTACCCCAGATGTTCCAGGCGCTCCTGCTGGCCAGTAGCCGGAAGCCGGTCCTGGTCAGCGTCGCTTATCCGACGCCCCTCCATGCGATTCATCGGCTGTGGCACATGGGCTTCGCGTCGGCCCTCCGGGCCGGTCGTCTCCGGGGTTGGGTGGCCGTCGTCACGCCTCGGGTGAACTGCGGATGGTGTGCCGAGCCTTACCGCATGCCGACCGCCCGGACCGCCTCCCAGGTCCCTGCGGGGATAGAACTCGCCCCTTCCGATTTGGGGGCCTATTCCCGGGGATGCTCCGTCTGTCAGTTCATGGCCCCTTGGCAGGATGCCGAGGCCCTGTATGAAGCGATGGTCCTCCCCACGGAAGCGTTGCGCTCCCTCCGCACGTTCCAGGACTTGGTCCACGTCTTGCCCCCCGCCCCGAAAACGCTCTTGGCCGCCCAGGTCCTTGAAGGGTTACGGTCAGGCCGCATCGATGCCCGCTGGGCCCTGCGATTCCTGGCGAACATGGCGACTTGGCCAGCCGGCGAGTCCGAGTAAACCCAGCGTCGCTACCCAGCTCAATGTATCGACGGCCCATCCCCACCGGACCCAGACGGTGAGACCGCCGGTCATTAAAGGAACCCGGCCGTCGTCTACGGCCGTCTCGACCCACAGCGGCGTCTTCCACCGAAGCGTTCCGTCGGGGTCCAGACGGGCCGAAATCCCCGAGTTGGCCACAAACAGCATGGCCCGTCGGGTTTCGACGACCCGCAGACGCGTGTGGAGCAGGTGCTGAAAGGCCCCCGAACTCCGGCCGAACCAGGCGTCGTTCGTGACCGTAATGAGCAGACGGGCCCCGGTCCGGACGAGACGCCGGCTCAGGTCCGGGAAGATGCTTTCGAAGCAGACCTGAACACCCAGGCGCCCCCAGGGCGATTCGATGGGCTTTAAGCGGGTGCCCGGCGCGAAGTCTCCGATCCCCTGGACCATCCGTTCGACAAAGAAGAGGACGGAAGCCAGGGGGACATACTCCCCAAAGGGGACCAGGTGAACCTTGTCGTAGAAGTCCACGACCCGAAGCTCGGGGTCGAGCAGAAACACACTGTTATGGACGACTGGTGGACTTCGGCGTGCCCACCGATCGGCTCCGAGGAGCAGGTAGGCCCGATTGTGGGACTGGAGGTCCTGTAAAAGACCCCACCAGACGGTGTCCGGCCCGAGGTAAAAGGGGACGGACCCCTCGGGCCACACGACCAATTGAACTCGGCCCGGCTCGTCCAGGTAGCTGAGGTCGACCTGCCGACGGAACCAGTCCAAGGCCCGGAGGGCCGTCATCTTGAGGTCCTGGGGGATGCTGGGCTGGACGATACGAACGGACAGGGTCTCGGTCCGGGCCGCCTGAGCCCGCCAGTACCGCTGGGCCCACCGCCCGTAAGCCCACGGCAGGACCCACAGCAAAATCAGTACAAAGATGGCACGTAGCGACCGGCGAATGGCAAGTCCCAAATTCGCCATTCGCCATTCGCCATTCGCCATCCCCATGAGGGCCCAGCCGGCCAACAGGAGCCATCCCCCCAAAGCAAAACCGCCCAGGAGGTCGGCCCATTGCACGACCCAGGGCCATTCGACCAGGAGAGTTTCGACCTGACCCCACGGGAAGCCTGTCAGTACAGTCGAACGGACCTGCGAGAGACCCACCCACAGAAGCGCCCCTACCCAGGGCCAAGCCCAAGCCCCCCAGGGGTATCGACGGAGGCGCACGACAGTCCACGCCCAGAGGCCCCAGTATGTCCCCAGGTAAGCGTCCAGCAAGAGGATCAGGAGCCATGCGACCGGCCCGGGCGTCGTCGAGTACGTCACGACGGTCCCCGGAAGCCATGCCAAGACAGGCACGTAGAAGAGAGTCCCGGCGGCCCAGCCGACCCAGCCAGCCCGGCCGGCTGAATCGATCCGACCGACCCATCGAGTCCAGAACGCCGCCCCGACGACGGCCAGGACGGGCCTCAACCAAGGCGGGGTCTCCTGAAAAAACCCGGCCGCCCATACGACGGCCCCGGCGAAGGGCTCCCACGGGACCTGCACCTTCCATCCCATGCGTCGGCTCTGGGTAAGATTAGGGATGAGGCCTTTCGGCCGGCGCCGGCGGTCGGCGACAGGAGGGGGCGAAGAGTCAGGAAAGCTTCAGGGAGACGTAGGGACTTGGAACGATGGATGCCCCTTGCCTTCTACGTCGGCCGCCGAACGTCCTTCCCGGATTCCCGAACGGCCGAACTCCCGAATGGCCCTTTTGCTTGAAAAATCGTCTTTCCCAAAGGGTCCCAAAAGCCGAATCCATGCGGGTTTTCACGAACCGCACGGCTCTGCTAAAGGGTTAAAGGGTTTTCTCCGGGGCGGACAGGACCCGCCAGGTATACACGATACGCTGGACACCGGTGAGGTTGGCGAATATGGCCACGATGAGGAGGGCCTGGGGCATACGGTCCAGGAAGGCCCCAAGGACCAGCATGGCGATGCGTTCCGGGCGTTCGAAAAACCCGACCTTGCAAGAAGAAATGATGCACTCGGCCCGGGCCCGGGTGTAACTGGTCATGACGGAACCGATAACGGCCAGGCCTACGATGAAGAGCATCCAGTGGTCATGAGACCGGCTGTAATACAGCCAAAGGGCCGACATGAGGGTCAAGTCCGCATAACGGTCGACGACTGAGTCCAGAAAGGCGCCAAAGGGGCTGACCTGGCCGGTGCGACGGGCCAGACGCCCGTCGAAGACGTCCAGCAAGTTCGCCATCAGGATCAAGGCGGCGGCCCATCGGAACCGGCCCAGATACAGTGTCCCGGCGGCGACCAGGTTGAGGACCAGACCCGCCAGCGTCAGGACGTTCGGTCGAATGCCCCAGCGGGCCAGACCGCCGACGATGAAGTCCAAGGGCCTTTCAAGGATGTGACCGATCAGACCGGTGACGCCGGAGACCATAGGCCACCTCTCGGGGCAAGGGATGTCACCATGCCGATTCTATGCCAGAGTCGCTCCCTTGGCGAGAGGGCCGGTCCGACCGATTGCCAAGGGACCGGAAGGCCAGATATCATGGTATTTGGCAGTTCGGGCATGAGGGTGTCGGTCCGAATCTCCTGAAGCACTCACGATCATGCCGGTGGCCTGAGCCGCGATGTACCTCATCGCGGCGTCCGGACTCAGCGCTTCCGGGAAAGGCGCCGGACGTCCCGGGGGCCGCTACTTCTCCCAGGACCGGCGGCACCCCGAGGCGTTACTATCGCCTGTCTATCCCCAGACTGCCGAATGGCCGGACTCCCGAATTCCCGAACGGCCGGATTCCCGAAGGGCCAGCATGGAGGCATCCATGGATGCCTTGCGCGGCACCCATGGCGAAGTCCCTGTATGGATATGCCTGAAGTGGCTGGAGCGAACGCCGACGCGCGGCCTCCTGGGTTTCCAGACAGCCGGGGTGGAACGTTGGTTCTGGGTGCTGGACGGCCACGTGGTCTTTGCCTGGAGCGGCAACCCCGCCGAGCATCTGTTCGACCGCTGGCGGTCGGCCGGTTGGGTCCCGGACGTCGCCGCTGTCGGGACGGGGCCTCCGTCCTCCATGGCTCCCGAGAGCCTTCTCTCGGCTTTGCCGCCGGCCGTGACGGAAGCCTCCGAGTGGGAGTCCTTTTGGACTGGCTACTACGTCGAGCTCCTGAGTCGGGTCCTGCAAGCCCTGCCTGACGTGCAGTACTTATGGGTTCCGCATGCTTGGACCTCCCATCCTCGGATGGTCGCCCTCCCGATAGCGGTCTGGGTCGAACAGGCCATCGAGCGAGTGCCCGAGGTGGCCGTCCTGCGGGACGAACTGACTCGAGTGGGGACGTCGCTGGAAGTCCGCGTCCCGACCGTTCCCGCGCCTGAATCCCTCCGACCGAGTCAGCGACAGGTCCTCGACTTGATCCAGGGGCCCGTCCCCTTAGCGGAGCTCCTGCAAGCCCCTCTTTTTCAGGACGACGCCTACCTTCGGGCCCTCTGGACCCTCGTGTACCGGGGCACGCTCCAGATCCAGCCGGCGACCCGGTCGGCTCCGACGCTTCAGGAACTCCTGGACTTTTACTCGGCGGCCTTCTCGGCCGTAGGCCGCTACCTGGAGCGGGAAATCGAGAGCCTGGCCCCCCTGGTCCTTCAGAAGAACGTGACCCGGATGGAGGCGACGTATCCAGAGGTTTTTGAGAACCTCACGCTGGGTCCGGACTACCGGATCGACCACTGGGAGCCCCAGTTGAGGTCCCTCCTTCGTCAGCGGCTTATCACGTTGGATGACCTGCGTCACTTCCTGGAGGAGACGCTCATGCTCCACCTGCTGAGCGTCCAAAACATCCTGGGCCCCGCCCATTACACGACGGTCGTCGAGATCCTGCAGGCCCTCCCGACGACCCCGGCCCGGTAGCCCCGCTCATGGCCTGGGTGGTATTCATCGTAGGCCCGACCGCCAGCGGCAAGTCGGCCTGGGCGTTGGACCTGGCCGTCCGATGGAACGGGGCCATCGTGAACGCCGACTCCCGTCAGTTCTACCGAGATGCCCGTATCGGGACGGCCTGTCCCCCGGTCGAGTGGTTCCAGCGGGTGCCTCATCGGCTCTATGCCTTTCTCCCGCCGGACCGATGGCTCTCAGCGGGGACCTATGCCGGGATGGCCTGGGGTGCCATCCAAGAGTGCTGGCGTTTGGGCCGTCTGCCCATCGTCGTCGGGGGGTCGGGCCTCTACTATCGGGCCGTGCGGTACGGCTTGCATCCACCCGTCGGGGCCGACCCGGCGGTCCGCCGACGCCTGGAGGAACGATGTCGGCAAGAGGGCGTGGCGGCGCTCTATGCGGAGCTTCAGGCCGTCGACCCGGCGACCGCCCGGCGGATTCACCCCAACGACGCCCGGCGGGTCCTGCGGGCACTGGAGATCTACTACCAGACCGGCGAGCCTCCGTCCCGCTGGCGGCCGGGCTGGCGACACCCGGTCCTTCCCTCGGCGGCCCTGGGTCTCCTGCCCCCACCGGACCGTCTTCAGGAGCAGATCGTGCGACGGAATCGGGCCTTCTGGTCGATGGGCTGGCTCGACGAGGTCGTCCGACTGATCGAACAGGGCGTACCCCTCGACGCCCCCGTCTTTGAGTCGATCGGGTATCGGCGGATCGCCGAGTGGTGGCAGGCCGGCCGCCCCATCTCTGAGGCGGACCTCCTGGCCCAGGTCGACCGGGAGGTGTGGGGCCTGGCCCGACGTCAGATCAAATGGTTTCGCCGAGAGCCAGACGTCCTGTGGTGGACCGAGCCGCCGCCCTTGCCTGTCGTCGAACGATTCCTCCGCCCGAAGCTCCGCTGGCCCTCGGGACTCGGCATCGGGTACCCCTCATGAAACGACTTGGGCCTTGTAGTTGAGGCGTTGCCAGTCGATGTTCAAAAGGCGGACGGTGACTTTCGCGTCGAGGTCGAGGGTCCCGGGATACGAGAGGACGCCTTCCAGAAGGTAGTCGTCCAGCTCGATGATGTAGAGGCCGCCGGCCTTCTTTTCGATGACCGTCGCCGTATAGACGGCCGTCGGCGGCTGTTCGGCCAGGTATCGTAAGATCCAGTAGCGTCGGCGGCGTTCCTCCAGCTCTTTTCGGAGGGCCGTTTGTTCCTCGATGACCGTCATGAGCCGCAGGAGGGCTTCCCGGGTATACAGGGGGCGGCCGCTCTGGAGACAGGCCAGGACCTGCCGTTGGGTCACTAAGTCGGCATATCGCCGGATCGGCGAGCTGGCCTGGATGTATGCTGGCAGGCCCAGGGCCCAGTGTTCCCGGGGCGAGGGCCACAGCGTCGAGCGTCGGAACTGCCGGATCAAGGCCCGAAAGACGGAAGGCCGGTAGGTATCCAGGACGGCCCATTCCGCCGGAAGGGGCTCTTCCGGGGGGTCCTGGGACCGGTAGATCATCGGTACGTCGTGAGCGACGGCCCACTCGGCCACGCGGGCGTTATAGGCGATCATCCATTCCCGGACCAGCATGTGGGCCGGCGTTTCCAGGTCCAGCCGCTCGATGCGGATCGACGGCTGAGCTTCAGATGCCCCCTGGACTCGGACTTTCACCTCCGGCCGGACCAGGTGGAAGGCACCGCGGGCCCGACGTTCGTCGAAGAACTGCCGAGCCCGCTGGGCCAGAAAGTGAAGGGCCGGATAGAGTTCGTGGGAAGGGTCCCGGAGAATTTCGTCGGCCTGTCGGTACGTAAGACGCTGCCGGACGCTGATCCAACGGGGTTCGAGGGACCAGGCGCGGAGTTGACCCTCCGGCGTCCATTCCGTGAGGAGGCTCAGGACCGGCCGCGGCCGGCCAGCGACCAGGCTGGCTTTATCGGTCGAGACGGGCGGCGGAAGCATGTAGAGGGTGGCTTCGGGAAGATAGACGGTCGTGACCCGCCGCTCGGCGCACCGGTCCAGAGGGGTGTCCTTGCGGACAAAGTAAGCCGCCTCGGCGATGTGGACGCCGACCTCGACCGTCCCGTCGGGACGAAAGCCGACGCTGAAGGCATCGTCGACCTCCTGCGTTTCGGGGTCGTCGATACTGAAGGTCCAGCCCTCGACGGGCTTGCGCGCCGACGTCCCGACGGCCGGGGCGGCCTCCGGAACCCGCTCGCGGGTCGAGGCGGGCGTCTCCGGCGGGACAAAGGCGGGGATGGTCTCGGCCAGACGCTCTTCCTCGGGTTCGAAGGACGACTCCACACCGTAATAAATGAGCAGGCCCTCCAGCTCGCTCTGGACCAGGCCCATCGCCTGGATGATAGGAATCAACACGGTCGGGTCTTCTTGCAGGGCCGGGACGGCCGCAAAAGCTTGCTGAAGGTCATGGACCGTGCGGTCGTCGGCCTTCCGTTGAAAGTACGCCAATACAGTCTCGGCCAGCCGACGGTCCTCCTCGGTCCAGGGCGCCGCCGGAGAATGGAGCCACCGGGTCAGTCGCCGGACGATGGACTCGACCCGGCTTTGGCGAGCCTGTTCGGCTTCCCGTTGATGCCGCAAGGCCTCGACTTGCTCCGGCGACCGGACCTCATAGAGGTCGCCCCGAGGGCGGAAGTAAAGGGTCTCCGAGATGAGCCGAAGGTAGAGCGCCGCCCGCTCCTCCGGGAGCGGCCGGGGACCAAAGTACAGGCGGGTTAGTTCATCGAAACTCCAGCCGACCCGCCCCTCTTCCCAGGCCAGGGCGCCCAGAAGGGCCATGTCGATATCCTGGGCCAATTCTTCGACCCGCCGTCGAACGGCATCGATGGGCGCGGAGGACTCCAGATCGGTCGGCTGGAATTCAAAGAGGACCCGCTTGCGAGGGACCCACGCCTGTTGACCCCGTTCATCCTGGACTCTGAGTTTTTCCCGGCTGTCCTCCAGGATGACGGCCCACCGGACGCTGTCCCTGTCCTCCAATAGGACCACCTTCATCGGAGTTCAGCCTGTCCCCACGAATCGAACAGCTATGTCGATCCTATCAGAGCCGTTCGGTTCATGAAAACCCGCATGGATTCGGCTTTTTCGACCCTTCGGGGAGGACGGTTTTTCAAGCCAAGGTCCATTCGGGAGTTCGGGAATTCGGGAATCCGGGAGTTCGGCCGAGGGTCCCAAGAACCCTGCCATCCGGGGCTCCATCGGTCCAAGGCCGTGGATCGTCCCTTCCCCGACGCCCGGGTGGCCGGATGGCCGCGACCCCTTGGATAAAAAACAGCCCATTGGCCGACCTGGTTCCTCCGTCCCTTCGTTCCTTCGTCCCTCCGTCCCTTCCATAGACCATAGACCCCAGACCATAGACCGGCTGGGGCCCAGGGGGTCTATGGTCCATGGTCTATGGTCGGATATCGAGGGTCCGATCCCGGCCTCGTCGGATTTATAAGTAGTTTGCACGCCGCTCCTGGCCGTTTTTCCGGACGAAGGGGTTCTGATATCTTGAAGGATCGGAAAGGATCGGAAGGGCCGAATCCGTACGAGTTTTCACGAACCGAACGGCTGTGTTGAACTGCGGGGGCCGGGGATGAAACGTCGTGGGTGGTTGGCTCTCGGCTTCATCGTAGTGGGAGAAGCCGCCTTGGCGACGTGGGTCGGACCGGCCTTGACGCCGCCGGCCCGTCGGCTCCTGCTCTGGGCCTGGGTGCCTCTGGTCCTGTGGCTGACCGAGGCCGTCCCCCTGGGCGTGGCGGCCCTCCTTATCCCCGTGGGTGGGGTCGTGCTGGGCGTGGCCTCCGAGCGAGAGGCCTTCGGGCCCTTTGCAGACCCCGTCATTTTCCTGTTTCTGGGCAGTTTTCTGGTCGCCCGGGCCTTAGAGAAGCACGGGGCCGCCGCCTGGATGGCCGGTCGGGTCGTGGCGCTCCGATTTTTTGCCGGAGGTCCCTACCGGATGACCCTGGGCATCGGCCTGGCGGCGTTCGGCCTCTCCATGTGGCTGAGTAACACGGCGACGGCGGCGACCCTCCTACCCGTCGTGGCCGCCTTGGGTCAACATCTGCCCGATGGGACTCTCCGCCGGCAATTTTACAAACCGGCCCTGCTCCTGGTCGCCTATGGCGCCAGTATCGGGGGTACGGCCACGCCGATCGGGACGCCGCCGAACTTAATCGCCTTGGGCCTCTTGGAACGGCTGGCGCCGGAGGCGCCCCGTCCGTCCTTTGTCGCCTGGGTCGGGATGGCTCTTCCTATCGCCCTAACCCTCTTCCTGTTGGTCCACGCCTGGCTGTACGTTCGATGGCTCCGGCACGTCCCATGGGAGGAAGTCCGGCCCGGGGCGGGCGAGGCCCTGTCGGTAGCCGGTCGAAGGGTCCTGGGGGTCTTTGCCATCTTGGTCGTCCTGTGGTTCCTACCCGGGATTCTCCAGTGGGCCTTGCCAGAGGCGCACCCCCTACGGGTATTCCTGGCCTCCCGATGGCCGGAATCGATCCCGCCGGTCCTGATCGCCATCTTGCTTTTCTTGATCTCGGCGGGTCCGGGCCAGGGGCCTCTGTTAGAACGGGCGGACATCACCCGGATCGATTGGGATACACTCCTGCTGTTTGGTGGCGGCCTGTCCTTGGGGACCATGCTTCACCGGACAGGCCTGCTGAATCAAGTCGTGGGCGCCTTGACAGGTCCCATCCCGTGGACTTGGGGGGTGGCCTTGCTGATCTCGACAGCCTTGGGTGTCTTCCTGACGGACCTCATGTCCAACACGGCGTCTGCGAACCTTTTGATCCCCTTGGTCATCACGCTGGCCCGAACGTTTCACCTACCGGTCGTTCCCTTAGTGATGGGGACGACGCTGGGGACGAGCATGGCCTTTCTGCTCCCGGTCTCGACGCCCCCGAACGCCATCGTGTTCGGCACGGGTCACCTTCGCCTGCGGGACATGGTCGGGGCCGGGGTCGTAGCGGACCTCCTCAGCCTCTTGCTCATCACGGGGGGTCTCATCCTTATGCACCGGTGGGGGTGGATGGGTCTATGAGAGAGCGGTATAGACGGCGTCGAGGGCTTCTTCGATGGCTCGAGGTCGTTCTCGTCTTGACCGTTGGAGTCTTGGGAGGCCTGGGATGGCTCCGATGGCTCTTGACGCAACCCCAATGTCAGTTGAGCCAGCCCGTGCGGGTCGAGGTTCGACCGGGTACGCCCCTTCGGGAGGTCGTGGCCCAACTTGAGGCGGCCGGCGTCGTGCGTCGGCCCTGGCTCCTCGAGGGCCTCTTCCGATGGTACCGGGCGGACCGGCAGGTCCGGGCCGGTCTGTATGAGTTCCGGGGAACGCTGTCCACGTGGGACGTTTACCGGCAACTCTTAGAAGGCCATTACATCGTCCGGACCCTGACCATCGTCGAGGGGTGGGACCGGTTCGACGTCGCCCGCTACTTGGAAGAACAGGGCATCGCATCCCGCGCCGTGACGCTTCAGCGCATCGCTGATGCCCGGCTGGCGACTTGGGTCCGGGACCTGGACCCCGAAGCCCCGGACCTGGAGGGCTACCTGTATCCATCGACCTATGAAGTCTTTGCCAATGCGACCTTGGACGAAGTCCTCTTTCGGGCCGTCCAGACGTTTCGCCGTCAGTGGCGGCCGGAATGGACCGAACGGGCCTCCCAGATGGGCCTAACGGTCCGGCAAGTCGTCACCCTGGCGTCCCTCATCGAGAAGGAGACGCCGCGGCCGGAAGAGCGTCCGATGGTTTCCGCCGTGTATCACAACCGTCTCCGTCATGGGATGCGCCTGGAATGCGACCCGACGGTCATCTACGCCTGGCGCTGGCTGGGCATCACGCCCGTGCCCCTCGTTCGGGCCGACATGAACATCGACTCGCCGTACAATACGTACCGCTATGCCGGCCTCCCGCCAGGCCCCATCGCCAATCCAGGCCGGGCGTCCCTGGAGGCGGCCCTGTATCCCGCCGACGGGGACTGGCTGTACTTCGTCGCCGATGGCCAAGGGGGTCACCGTTTCGCCCGCACGTATGCCGAGCACCTCCGCAACGTCCGCCTGTACCGTGGACGTGGGGAGTAGCGAAGCGCCCATGCCTAAGACTCGGTCCTGAGGCAGGCCATCCAGCTCCTACCTCTGGGCGGACCGTCGGGATTTTTCGGCCGCCCGGCCTCGGCACTGTGAGCGTCTCGAGCGACTCCCCTGAACGCTCAGGCCCCGAATTTCTGGAGGCGGCGGGCGTTGGCCAGAAGCATCGCCAACGCATACCGCATGGGGAACCGACCGAGGGTCCCCCGGGCACAGTCCCGCTCGGTAAACGTCAGGGAGGCGTCGTAGCGTTCGTATCGAGAAAACAGCAGAAACGGCACGGGGTGCCACCCGTGACCCTTCAGGAGGGCCGGGGTCGAGTGGTCACCCGTGACGGCAAACACGTCCGGGTTCAGGCCCAGCAAGATGGGAAGGGCCTTATCGACTTCCTCTAAGGCCTTGACCTTTCCCTCGAAGTTGCCGTCCTCCCCGTAGCTGTCCGTCTTCTTGAAGTGGACGAAAAAGAAGTCGTACTGGTCCCATCGGCGTTGGACTTCGAGGAAGGTCGCCGGGGCCCGTTCGTCACATGCGGCGACGTCCATCCCGACGAGGCGGGCCAAGCCTCGGTACATCGGGTAGGCGGCCAGACCGACGGCCCGAAGGCGGTAGAGTTCCGGGAAGGGAGGAACCTCGGGACGCCGGTCCAGGCCCCGCAGGAGGACCATGTTGGCGGGGGTTTCCGAACGTAGGACCTCTCGAGCCCGCTCGACCCAGGCTCGCAGGATGCGGGCCGTGCGCTCGGCCTGCGGGCTTCGGGCCTGGGGTTCTCGAGGCGGCACGCCCTCTCGTTGGGGATCTGTATCCGTCACGCCGGGGTCCAGGCCCTCACCCCGCAGGACGAGCACGAAGCGGTGTTCCTTCTCGGGTCGCACGATGACCTCGACGTCTTCGATGGAGGGGACCTCGACCTGCAATCGTTCGCACAGACGTACACACAAGTCCGTCGGGATCCGGCCCGCCCGACGGTCGGTGATGACCCCCGTCGTCGGGTCAGCCGTGGCGAAGTTCCCACGAGCCGCCACGTCCCCGGGCTGAAGCTCGAGCCCGACACCGAGAGCCGAGAGGACGCCCCGACCGACTCGGTAGACCAAGGGATCGTATCCGAAGAGGGCCAGGTGGCCCGGGCCGCTCCCCGGCGTGATCCCGGGGCCTACAGGGTCGGCCAAGCCGAGGGCCGACTTGCGGGCCAGGGCGTCCAGGTTCGGCTTCTGGGCCGCTTCCAGGGCCGTCTTCCCCCCTTGGAAGGGGGCATCGCCCAGGCCGTCACAAACCAACAGGACGATCTTCGTCGTGTTCTCAACGACCAATTCGTGCAGAAGAGCCATCCAGGCATCCATCGAGGGCCTCGTTCAGGACATTCGAAGGAGGCCTCAGTTTACCATAACTGGGGGCCTGGGGCGACCTATACAGGCCCTTCAGACATGGGCGGCCTCTCTACCCGACCATAGACCATAGACCCCAGACCGTAGACCGGCTTGGGCCCAGGGGGTCTAGGGTCCATGGTCCATGGTCTGTGGTCTTTGGTCGGCATCGAGGGTCCGATCCCGGTCCCGTCGGATTTATGAGACGGGTTCTATCAGATTCGACACGCGTGTCGAGTCCGATAAACAGGCCAACGTCGTAGCTTGCACCGTAGAATTTGCCTTAAGTCGCCCGGCGACCTACAATGCAAAGGCACCACGCTGGACTCGAGCCCTTTCCTCTCGTCAAGAGGGGAGGCTTGTCCGAATCATCTTCATCCGTCCTTCCCGGAGAGGCATGGCCATGAAGACGATGCGGATGCCTTACGCCGGTCATGTCTCCTTCCTGGGCGCTCCTGTCTGGCGCAGTGAGGAAGACCTCGCCTGGGCCGACATCGCCGTCCTGGGCGTTCCCATCGACATGGCGACGACGAACCGACCCGGGGCTCGATACGGTCCCCGGGCCATCCGGGAAGCCTCGATGCTCTATACCTACGATGAGGCCGGGGTCGTCGCCGCCCACGGCCCCCTGAAAGGCCTGACAGGCCTTTACGACGTGGACGAACGGAAAACCATCCTCCAGGGATACCATCTCCTGGACTGCGGGGACGTGCCGGTCCTGGCCTCGGAACTCCAGGTCACCTTCGACCGCATCACCGCGGCGGCCCGGATGCTGTTCGAGCGGCCCCTCTTTCCCGTCTTCCTGGGCGGCGACCACTCGATGACGTACCCCATCTTGCGGGCCTGGCCGGGTCACGCGCCCGTCCATGTCGTTCATTTCGATACCCACATGGACGTGCTGGACCAGCTGGACGGCGCCCGGTTTACCCACGGCAGTCCCTTCCGCCACGTGATGACCCTGCCCTTTTTCGACGGCCTTACCCAGGTCGGCATCCGGGGCATCTTAAACGACGAGGTGTACCACCGGGAGCTCGAATCGATGGGTTTCACGGTCCTCACGACCGGCGACATCAAGCTCCACGGCCCGGCGGCCTGGACCGACCGCCTGCCCCGGGGGAAGAACGTCTACATCTCCATCGACATCGACGTCTTTGACCCCAGCATCGCTCCCGGGACGGGCACGCCCGAGCCGGGCGGCCTGACTTACTGGGAGGCCCGCCTTCTCTTGCGAGAAGTGTGTACCCGTAACCGAGTCATCGGCCTGGACGTCGTGGAGGTCGCCCCGCCTTACGACGTGGCGGGACTGACGGCTCACCTGGCCGCCCGCGTCATCATCGACGTCCTGGGGTACGTGTTGGGCAATAAGCACAAGCCCCCCGAGGCCGACCGGGAGATGGTCCGGAGCTCGCTTTATCCTCGGGACCCCGCGAAGGGTTCTTAGCGGGACTCGACCCCCTCCGGAGGAGCGGCCCGATGTGGACACGCCGACGTTTTATCCAAACGATGGCGGGCTTCGGAAGCTTATTCTCCGCTCGGTGGGTCGTCGGCCGAGCGTCCCAGTCCAAATCGGCCGATGCCGTTCGCTTTCCGGACCGACCCTGGCGATATGAGGGTCCCCCCCGGGGCCCCGTCGCCATCGCCAGCTTCAATGGCCTTCAGGCCGTTCAGCGAGCCTACGAACTGATGAAAGCCGGCCAGCCGGCCCTGGAGGCCGTCCTCGCCGGCGTCCAGATCAACGAACTCGACCCCAACGACAATACCGTCGGCTACGGCGGTCTCCCGAATGCCTTGGGCGTCGTCGAGCTGGACGCCGCCGTCATGGACGGGCGGACCTGGCGGGCCGGTGCCGTCGGGGCCCTCCAAGGCATTAAGACGCCCTCGGCCGTCGCCCGGGTCATCATGGAGCGGACGGACCATATCTTCTTGGTCGGTGAGGGTGCCCATCGGTTCGCCCTCGAGTATGGCTTTTCGCATGAAGACCTGCTCACGCCGGAATCCCGCCAGCGGTGGCTCGAATGGCGGGACCGATTGAACCCCGGGGATAATTACCTGGAACCGGAACAGCGAGATGTCTTGGACGACCGTCCCTACGGGACGATTCATGTGAGCGCCCTGGACCTCCAGGGGCATCTGGCGGCGGCGACGTCGACCAGCGGCCTGGCCTTTAAAATTCCGGGTCGTGTCGGAGATTCACCCATCATCGGGGCTGGCCTCTACTGTGACGATGATGTCGGTTCGGCGGGCAGTACGGGTCGGGGCGAGGCGAACATCAAGATTTGCGGGGCCCATACGATCGTCGAGTTACTCCGCTGGGGGATGCACCCGAAGGACGCTTGTATCGAGGCCCTTCGTCGAGTCGTCGCCACGACGAAGGAGAAACGCCTCTTGGACGATCAGGGACGACCCCGGTTTCAACTCAAGTTTTACGCCCTTCGCAAAGATGGGGTCTTTGGGTGTTCGGCCCTGTGGGGGACACGGGACGCCCGCATGGCCGTCTGTGACGACCAGGGGCCCCGCTTCGTCGAGTGTGCCGTCCTCTACGAAGTCAAGGGGCAATAACAGAGCCGTTCGGTTCGTGAGAATGGGGGGATTCATCCATCAAAACTGAAACAAACGCCATGCCGACGCCGGTCCCATGTCGAGCGCGACCGGGCACGGACCCGGATGCCCCTCCGCCTTACTGCCTTATTGCCCGATTGCCCTCGATCAGGGGTCGGACCATCGCCTCGAACTCTTTCAGGCTCTGGGGGCCGATGATACGCCGGACCCGGAAGCCCTGGCGATCGTATAGAAAGGTCGTCGGCAGGGCTACGATGCCGCCGAAGGCCTTCGCGGCCGGGCCGTCGTCCCCGTCCCAAAAGATGGGGTATGAAAACTTGTGTTCCTCCACAAACTTCTTTGCGTCCTCCAAAGAGGCGTCGACCGAAATCCCGATGACGACCAGGCCCCGGTCCTTCCACCGGTCATAGAGCCGCTGGAGGTCCGGCATTTCCTCCTTACAGGGGCCGCACCAGGAGGCCCAGAAGTTGATGAGCAGGGCCTTTCCTGCAAACGAGTCCAGCGATACAGTCTGACCGTTCAGGTCCTTCAATGGGACACTCTGAGGAAGGGGTGGACCGCTCCGGGCATCCGAGTCTCGGGAAGAGGCACCCTTTTTACAGGCGACCTCACCGAGACCGGTCGCCACGGCGATCGCTACGGTCAGGATCCTAAGGGTCCACGTTTTCTTATCCACGAAGGGCCTCCGCAGATTTTTTCCAAGAGCATAAGGCATTAACAGGGCTATTCAACCCGTGAGAGTGGCGCCGGGTCGGCCTTTTCCGTCACCGGGAAGCACGATGTTTCAAGAAAAGCGACGGAGTACTTGCTTGAAAAACCGTCCTTCCCGCGGGATCCGAAGAGACGATCTGATCGGCGTTCTCACGAAGTGAACTTCTCTGGTAAGGACCGGGAACTTTACGCGGAAACCTGGGGGATGTTCCACTGACCATTCCCTATTCACAATCCGCAATTCGAAATTCCCTATTCGCAATCTACCCTCATTACGTCTTTCCCCGACTCGACGTTACGGACGACCCGTCTCACCGCTTTGCCAGCGGAGGACCCAACGGCGGGCGAAGCCCTGCTGGCGGGCCCGGCGGACGACCTCCGCGGCCAACCGACCACGGTATCGTTGAAGCCATCGCTGGAAGATTTCCCATTCCCGTTCCAGCGGATACCACCGGTCCAGGGCCTTTCGAACGACGTCCCTCGGGATGCCTCGCCGACGAAGGTCCCGGGCCGTGCGGCGTCGGCTCCACAGGCGACGCTGGGCGTTCTCGACACGGCTCTGGAGAACCCAGGCGTCTCGCAGGTACCCAAGCCGCGCCAAGGCTTGGAGGACGTCCCGGACCTGGGACCGCTCATACCCCTTCCGTAAGAGCCATCGGGCCAGCTCCCATCGGGTGACGGCGTATCGTCGCAGATAGTCGATCGCCGCTTCCAAGGGCGGCTTCATTCGATGTCCAGAGGCGGTGAGGTGTCCACCCCGGCGGGGTTTTCCGTCTCTTCCAGACCTAAGCCGCTGGTATAGCTGAGGACGGACTCTTCGAGCTCCCGGGCGATATCCGACGTCGACTGGATCCCCTGCACGCGGAGCTTGAATTCATCAGGTTTCGAGGCCCATCGCAGGGCTTCTTCGTACGTGATGAGATTCTTCTTGTACAAGAAGAACAGGCTCTGGTCAAAGGTCTGCATGCCGTACTGGACGTTGCCGGCGGCGATGGCCTCGGGAATCAGGCGAGTCTTCTCCTTGTTCAGGATGCACTCTCGGATGAACGGCGTGTTGATCATGATCTCGACGGCCGGGACTCGGCCCTTGCCGTCGGCGCGCGGGACCAACCGTAAGGAGATGACGGCCCGCAGGACGCTGGCCAACTGGATACGGATCTGCTTCTGCTGATGAGGTGGGAACACGGAGATGATGCGGTTGATCGTCTCGGTCGCGTCCAGGGTGTGGAGGGTCGAGAAGACCAGGTGGCCTGTCTCGGCGGCCAGCAGGGCCGTCTCGATGGTCTCGTAGTCCCGCATCTCACCGACGAGGATGACGTCGGGGTCCTGTCGCAAGGCGCTCCGGAGGGCATCGGCGAAAGACCGAGTATCCACGCCGACTTCCCGTTGATTGACGATGGACTTTTTGTCCCGGTGGAGATACTCGATGGGGTCCTCGATCGTGATGATGTGGGTCCGCCGATGCGTGTTGATGTAGTCGATCATGGCCGCCAGGGTCGTGGACTTACCGGAGCCCGTCGTCCCCGTGCACAGGATCAGGCCCCGCTCCTCCATCGCCAGCTTTTCCAGGATGATCGGCAGGTTCAACTCCCGGATGCTACGGATTTTGGTCGGGATCATCCGCAGGACCAGTCCGACCGTGCCCCGTTGCTGAAAGATGTTGACCCGAAATCGGCCCAAGCCCGGGACGCTGTAAGCGATGTCGATCTCCAGGTTCTCCTTGAACTTCTGCTTCTGACGATTGTTCATGATGCTGAAGGCCATAGCGATGGTGTCTTCCTGCATGAGACGTCGGAACTCCAGCATCGGCCGCAGGTCCCCGTCGACCCGAATGACGGGATGGGAGCCGACCTTGAGGTGGAGGTCGGAAGCGCCATACTCGATGGCCTTCCGCAGTAGGTCGTTGATGTGTAAAGCCTCCATACCGTTTGCTTCTCCTGCGTTTCAGTCCGGTCCGCCTCGATAGGTCCCAGGTCCCGGCGCACGGATATAAGTCCGTCCCTCTCCATGGCCCGGGGTCTCTATTCCGGGGGCCTGGGACCTGACGCCCGGGACTTAATATCTTGGACCTCTCCTTATACGTATGTCAACCACTGGTATCGGTCGGGCCACCGGCCTTGGATGAGGCCAAAGAAGGCGTCTTGGATCCGGCGGGTCACCTCCCCGGGCTCGCCCCGGCCGATGACGATGTCGTCGATGGACCGCACGGGGGTGATCTCGGCGGCCGTCCCGGTCAGGAAGACTTCGTCGGCGATGTAAAGCATTTCCCGGGGGATCCAGGTCTCGACGACCGGGATGTTCAGGTCTCGGGCCAGCGTGATGACTGAATCGCGCGTAATGCCCAACAAGATCGACGCGGCCAGGGCCGGCGTATAGAGTGTCCCCTTATAGACCAGGAAGAGGTTTTCCCCGCTCCCCTCGCTGACAAAGCCGTGGACGTCTAAGGCGATCCCCTCGATTCGATTCCGGTGCTTGGCTTCCAGCTTGATCAGTTGAGCGTTCATGTAATTGGCCGCCGCCTTCGCCAGGGACGGCGTCGTGTTGGGAGCATTTCGGGACCACGAACTGACGATGACGTCCACGCCCCGTTGGAGAGCCTCGTCGCCCAAATACTTACCCCATTTCCACATCAGGATGGCGACGTCCACGGGGCATCCCGCCGGGTCTACACCCAACGCCCCATACCCGCGATACACGATGGGCCGAATGTAACACTCCTCGACCTGGTTTTTCCGAATCAGGTCGAGGATGGCCTGACGGAGGGTCTCCATCGGATAGGGGACGTCCATGCGGTAGATCTTGCAGGAGTAATACATCCGTTCCAGGTGGGCGTCTAACCGGAAGACGGCCGTGCCGCGAGGCGTCTTGTAAGCCCGGATGCCTTCAAAGACAGCCGAACCGTAGTGGACGACGTGGGAAGCGATGTGGATCTTAGCGTCTTCCCACCGGACCAGCTCTCCATTCATCCATATCCATTCGGTCTTGCCCGGAAAATCCGTCATAGCCCCTCTCCTCTGTCACCGGGATTCGGGGCTGGGTATCGGATCTTCAGGAGTCGGGCCAGAAAGCCGGGATGTCCCGACCCCTGTCCCCCGAAGGACCGAACACCCGGCACCCAAGACCGGAGTCATTGTATCACCGCCGTCGGACAAAAATCTAATAGAGCCGTTCGGTTCGGGAGAATGGCGTCAGAACAATCTTTCCCATCCCCCGGAAGGCACGATGTTTCAAGCATTCGGCAGGTGGGCAGTCGGCAGATAGGCAGGTCGGCAGATGGGCAGGTCGGGCGACGGGCGTCTATCCTCGGAACACCGGCCGTCATGCGGGCGTCCTCCTTATGCACCGCCCGTCCTGGCCGGGTCGATCCCCTCTGAACACCGCCAGGGATGGCGGTGTCATCCTTAACAGAGCCGTTCGGTTCGGGAGAATGGTGTCCGATCGACTTTTCTCGACTTTTCCCGTCGCACGGGAAGCACGATGTTTCAAGGATACGGGATACGAGGTGCGAGATACGGGATCCCGAGGGGCTTGGGGCCTCGGGGACGGCTTTTCCCGTCCCGTGGCCCTATCGGCCGACGGCCGACCGGCCCATCGGCCGAATGCTTGAAACATCGTCTTTCCCGGAGGGCCGGAAAAGTTGAATTTATGAGGCTTTTCACGGACCGAACGGCTCTGTTAAGACGGCCGCACGTCGCTTTGGAAAATCCCAGTATCGATGAGCCACGCCGCCAGTTGCAGGTCTTCGGGGTACGTGACCTTGATGTTCCACCGGAAGCCCTCGACGGCCGTCACGGCGTGTCCCAGCCGTTCGACGGCGGCGGCCTCGTCGGTGACGACCGTCCCCTGTTCTTGGACAAAGCGATAGGCCTGCCGGAGCAGGTCCAGCCGAAAGGCCTGGGGCGTCTGGCTCAGGAAGAGCCGATCCCGGTCTAACGTCTGGACGACCCGACGGGCCTCGACGACCTTGACGGTCTCCAAGACCGGCAGGACCGGCACAGCCGCTCCGGTGACCTGGACGGCCTCCCACAGACGCTGGATGAGCACCCCAGGTACGAAGGGGCGGGCGCCGTCGTGAACCATGACCACACTGTCGTCGGGAGCCGAGACGGCCTGGAGGCCGTTCCACACGCTGTCCTGCCGACGGACCCCCCCGGGGACCCATTGGATGGGTGGGTGGACGCTGACGGTCGCCTCGACGGCTTGCAGGTCCTGCAGGTCGATGCCCGGCGGATGGACGATGACCCACCGCGTCCAAAGGTCCCATCGACTCAGGGCCTCCAGGGTCCAGGCCAGGAGAGGACGACCTTTCAGGGGGACCCACGCCTTGGGCTGGACGGCCCCCAGGCGCCGGCCGATGCCGGCGGCCACGACGATGGCAATCACTTCCGGCACGGATGCCCCCCGGTAATTCGGCCATCCGGCAGTGCGGCCGATAGGGGACTACCGAGGTGAGGTTCCCCCATATCCCTGTTCCAAGCCGGTATCCCGCATCCTCATGACCTACTCTACCCAAACTGCCGAATCGCCGAACTGCCGGATTCCCGAATCCCGCGTTTGGCCCGTGGGACATTTTGCGCTATCATGGATATCGTGTACAATGCATCCGAATCATTCGGCCATCCGGGAGTCCGGGAATTCGGGAGTTGGGCCGATAGGAGGCCAAGAGAACAGGGAGCGGGCTCCATTTTCATCACCTGCCTATCCGTCGGATTGCCGAACTGCCGAATTCCCGGATTCCCGAATTCCTGAAGGACCTCTTGGAGGAGAGGGTTATGGGGCAACGGGCTCACGCCTTACGGTGGGCACTTGGCCTCTGGCTGACCCTGAGCGGGTCGCATCTGCTCCTGGGTCAGGCGTCTCCACCCCAGGCACCGAAAGAGGAGGCCAAACCGCCGGTGACGGCTGAACAGCCGACACCGGTCGCTCCCCACTGGACTCGCAATCCGGGCTATCCGACGGAAATCCCGGCCCATACGCCTTATCACATCGTCGAAAAAGGGGACACCCTCTGGGACTTGGCGGGTAAGTACTTGAATAATCCGTTCCTGTGGCCGCAGATATGGGAGCTCAACAAGTACATCAAAGACCCCCACTGGATTTACCCGGGGGACCCCCTGATCCTCCCGACGGCGGCGGCCGAACGGATCGCGGAGAAGGTTGCCCCGCCGACTCCAGAGGAGGAGAAGCGGGTGCCGGAGGTCGCGATCCCACCGCCCCCGCCTCGGGAGTACGACATCGCTGAACGTTGGTACTTCGAATGCACGGGCGAGGTCATGGAAAACGCCGGGGCCTTCCGGTACCGCGTGGCCGGTTCGGAGGTCGGCCCGTGGCATATGCACATGACGACGGACGAAGTCCTCTTCATCGACGCCGGGGAGGCGGAGGGACTCCAGCCGGGTGACCGCCTGGTCGCATACCACGACCAGGGGCCCGTGCCGGGGCTGGGCCACTACTTCCAGCGGATGGGCGTCGTCGAGGTCTTAGCCACGCAGGCTCACACGAGCTTGGCCATCGTGGTCTCGTCCTGCATGGACATCCGGCCCGGTGACTACTTACGGGCCGAGGAGCCCATCTCGGTCCCGAAGGTCCGGACCTTCCCTGCCGTCCATCCCTATGAGGACTTCCCCCGAGAGACGGTCGGTCAAATCGTCGCGACCCATGACAGCCTGGCCGTCGCCCCACGGGGCCAGATCGTCACGACCCGTCGGGACTTCTTCGCCAGTGCCGCCGAAGGTCAGGCCATCATCGTCGACATCGGCAAGGACCACGGGTTGGACGTCGGTTCCTGGCTGGTCGTCTACCAGGAACGACATGCCGGCCGCCCGGTCCCGCGTGCCGGTTACTTCCCGGCGCCTCGCTATGAGGGCCCCGTCCGGGAAGTCCGGGAACTCCCGGTCGAACCGCCGGTTCAGCCTCATGTCACGGCCATGGCCGTCGTCGTACGGGTCGGACCGAATTGGGCCATCGCCAAGATCTATCGGTCCTGGGACGTTACCTACGTCGGCGACTACGTGACGCCGTACGCGCCGTAAACGTCCCGTAGACCTATATCGCCAAGGCCTCGATCTGCTCTCGGACAGCCTGGATAGAGCGTTGGAGGGCGGCTTGCTCCTCGGGCAAGAGCTCGATCTGGAAGATCCGTTCGATGCCCCGAGCCCCGAGGACGACGGGCACGCCGAGAAACACGCCGTGAGCGCCGTACTCGCCCTCACAGTAGACCGAGCAGGGTAAGATCTTGTGTCGGTCGTGAATGATGGCGTCGACCATCTCCAGGATCGAGGCGGCCGGTGCATAAAAGGCACTTCCCGTCTTCAAGAGGTCCACGATTTCCCCACCGCCCCGACGGGTCCGTTCGACAAGGGCCTCGATCCGCTCCCTCGGCAAGAGATGGGTGATCGGGACGCCCGCCACGGTCGAATACCGGGGGAGGGGGACCATCTCGTCCCCGTGCCCGCCCAGGACGAAGGCATGGACGTTCTCGACCGAGACCCCCAGCTCTAAGGCGATAAATGTCCGAAAGCGGGCTGAATCCAAGACGCCCGCCATCCCGATGACCCGCTCCTTCGGAAATCCGCTGACCCGATAGGCCAAATAAGCCATCGCATCCAGGGGATTCGTGACGACGATGAGGATGGCCCCCGGAGCGACGGCGACGACCTTTTCCACGACGTCCCGGACGATGGCCGCATTCGTCCGGAGGAGGTCGCTCCGACTCATCCCCGGTTTCCGAGGGACGCCGGCCGTGATGACGACGATGTCCGAATCGGCGGCATCCCGGTAATCGTTGGTCCCGATGACCCGGGTGTCGAACCGAAGGATGGGAGCGGCTTCCTGAAGGTCCAGACCCTTGCCCTGAGGCAGGCCCTCGATGATATCGACGAGGACGACGTCAGCTAAGCCGCGCTCGGCGATCATGTGGGCCGTCGTGGCCCCTACGTGGCCGGCTCCGACGACGGTGATTTTCCGACGCATGAGTCACCTCATCATAAGGCAGTTCGGGCGTTCGGCAGGTAGAAAGTAAGGAATGGCCCAGGGGTCGTCTCGCGCAGGGGCGACCCGCCGAGCCGTCCCCGTGGCCGCCGTGGCCGGCGACGCCAGGACAGGACGCCGACGGGGACGCCCGCGGGCCGGTCGGCTCATCAGGGGGACGCCCGGATGTTGGGACCGAACCCCTACTTCCCTACCTGCCGAATTGCCGAACGCCCGAACTGCCGACCTTATGAGGGTCGATGGATGATGAAACGGATCAGGCCCTCCAGCAATTGACGGGCCTCGCCCAGGGGAAACGACTGAAGGACTGTCAAAGCTTGACGGGCGTATGTCTCGGCGACCCGTTGGACCTGAGGAAGGATACGATACTTGTCCATCAGATGTCGGAGAGCTTGCGTGTCCAGGAGCGATGGGTCCCGGCGTTGAAAGGCCATCCGGACCGGGGCCATTTCCTCCGGGGCGGCTTGGCGCAGGAGGTAGTAGAACGGGAGGGTCACCTTCCCCTCCAAGAGGTCGTGCAGGACGGGTTTGCCCAGCAGGTGGGGATCGGCCGAGTAGTCCAGCATATCGTCCACGATTTGAAAAGCAATCCCCAGGTACCGTCCGAATTCGGCCAGGGAAGCCTCAAGACTCGGGGGCAAGCCGGCCAAGATAGCGGCGATCTGACAGCAGCCCGAAAAAAGGCAAGCCGTCTTCCGGTAAATGATGTCCATGATTTGAGGTTCGGTGATCCACAGGTTGCCGTCTTGGACCTGTTCGGCGATCTCACCCTGGAGGGTTTGAAGCGTGATATTGGAGAGAATCCGCAAAATTTTAAGGTGGCCATAATCCAGGGCCAGGGCCATCGCCTTCGTGTAAAAGTAGTCCCCCAGCAAGACGGCCACGTGGTCGCCCCAGCGGCGGTTGGCCGACAGTTGACCCCGTCGTTCTTGGGCGTTGTCGATGATGTCGTCGTGGACCAGGGTCGCCGTGTGGATATACTCGACGACGACGCCGAAGAGGACGTCGTCGTCACCCAGGTAATCCCCCAGGCGAGCGGACACGATGAGGAGCAGGGGGCGCAGGCGTTTACCGCCGGCCTTCATGATGTAGAGGCCGGCTTCTCGAATGAATGGGGACTCCTGCAAGAGGAGGTCCTCGATCTGGCGTTCGACCCGGCTGAGCTTTTGTTCGACATACTCGATAAAGGCCGGCGAGCAATCGGCCAGGGTCTCGGCCCATGAACGGAACTGCGTGATCGCCACGGGCCCCTCTCCGCTGATTCGACAGTTCGAGCGTCCGGCAGTTCGGGATCCAGCGGGAGGCTCCCAGACTGCCGAGTTGCCGAACCCCAGGCGGGCTGGTCCGTCAGCCCAGCAAGCGCTTGAAGCCCCGACTCGGCCGGAGCTCCTCTTCGACGCGGTCCAGCCGCTCTTGGAGGGCCTGGACGGTCTTCCGGAGTTCGTACATTTGACCCATCAGGGCCTCCACGGCCTCGTTCAAGAGATTCAGTTCCTGGCGAAGCGTCTGGGGGTCCTCGCCCCGCAGGAGCCGTCGTTGGACGTCCCGCAAGGCCATGCCCTTTGTATGGATCAAGTACTTCAGGTACAGGAGCTGGCGAATCGTCTCGTCGGTAAAGCGCCGGTGGCCGCCCGGCGTCCGCGGCGTCTTTAGGAAGAAGCGGAACTCCCGAAGGTAGAACCGGATCGTCGAGACCGGCAAGCCGACCCGTTCAGCGACCTCGGCGATACGATACGTCCGCTCTTCCGGTTTTGCCTCCGGTGCCATCCATACCCCCACGTCAATGGATGACCCGAAACATCCGGGACCACCGGGTCCGAAGGGGATTCAAGACCGACAGAAAGTCCAGGACGGCATCGAGGCCCGTGCGATTCCGATGCGGGCTGTAGTAGTCCGCCGCCGGCGGCTCGAAGGACCAGTAAATCAAAAAGGCCCGTCCCTTAATCATATAGCCGGGCACGGTGCCCCAATACCGGCTGTCCTCACTGTTGTCCCGGTTGTCCCCCATGACGAAATAGTGACCCGCCGGCACCCGGACCGGCTGGTCTTTAGCGGCAAAGGTGTCTCGCAAGGCGAAGCCCCACTCGGCGTGCCGGTGGACGGCATAGGGTTCCAGCAGGGGGCGATGATTCACGTACACGACCCCCTCCACGCCGTAGATTTCATCGCCACCGACGCCGATGACCCGCTTGATGTAGTCCAAGTCCGGCCGACCTGGGTACTTAAACACGATGACGTCGCCTCGCCGGATCTCCCGGACCGGCAAAAAGACCCGCTCGAAGGCAAAGACCGTATCCCCGTAAATGAACTTGTTCACGAAAATGTGATCGCCGACGAGGAGCGTGCGTTCCATCGAGCTGGACGGAATTTTGAACGCCTGGATCACAAAGGTACGGGCATACAGGGCCAGGACTAAAGCCACCAGGAGGGCCTCGCCATACTCCAGCAGGGCACTTCTTCGCTCCATCCGACCGTCTCCGATACACGGGATGAGCAACCGTATCGGCCCATCGGCCGACTGCCCACCGGCCCCAAAGGAATCCCTCAGGATTCTAACTCGAACGCCGCAGGACTGCAAGGAAGGCTTCCGGCGGTACGTCGACCTGACCGATCCGCTTGAGGCGCTTCTTCCCCTCTTTCTGCCGTTCCAGGAGCTTCTTCTTCCGGGTCACGTCCCCACCGTAGCACTTGGCCAGGACGTCCTTCCGCAGGGGCGGAATCCGCTCCCGGGCGATGACCCGTTTGCCGATAGAGGCCTGAAGGACGACTTCAAAGAGGTGCCGGGGGATGACCGCCCGGAGGCGCTCGACGACGGCTCGACCCCGATGGTAGGCTTGGGAGCGGTGGACGATCATCGAGAGGGCCTCGACGGGTTGACCATTGATAAGGATGTCCAGGCGCACCAAGTCCGAGGGCCGGTACCCGACCCACTCGTAGTCCATCGAGGCGTACCCGCGAGAGACGCTCTTCAGTCGGTCGTAGAAGTCCGACATCAGCTCGGCCAGAGGCATCTCGTAAGTGATCATCGCCCGGTCCGGCGTGGGGTACTCGATGTTTTTCTGCTCGCCCCGGTACTCCTCACAGAGCTGAAGGACCGGTCCGATGTAGGCCGTCGGCGTCAGGATGAAGACCTTCATGTAGGGCTCTTCCAGGACTTCGATTTGCTCCGGCGGCGGGAGTCGGCTCGGTGTGTCGATTTCAATGACCTCCCCGCCCCGCCGGCGGACCCGGTACCGCACGCTGGGGGCCGCCACGAGGACCTCGACCCCGAAGTCCCGTCGGAGCCGCTCCCGCACGATCTCCATGTGCAGAAACCCCAGGAAACCCATCCGAAAGCCGTGGCCCAGGGCCTCCGAATACTCCGGCTGGAAGGTCACCGAGGCGTCGACCAGACGGAGCTTTTCCAGGGCATTCCGCAGGTCGTCGTACTGCGTGTCCCCGATGGGATAAAAGCTGGCGAAGACCATCGGCTTGGCCGGCCGAAAACCCGGGAGGGGCACTGGCGCCGGTCGGTCAGCGTGCGTGATCGTATCCCCGATCCGGACTTCGGACAGGGTCTTGATCCCGGCGATGACGAAGCCGACCTCACCGGGGCCCAAGACCTCCCGGGGCCGGTCGTGCGGGGTCCGGATACCCAAGCCGTGGACTTCATAGTCGAGGCCCGTCGACATGACCCGGATGCGGTCGCCGACCCGCAGGGTCCCGTGGAAGACCCGGACCATGACGACGACGCCCCGATAGGGGTCGTACCACGCATCAAAGATGAGGGCCTGGAGGGGAGCCGCGGGGTCGCCCTGGGGCGGCGGGACGACCTGGACGATCCGCTCCAGGAGCTCGGGGACGTTGGTCCCCTGCTTGGCGCTCACGAAGAGGATTTCGTCCCGCCGGAACCCGAGCCAGTTCTGGAGCTGTTCAGCCACGTGCCCGGGTTCCGCGCCCGGCAGGTCGATCTTGTTGACGACGGGGATGATCTCCAGGCCGTGCTCCAGGGCCAAGTACGTGTTGGCGACCGTCTGGGCCTCGATGCCCTGGGTGGCGTCCACGACGAGGACGGCTCCCTCGCAGGCGGCCAGCGCCCGGGAGACCTCGTAGGAGAAGTCGACATGCCCGGGCGTGTCGATCAGGTTCAACGTGTACGTGTGGCCGTCCCGGGCCCGGTAAAAGAGCGTCACCGTGTGAGCCTTGATGGTGATGCCCTTCTCCCGCTCGAGCTCGTGGCTGTCGAGGACCTGCTCGACCATCTCCCGGGCCGACAGGGCCCCCGTCAGCTCCAAAAACCGGTCGGCCAGGGTCGACTTCCCGTGGTCGATGTGGGCGATGATGCAAAAGTTCCGAATCGTCTCCATAGCACGGCAGTTCGGCAATTCGGGCGTTCGGGACTCGGGCGGTCGAGACATCGTCTGGAAGTCGAAAGGACTTCCTTCCCGTCGAGCTTCACGCCTCCGGTCCCAGGCCCGTCTATCTATTTCTATTTTCAGATCCCAGCGGGAAGTGGGCCAGGGGTGTATAGATGGCCCCCTGCGGGTGAAGGCGGCTCTCGAAGAGCGTGACCTGACGGACCCAGACGATACCGTAGCTCCGCTCCAGGGCCGACTTCTCCCGCTCCCGCAGCTTCTGAAGAGCGGCTGGGTGACTTTGTTTAATCCGGGCCAACGTCAGGTGCGGTACGAAAGGTCGCGTTTCGGGCGGATACCCGAGAGGCTCGACGGCCCGCTCGACGGCCGCCTGCAAAGCACCGAGGGTCTCGACAGCCGTCTGGACACCCACCCATAGGACTCGGGGCCGCCGCCAGTCCGGAAAGACACCGATGCCCCTCAGCTCCATCGAGAAGGCGGAAAACGGGCGGACGACCCGTTCGCAGGCATCCCGGATCGTCGGGATGCGGTCTTCTGGGGTGTCGCCCAGAAACTTCAGCGTCAAATGGAGACCCTCAGGGCGGACCCATGTCGCCTCGCCGAAGTAGGGTCGGAGGACCCGTTGAAGCTCCGTCAGGGCCGTCTTCACGTCGTCGGGTAGCTCAACGGCGATAAACAGTCGCTTCATCAGCCCCGCCTATAAGTAAGGTCCCAGGAGCCGGGTCCCCCCTGGGGCCTCAGGTGGATCGACTTCCCGGGACCCGGCACCCGGGACCGCGTCCCTTACGGTCGGGCATTTCGGTCGGCGGAGTTCAAGAGGGTCGCCGCTTCTCGGCTCCACGCCGTGCCCGGGAAGAGTTGGACGACCTGACGGAGATACTGCAAGCTCTCCTCGTACCGGCCCATCTTCTGGAGGATCCGGTACGTCAACAGATAGGCCTCCGGATTGCACAGCTCGGGGGGGAATTGGGCAAACATGGTCTGGAAGCGGTTCAGGGCCGCCTCGTAATTTTTCTTTTTGTAGTAGTACTTGCCGATGATGAACTCGTGTTCGGCCAGGCGTTGCTGGGCCAGCCGTAAGTATTGCTTGGCTTTCTCAGCCCACTCGCCGGTCGGATAGCGCTCCAGGAGTTGTTGAAAGGCCTCGACGGCCTTCCGGGTATTTTCCTGCGTCCGTTGGGGCTTCTCGGCCTGCAAGAAGTAGCTCAGGCCGACCTGAAACATGGCGTAGGGAGCGTCCACGCTATTGGGATACAGACGCAAGAATTCCTGATAGGCCGAGATAGCCATCGGAAGGCCCTCCACGCCTTCCCGGAAGTACGTGTCGGCGATGTACAGGTATGCCTTTTCCCGGTAGGGGCTCTGCAGGAACATGCGGGTCAAGTACCGGAAGGCCTCCCGGGCCTCCGACCACCGTTTCTTCTCCATGGCCTGGAGGCCCCGCTGGAACAACTGCTGGTCCGTCATGTCGGCAAAGGAAGTGGCCGGCTTTCGGGCACAGCCTGCCAGGCTCAAGCCGAGACTGCCGACGACGATGACCCACAGAAACGTCTTGACAGGGGTCCAACGCATGGCTCATAGCTCATGGCTCGTGGCTCATGGCGGATGGGAAACAGCGATGAGCTACGACCCATGAGCCATCAGCGATTCGCCGTAGCCCATCGACGGAGGGCGTCGTAGACGGACGCCGGTAAGCGTCGCAAGCGGCCCGTCCCGTCGATGACGGCATGGCGGGTCCATCCCTCGGCCAGGAGGGTGCCTGTCGAAGGGTCCCACACGCGATACCGGAATTCCAACGTGAGACGGTTCACCTCATGCAAGACGGTCTCGACCTCGACTTCTTGGTCGTACTGGGCCGCCTTCCGGTATCGGGCATGGGCCTCGATGACCGGCAGGTGGTACCCCTGAGCGACGACTTCCTTATACGAGAGGCCGTACGCCCGCATGAGTTCTGTCCGACCCATCTCAAACCACACGAAGTATACCGTGTGGTGCGCCCATCCCATCAAGTCGGCTTCGGGGAATCGCACCCGTACGCGAAGCCGATGGCCACGTCCCATCCGAGAGCCCCCTTGGCAAAGTCGGTCGGCTCACGAAGGTCCCGACCGATTCGGCTTTTCCGACCTTTCGAGAGGGGCGGTTTTTCAGGGCAGTGACGGAGCACCGCGAGGGACCGCCTCATTCGGACGCCAGGATCCGCTGTTTCAAGCGGCGGGCCGCCTCCGCCGGGTCCGGGGCGCAGAAGATGGCCGATCCGGCGACGATCCAGTTGGCCCCCGCTTGGACGACCTGGGCGACGTTTCCCTCGTGGATCCCCCCGTCGACTTCGATCAGGACCTCGAAGCCCCGGACATCGATCCACTCCCGGAGCAGGCGGACCTTTTCCAGACAGCCCTCGATCCAGGTCTGGCCGCCCCAGCCGGGATTGACCGTCATGACGACGACGTAATCGACGTATTCCAGCATCGACTCGACCCAGTTCAAGGGCGTCCCCGGGTTGAGGGCGATCCCCGCCAGGGCGCCCTTTTTCCGGATCTGCTGGGCCAGCCGGTGCCAGTGGGGATAGGCCTCTACGTGGAAGGAGACGGCGTTGGCGCCGGCCTGGATGAAGGCCTCGGCCCAGTCCTGCGGACGGGCGACCATCAGGTGGACGTCCATCGGGAGACGGGTGTACCGTCGCAGGGCTTCGACAACCAAGGGCCCCATCGTCAGGTTCGGCACGAAGTGGCCGTCCATGATGTCCACGTGAAGCATGTCGGCGCCCGCCTGTTCGACTGTCTGGACTTGCTGAGCCAGATGGGCGAAGTCAGCCGACAGGATACTGGGTAAGAGTCGACGTACGTCACTCATGGTGCCCGACTCACCGTCAGTTGGATGGTATCGTGTCGCTGCAGGGGATAGCCGCCCTTGGGGACCTGGCCGATGACGATCCCCGGCGGAAGGCCCGGATAGACCCGGGCCTCGACGTATCCCAAACGATAGCCTTTTTGCTTGAAGAAATCAACGACGGCCTCCAGGGGCCGGCCGATCACGTCCGGCATGACGTAAGTGTCGGGACGGCCCCGATTGACAACCACGTGAACGGCCGTGCCCCCGGGGACCCATCGGCCCGGAGGCGGGTCCTGGGCCAAGATGGTATCGGGGGCTCCGGCCGTCTGAAGATAGAGGACCTGACCGAGCTCGAGGCCCAGCGTTTGCAGGGTCAGCCGGATCCCCCGGAGGCTTCGTCCGCTGAGGTCCGGAACCTGGACACGGGCGGGCCCCAGGCTGAGGGCGACTTCGACGGACCGACCCGGCTTGACCCACGTCCCGGGGGGTGGGTCCTGCTCGGCAATCCGTTGGGGTGGGACGGTTTCACTGAAGGCACCGGAGGACCGGACGTCCAGACGAAGCTGAAGCCGCTCGGCCATTTCTATCGCTTGCTCCAGGGTCCTGCCCCGGAAGTCGGGGACCCGTATCGACTTTCGCAAGGTCACGACCCGCACGGTCACGAAGGCGGAAAGGGCTGTCAACAGGACGGCCCCGACGCCAAGGACCGTCAGACGAAACACCCATCGGAGAAGCCAGCGCATCGCAATCGTCCCGACTTTTTGGGGAATAGGTTCCAACGGCCAGCCCGACTACCGGGACCTCCGTCACCGGGCGAGGTCGACCGGATGGCATGGTCAGACCTGCTGTCTGAGGCCCACCGTCGGTGATCCCTTTTCCCGGGACCCGAGGCCCGGCACCCGGGACCTGCCCCGTGTCAGTACCCATACGCCTCGGCGAGGCTCTCCAGGAAGGCGACGATCATCCGGGCCGTCGCCCCCCAGATCAAGTAGGGCCCATACTGAAAACAGGGGCCCTGGTAAACGTCTGGACCCTTCCGCATTTCCAGCCATCGGTAGTGACTCGGGTCCATCAGGTGCGCCAGGGGCACGCGAATCCATGCTTCGACCTCTCGTCGATTCAGGCGGACCGGCCAGGCGGCGCGCAGGAAAGCCACGACTGGGCAGACCCAGAAGTCCGTCACGGTTCGGACCGGCGGCAGACTGCCCAGGGGTTCGGCGACTTCCGGCGGCAGGCCGACTTCCTCCCAAGCCTCCCGGAGGGCCGTCCCCCACGGGCCGGCGTCGCCGGGTCGGGCGACGCCCCCGGGGAAAGCGATCTGGCCCCGATGGAGGGTCATAGCCCGGGACCGCTGGATGACGTACAGGAACCAGGCCGGCGGGTCGGCCTGCCATTCCAAAGGGATCAGGACGGCCGCCGGCGTCAGGCCCGCTTCAGGCGCTGGCGGACACCGTTCCGGGATGGGTCGGAGATGAGCCTGGAGACGCTCTTTTAAATCGGGGTCCTGCCAGGGTTTTACGGGAAGGCCCGAAGGCTTCAGGCTCGGAACCATTGGCGAAGCCGCTCCCACCAGGGAAACTGGGTGCGGACCTCCCGGACGGCGCCGGTCGCCGGGTCGATGGAGACCACACGTCGGCAGAGCCAGGCGGCGAGGGCCTCGTCGCGAGTGAACAGGAGAAGCGTCAGGTCCCGGCCGACTCGCCGGACCAGACGACCCAGCTCGAAGGCCGTCGCCCCGTCCAAACGCTCGGTCGGATAGAATAGAATCAGCAGGTCCGGCGAAAAGGCCAACGCCCGGGCCAGATGGACCCGGAACCGAATGTCGGGGCCGGCCTCGCCCATCGGGCGTTCCAGGTCGGCCGGCCGGAGGCCCACTCGTCGAGCGAGGGTCCGAATCTCCGCGTACCGACGCTCGTCCATCGGGGTCGACCAGTCCATCGCAAAGGTCGCCATCAGACTGGCTTCGACGGGCCAGTCCTCTAACAGGGGCCACCGGTCGTCGTAGAGGCCGATCCGCTGGACGTAGGGAAACCATTCGGCCTCCGTGCGGAGCTCGGTCGTCGGGGTCCCAAAAAGGCGGATTTCTCCGGCATCGGGGAGGAAGCGACCCGTCAGGTGGTGCAGGAGGAGTTCGGCCTCGGCCTCCGGCATACCGACGATGGCCAGAGACTCACCCCGCCGCAAGGTCAACGCCGAGACTCGAAGGGCCGGCCGTCCGTAGACGGTCCGCTCGAAGTCCCGGACTTCTAAGACGTACTCGTCTGTCTTGGGACGTGAGGCGTCCACCGGCATCGAGCCTCCCACTTTTCAAGTATTTTTCAACGGAAGGGACGGCGTGATGACGGAACGGCGCTCATCCGACAAGTCGACCCACGGCGGACGGCGAACGGTCCACCCTGGACTCCGTCCCCTCGTCCCGTGGAAATGACGACCCCGCTCTTGCGAGCGGGGCTCGGATTCCCATTTCGCACCTTCCGCCCCCGCCGCCGGGACCCGGCCCCGGGCTTGAGGCCGATGTTCCTACATCCACGCCTGGACGAGTCGGGCCCCCTCTTCCGGCGAGAGGCCCAGGGGTTGGTCGACGGGGATGCCCCGCTTGTAGGCCGGCTCCAGGTCTTCGTAAGTCTCGACTTCGATCTCGTAGAACAGGCCGATGGGGATGCGGTCTCCGAACTCCAGGGCCTTCTCGACGGCCCGGGCAAAGTCCGACGGGTCGTGGCCCTCATCTTCCAGGCGGTACACCCGCTGACGGAACCAGGCGTAGGTATTCACGTTGTTGTACGTGACGCAGGGGGAGAACACGTCGATCAGGGCAAACCCCCGATGGCGGATGCCGTGAGCCACGAGGGACGCCAGGTGATTCGGGTCCCCCGAAAAGCCCCGGGCCACGTACGTCGCCCCAGACATCAGGGCCAGGGCGATGGGATTCACGGGCGGCTCGATGTTGCCGTAAGGCGTCGACTTCGTGCGGACGCCCTTCATCGAGGTCGGCGACACCTGTCCCGTCGTCAGGCCGTAAATCTGGTTGTTCATGACGATGTACGTGATGTCCAGGTTCCGCCGCATGGCGTGGATGAAGTGGCCCATCCCGATGCCGTACCCGTCCCCGTCCCCGCCCGTGACGACGACGTGAAGCCGCGGGTTGGCCAGCTTGATGCCCTCGGCGACCGGCAGGGCTCGACCGTGCAGGCCGTGGAAGCCGTAGGCCCGAATGAAGCCGGGCAGGTTCGACGAACAACCGATCCCCGAGACGACGACGACCTGGCTCGGGTCGATCTGCAGATACGCCAGGGCCTTCTGGAGGGCCTTCAGGACCCCGTAGTCCCCACAGCCGGGACACCAGTCCGGATGGACCGGTCCCTCGTACGCCTCGACCGGGACGTCCCGAATCTCCTGAATCACGTCTAAGACTGCCGTAGCCATCTTCGAACCCCCTTCAAGTACTCGGTGCAAAGCGGTTGGGTGCCGGGAAGTTCGGTGTCGGAGCCCGACGACCGACGGTCTGTTCTCATGATTCGTCTGACTGTCGGAGGAAGGGGCCGGCTTCGGATTCATGAGGACCATCGCCTCTTCCGGAGGATCGGTCTGCCTTCTCTTTGGGCCGGCCCACCATCCCCTCCGTCATTCCCCGGGAAATACCGAAATCCCGTCTTCCAGGATCGCCTTCACGCCCTGAACGACATAGGCGGGCTCCATCGGCTCGCCGTCGTACTTCCGGACGGCGCCGTGGGCCAAAAAGCCCGTCTCGGCCCGGATATGCCGCATGAGCTGGCCCGTATAGTTTTGCTCGACGACGATGACCTTCGGACTCCGCCGGAGGACGTCCATCACGCCGTCCGACGGGAAGGGGTACAGGTACTTCAGGGCCAAGACGTTCGTCGAAATTCCCGCCCGGGTCAGGCGGTCGGCCGCTTCTATCAAGATGCCCTTCGTCGACCCCCATCCGACCAGGGTGACGTCCGCCCGCTCGGGCCCGATGACCTGCGGGGCCGGGATTTCCTGCCGCAAGAACCGAAGCTTCCGCATCCGCTTGTCCATGCTTTTCTTACGCTTGACGGGGTCCGTACCGACGTCGCTGATCAGGATGCCCCGCTCGTCGTGCTCATCGGTCGCCGCCGTGTAACAGACGCCGGGCGTGCCCGGCAGGACCCGGGGAGAGACGCCCGTCGGCGTGTCGGCAAAGCGCTTGTACTCCCGGTCTTCCGGCCATTCCCGCAGGGCGGACTCGCCCCGGTCGATGGGGACGTCGAATCGAATGTCTGCCGGGTCGACCGTCTCCCGGTGCTCGGACAGGTATAGGTCGCTGGCGACCAGGACGGGGATCTGGTAGCGCTCGGCCCAGTTGAAGGCCTCCGCCATCGTGTAGTAGCAGTCCAGGGCGTCCGTCGGGGCCAGGATCATCTTGGGATAGTCTCCCTGGGAAGCGCCAAAGAGCTGCCAGAAGTCGGCCTGCTCCGTCTTGGTCGGGAGGCCCGTCGAGGGCCCGCCCCGCATGGCGTTGATGACCACGACGGGCGTCTCCGTCATGGCCGCCTCCCCGATGGCTTCCGTCATGAGGGAGAAGCCGCCGCCGGACGTGGCGCACAGCGCCCGAACGCCGGCAAAGCCCGCCCCGATGGCAAAGTTGATGACGGCCAGCTCGTCCTCGCACTGCTTGACGACGACCCCGAGCTCCGGGCCGTACCGGGCGAACCAGTGAAGGATCGACGAGGCGGGCGTCATCGGATAAGCCGCGTAGAACTTGCAACCCGCCGCGACGGCCCCGAGGGCGAACATCTCGTTGCCCGTCGTGACGGCCAGGGGCTTGGGCCCCCTCGGGAAAGGCGAGTGAATCGGCGGGAAGTTCTCCCGGGCGTACTCGTAGCCCCGCCAAGCGACCTGGACGTTCTCCCGCACGACTGGAGCGCCCTTGTGCTTGAAGATGTCCTGCATGACGCCTTCGACGTACGAAAAGTCCAACTGCAAGACCCAGGTCGCCGCCCCGAGCAGGACCGTGTTTTGCATGACGGGCTTGTAGCCCAGGTCCTTACAAAGGGCTTTACAGGGGACCCCGCAGTATCGCAAGTCGCCCCGATGGTCTTCCGGCACCCGGACGACCTCCGTGTTGAACAGGACCCAGCCGTCCGAGTCCACCTCTCGCAGGTGCCGATCGAGCGTGTCTTGATTCAGGGCGATCAGGACGTTCAAGTGGTCCCCGTGGTTATGAATCTTCTCCGTCGCTATCCGGATCCGAAGCCAGACATGACCGCCCCGGATCACGGACTGATAGCTGTTGTAGGCATATATGTGAAGGCCGTGGCGGGCCGCTATCTTGGCGATCGAGTCCCCCGTTCGCCCGATGCCCTCACCAGCCTCCCCACCCACACCGACGGTGATCTCTTGCCGACTCATCGATGACCTCCTGAATGAAGGCGTGGCGACATGCAAATTCGTAAAAGATAGGTCTTTTCCGGCGGGACTTCAACGCTTCGGGCATGCCGCCACGCCTTCGGAGGATCTATCGGACCTTAGGGGGGCGGGGCCTGCAGGGCCTGACGGGTCAATAGGTAGCGCTCGATACTCCGGTAGAGGGCCTCGGCCAAGCGGGCTTGGTACCGCCCGTCGGCAAGCCGACGGGCTTCCTCGGGATTGTCCAGGAAGCCGACCTCGACCAGCACGGCCGGCATCTGGGCGCCCATCAGGACCCGGAAGGGCGCCTGCTTGACACCCCGGTCCGGAAGGCCCAGCTCCTGGTTGAGCGTCTGCTGAATCGTCTGGGCCAGCCGGCTACTCTCCTCCAAGTAGGCGATCTGGGCCATGTCCCAAAGGATCAGGGCCAGCGGGTCTTGGGAATTCGAAGGACTTCGGGGGTCAAAGGCGCCGGGCTCACTCGCCGAAAGACGCTTGCGCGTTTCCTCATCCAGCCAATCCGTGCTCAAGTAGTATGTCTCAACGCCGGTCGCCCGACCCCGCATGGCCGCATTGGCATGGATGCTGATGAACAGGTCGGCGTGGAGGTTGTTGGCGATGGCCGTACGGGCGTCCAAGTCGACGGCCCGGTCGTCCTCCCGGGTCAGTAAGACTTGAAGACCCAGCCGACTTTCCAGCAGGTGCTTCAGAAGGCGGGCGATGCTGAGGGTGACGTCTTTTTCCGTGACACCGGTCGGCGACACCGTCCCCGTTTCGCTCCCTCCGTGACCCGGGTCGATCACGACGACGCTGATCCCATCCGGCGTAGGGGTAAGTTTCCCATCCGTCCCTGCCCGGGGTCCATCCTGGGCCCATACCGGCGGTATCAGGACGGTCGCCAGGACCCAACCCAGGCCGAGAAGAGTAGCCCGCCGGGGCGACATACGGCACCGCCTCCCGTCGCTTTTCTTGCGAACGTCGGGACCATTCTGGAGAGGTCCCGCCCGGGTGTCAACGGCAGGGAAGTTGGGCCCCAGGCCGGAGGCCCACGCTCCTTCCTATTCCTATCGGCCCATCTGCCGACCTGCCGAAGACTATAGTCCGTCCCGTCAAAGCCGCATTTGACAAGGAAAACCAAAAGATCTATAAGGAACCCGTCGGTCCCGTCCCCGCTGGCAGGGTGTGATGCGCCAGGTCCTCCTCGGTCAGTCTTATTACCTGCGCCTGGACCCCAAGATGTGGGCGGCTCAGCAGCCCTATCCACCCCTGGGGACGCTGTATGCCGCCGCCTTCCTGCGCCAACGGGGCTACGACGTCGCCCTCTTCGATGCCATGCTGGCCGAGTCCGAATCCGACTGGGATGAGGCCTTGACCCGGACCCGGCCCCGCTTCGCCGTCCTCTACGAGGACAACTTCAACTACCTGTCCAAGATGTGCCTCCTCCGGATGCGTCAGGCGGCCTTCGCGATGATCGAGATGGCCCGCCGCCGCGGTTGTACCGTCATCGTCGCCGGCTCGGACGCCACGGACCACCCTGAACTCTACTTACTTCACGGAGCCCACTTCGTCCTTATCGGCGAAGGCGAGCTCACCCTGGCCGAACTCCTGGACCGCCTGACCGACCGGACCGACACGCCCCTGACCGAAATCCCGGGCCTCGCCTTTGTCGACCCCCGAGACGGGGGGACCCTCGTCCGGACGCCCCGCCGGCCCGATATCCGAGACCTCGACAGCCTGCCGTTTCCGGCCTGGGACCTCGTCGACGTCGACCGCTATCGGGAAATCTGGTACCGCCAGCACGGGTACTTTTCGATGAATATGGTCACGACGCGGGGCTGTCCGTACCACTGCAACTGGTGCGCCAAGCCCATCTGGGGTCAGCGGTACAACGTGCGGAGCCCCGAGAACGTCGTCGCCGAACTCCGGTGGCTGAAGGCGACCTATGCCCCGGACCACATCTGGTTCTGCGACGACATCTTCGGTCTGAAGCCTGGCTGGCTCCGCCGGTTTGCCGACCTCGTCGAGGCCCACGGCCTACGCACGCCCTTCAAGTGCTTGAGCCGGGCCGACCTCCTCTTGCGGGAGGGCGAGGTCGAGGCCCTGCGCCGGGCCGGTTGCCAGATCGTCTGGGTCGGGGCCGAGTCGGGCTCCCAGAAAATCCTGGACGCCATGGAAAAAGGCATCCGGGTCGAACAGGTCGTCGAGGCGACCCGGCGTCTCCACGAGGCCGGCATCCAGGTCGGCTTCTTCCTGCAGTTTGGGTATCCCGGGGAGACCTGGGAGGACATCCGGCAGACGTTCCGTCTCGTGCGAACGTGTCGGCCCGACGACATCGGGGTCTCCGTGTCGTATCCCCTGCCGGGGACCAAGTTTTACGAACGGGTCAAGGACCAGTTGGGCCTTCGACAGAACTGGATCGACTCGGCCGACCTGGCCATGCTGTATCGGGGGCCTTATCCGACGGCATTCTACCGTCAGCTCCATACCGTCCTGCACAAGGAATTCCGGCTCCGTAAATACGGGGCCGAACTGTGGCGGTTTCTCCGCCGCCCCGGCCGCCCCCCGCGGCGGCTCCTCCGGCACACGCTGGCCATGTTTCGGTACGCCCTGAGCCTGCCCCTCGATCGGTACCGCCTGCGCCGACTCCGCCGGAAGCCCCACGTCGGGATCGGACCGCTCCCGACGGAGCTCAGTCCCGAGGAGGCCGCCACGCCGACGCCTCAATGAAAAATGGCCTCGGGTCTCAAGTCCCGGGGCCCGGCCAAGAAAAGGGGCCTGGGACCTGGGACCCGGGACTTATATCCAGTGGACTCATGCGTAGCCGGAAGGTCGTCCTGTACAACCCGGAAGCCGTCTTTTACACGTTCCCCCTGGCCCTGATGGCCGTCGGGTCGGCTCTCGACCGCCGTCGTTTTGAGGTCTACATCATCGACGGCCGGCTCGAACGGGACCCCCTCGGGGCTGTTGTGCGGGAAATCGAGGACGCCCTCTGCCTCGGCGTGACGGTCCTGACGGGCGCGCCCATCCGGGACGCCCTCCGGGTGACCCGGGCCGCCAAGGCCCGGCGGCCGGACCTCCCCGTCGTCTGGGGCGGCTGGCATCCGTCGCTGTTCCCGACGGAGACTCTGGCCGAGCCGACCGTCGACGTCACCGTCCAGGGCCAGGGCGAGGCGACCTTTGTAGAGCTGGTCGAACGGCTGGCCGAAGGGTCGGACCTGCACGGGCTATCCGGGACGGCCTTCCGGGCCGACGGCACGCCGCTTCGGAATCCGCCCCGCCCCCTCATGGACATGAACGCCTTCCCGCCCGTCGATTACGGCCTCATTCCCGTCGAACAGTACTTCCGCCGCAAGGGCAAGCGCCAGTTGGACTACGTCTCATCGACGGGCTGTCATTACCGATGCGCCTTTTGCGCCGACCCCTTCGTCTACGGCCGCCGGTGGGTCGCCCTCTCGCCCGAGCGGGTCGGCGACGAAATCGAGTTCCTCTGGGGGCGCTACCGCTTCGAGGACCTGGCCTTTCAGGACGAGACGTTCTTCACCTTCGAACAGCGGGTCATCGCCATCGCCGAGGAGTTCCTCCGCCGGGGCCTCTCCTTTACGTGGACGGCCACGATGCGGGCCGACCAGGGATACCGGCTGTCCGACGAGGGATGGGCCCTGTGCGTCCGGTCCGGCCTCCGGCAGGTGATGATCGGCGTCGAATCCGGCTCGCCGGCCATGCTCCGTTGGATGCTCAAAGACATCACCCTTGAACAGGTCCTCCACTGCGCCGAACGGTGCGTCCGCTACGGCCTGGGCGCGATCTTTCCCTTCATCGTCGGCTTTCCCGGCGAGCCGGACGAGAGCGTCTGGGCGACGTTGGACCTGGTCAAGCGTCTGCGGTCGATGAGTCCCCGATTCGAGACGCCCATCTTTTACTACAAGCCGTATCCCGGTTCGCTCATCACCGAGGCGGTCGTCCGCCAGGGGTACGAACTGCCCCGGACCCTGGACGAGTGGGCCGAGTTCGACTTCATCGGATCGGCGGGCCCCTGGGTCGACCCCGACAAGTACCGGCTGATCGAGCGGTTTAAGTTCTACAACCGGTTCGCCGGGGGTCGGCGGTTGTGGTATTGCCGGCCTCTCCAGGCCATCGCCCGATGGCGCTGTCGGCGGGACTTCTACGACTTTCCCGTCGAGAAGGCCATCGTCGAACGGCTCCGGCCGCCGCCCCGCATGGCCTAATGGAGGGCCGTACGGTCCCAAGCCCCGCTCTCCAGAGCGGGGTCCCCGTCGGTTCGGCAGTCGGGGGCCGACTCCGAACGGCCGCACGGCCGAGGGGGTCTCATGGACGTCTTGCTGACGCACGGCTACTTCCTGGCCGAGGACCCGCACGAGCGGGCCGTCATGAAGCCCTATCCCCCGTTGGGGATTTTGTACATTTCGGCCTACCTCAAGGCCCGGGGCTTCGACGTGGCCGTCTTCGACACGACGTTCCATCGATGGGACGACTTCGTGGCCTACGTCCGACAGGTACGGCCCCCGGTCGTCGGGATTTACTGCAACCTGCTCACGCGACCCACCGTGCTTCGGATGGTCCGCCTCTGCAAGGAGCTGGGGGCGACGGTCGTCCTGGGCGGACCCGAGCCGGCGAATTATGCCGAGGAGTACCTCCGCCGGGGCGCCGACGTCGTCGTCATCGGCGAGGGCGAACTCACGATGGAGGAGCTCCTCCCTCATCTGCTTCGGAAAGGCCCGACGGCCATGCAAACGATCCGGGGCCTCGTCTATCGGGAGGACGACGGCCGCATCGTCCGGACCGAGCCCCGACCCTTCATCCCGGACCTGGACGCCCTGCCGTTTCCCGACCGGGCGGCCATCGACATCCCGGCCTACGTCCGGGTCTGGCGGGAACACCACGGGATGGGCTCCGTGTCCCTCATCACGGCCCGGGGTTGCCCGTATACGTGCACCTGGTGCAGTCATGCCGTCTTCGGCTACAGCCACCGACGGCGCTCGCCTCAGAACGTCGCCGACGAGCTGGAGCAGATCGTCCAGACGTATCGGCCCGACATGGTGTGGTACGCCGACGACGTGTTCACCATCCACTACGGCTGGTTCTTCCAGTACGCCGAGGAACTCAAACGGCGGGGTTTGCGGGTCCCCTTCGAGACCATCTCCCGGGAAGACCGCCTCAACGAGGACGTCGTCCGCACGCTGGCCGAGATGGGCTGTCGCCGGCTGTGGGTCGGCATCGAGAGCGGCTCCCAGCGCGTCCTGGACGCCATGGACCGACGGGTCAGCGCCGAGCGGGCGCGGTGGGTCATCCGCCTGCTCCGGCGGTATGGGATCGAGACCGGCGTCTTCATCATGCTGGGCTACGAGGGCGAAGACCTGGCCGACATCCGGGCGACCGTCGAGTTCCTCAAGGAAGCCGACCCCGACGTCTTCCTGACGACCGTCGCCTATCCCATCAAGGGAACGCCATACTACGACCTCGTGGCCGACCGCATCGTCGCCCGCAGGCCCTGGGACGAGGGCTCCGACCGGGACCTCACCGTCGCCGGTCGGCACTCCCGGCGGTTCTATGAGTTCGCCATCCGGTGGATGGTCGGCGAAGTCCAGTGGCACAAGCAACGGCAACGGTCCCGTCCCGACTACTGGCGGATGACCAAGGCGTGGGCGAACGCCCGCCTCGGACGGATCGGGATGTGGCTGACGCGGTGGGAGACGGAGTAGGGGAGGTGCGGGGCGTTCGGTACCGGGTGTCGGGGCCGGCCCCCGACCCCAGGACCGGATACTGAATTCCGGAGAGGCCGAGCATGGCCTGTCCCTTCGATGCGCTGGCGGTCGCCTACGATGCCTGGTTCACGGACCGGCCCCTGGGCCGGCGGCTTCGGGCCGTCGTCTGGGAATGTCTCGAACGGGTCTTTCAGCCGGGCGACCGCGTGATCGACCTCGGGTGTGGGACCGGCGAGGACGCCGTCTGGCTGGCCCGGCGGGGCATCGTCGTGACGGCCGTGGACGCCTCGGCCGCCATGCTGGCCGTCGCCCGACGGAAGGCCGAGGCCGCCGGCGTCGCCGACCGCATCGAATTCGTGCAGATGGATTTGAATGAAACGCAAGATGCGGGATGCAGTGTCTCGTCATCTCATCCATCTTTGCCCGTCCCGCCTGTGGGTCTATTCGCACCGCCTCCATCTGCTCATCAGCCGACCGGCCGACCGGCCCGAGACGACGGCTCGCCCCTCGGTCCTTCCGTCCCTCCCCTGTGGGACGGGGTCCTGGCCGACTTCGGTGTCCTGAACTGCATCGCCGACCGACGGACCCTGGCGGCGACCCTGGCTCGATGGGTCCGGCCCGGGGGCTCCGTCGTCCTGGTCCCGATGGGGCCCCTCTGCCTGTGGGAAGTCGGGTGGCACCTGCTTCACGGGCGGGTCCGCACGGCCTTCCGCCGCTTCCGGTCCGGCGCCCCGGCCCGTCTGAAAGATGGAGGGGTCGTTCGGGTCTGGTATCCATCCCCTCGGCGTCTGCGGGCAGAGTTCGCCCCTTACTTCCGGCCCGTTCAGACGATGGGCCTCGGGGTCTTGCTCCCCCCGACGGACCTGAGCCATTGGGTCGAACGGCGGCCCCGCTGGCTGGCGCGTCTCGACCGATGGGAACGGCGCATTCGCCGGCTCCCCCTGACGGCCTGGCTGGGCGACCACTACCTGATGGTCTTTGTGAGGGAGGTCCGAGGCCCGTAGGGGTCTCATCCCTGTTTTGTCCCGACGGCGGGTTCGTGAAGATGAGTCTCGGAGACCGCCCCTCGACGACGGCCCATTCTACCGTTGAATGGCTTCGGGAGCTCTGCTGGGCCTGCCCGAGGTGTCGTCGGCCGCTGACGGTCGAAGGGCCGGAGACGATGTACTGCCCGGCCTGCCGGGTGGACTATCCGTGCATAGACGGCGTATGGCGGTTCCTGCCGCCCGAACGGGAGGCCTTCTTTCGGGCTTTCCTTCGGGACTACGAGACGATCCGCCGGGCCGAGGGTCGGGGCGCCGACGACCCGGCCTACTATCGGGCCCTGCCGTTTGAAGACCGGACGGGCCGCTTCCGAGCCGACTGGCGGATTCGGGCGAAGAGCTTCCGGGCCTTTGTCCACCGGGTCCTCGAACCCCTGGCCCGCCAGCGGGGCCGGCCCCTGCGGGTCCTGGACCTCGGCGCCGGCAACGGGTGGCTGTCCTATCGTCTGGCCCGGCAGGGCCACGTCGCCGTGGCCGTAGACCTGATCACGAATGCGTGGGACGGCCTGGGGGCTCACGTGCACTACGACGTGGCCGTTCTCCCCGTGCAGGCCGAATTCGACCGTTTGCCCTTTACCGGGGAGCAGTTTGACGTGGCCGTTTTCAACGCCTCTTTCCATTACTCGACGGACTACGTGGTCACGCTGGCCGAAGTCTTGCGGGTCCTGCGTCCCGACGGTCGGGTCGTCGTCATGGATTCGCCGGTGTACCGGGCTACGGCCAGCGGCGTTCGGATGGTCCGGGAGCGGGAGGCCGAGTTCATCCGCAAGTACGGATTTCCATCGAACGCCCTCCCCAGCGAACACTACCTGACGTATGACCGTCTTCAGGGCTTGGCCGAGGCCCTGGGTTTGCGGTGGCGTCTCATCCGTCCGTTTTACGGATGGCGTTGGGCCCTGCGACCCTGGCAGGCGCGTCTCTTGCGGCGTCGGGAGCCGGCCCGGTTCCTCGTGATCGTGGGACGCAGGGTGCAAGACGAGGCCGGAGCGGTTCAGACGAAACCCCACGGGCGACCGTCCGCATTCTTTGAAAGCGTCCGGGGGGTCATGGGACGGGCGTGGGCCCGGGGATACTTCCGGGCCTTTCAGCGACATCGATATAATCGACTCGTGGTGGAGACGGTCGCCGGCAGGCCCCTCGTGGTCCTCCCGGGAGTCTTCAATCCGAAGCTCTTCGGGACGGGCGAATTTCTCGTCGAAACGCTCAGCGAACGGTGGGTCCCGCCCGGGTCGACCGTCCTGGACATGGGGACGGGGGCCGGCGTCGGGGCCGTCTTTGCGGCCCAGTGGGCCCATCGAGTCGTGGCCGTCGACATCAGTCCGGCGGCCGTCCGGTGCGCCCGTATCAACGTGCTCTTGCACGGCCTGGAAGATCGGGTCGAAGTGCGCAAGGGGGACTTATTCGAGCCTGTACGGGGGGAGCGGTTTGACGTGATTTTGTTCAATCCGCCGTATCTGCGGGGCGAGCCCCGGGACGACCTGGAGCGGGCGCTTTGGTCGACCGACGTCGTCGAGCGGTTCGCCGCCGGTCTGGGAGACCACTTGAAGGACTCCGGCTGGGCCCTCCTGCTCCTCTCGTCGGTCTCCGACGAGGCGGGCTTTTTGCGGCATTTCCGGGCCTACGGCTTTCTCGGCGAGCCGATCGCTCGACGGCGCCGCTTCGGAGAGGTCTGGACCGTGTATCGCATCGTCCCGATACCTCGGGATTAGCAGAGTCGTTCGGTCGGGCGAAATGCGGTCCCCATCCGGGAAAGCGGTAGCCCGGCGATCTCGATTTTTCAAGCTTGTTAAGGATGACACCGCCGTCACCGGCGGTGTTCGGAGGGGATGACACCGCCATGACGGGCGGCGTCAAGACAGGGGGACACCGGCATGACGGCCGGTGTCCCGGGGATAGACGCCCGTCACCCGACCTGCCCATCTGCCGACCTGCCCATCTGCCCACCTGCCGACCTGCCCACCTGCCCATCTGCCGAATGCCTGAAACATCGTACTTTCGTGGAGGTGCCCTTTCCGCTTGCCATCGCACTTCTCACCTCCCGAACGGCTCTGTTAGGTATTTTAGGCGGGAGGTTATCGATGAAACCGAAGATAGCGCTCCCGCCGTAGATGATGCAGTCTGCCGAAGACGCCGGCATCCCTGCCGGCGTTCCGAGGGGTCATGCAATCGAGGCCGCCGTGACGATCGTCCTGTACAATCCGCCGAGCACGCCTCAGCGGAAGCCGGTCCTGCCCCTGTCCCTTCTGGCCCTGGGGGCCGTCCTGGAGGGGGCGCACGACTACGTCATCATCGACGGGAACTTAGAGCCAGACCCCCTCACCACGCTGGACCGGGCCGTCCGGGAGACGGGCGCCGACGTCCTGGGCGTGACCGTCATGCCCGGCCCCCAACTGGCCGGCGCCGTCCCCGTCTGCCGTCAGCTCAAGGCCCGCTATCCTCACCTGACCATCGTCTGGGGCGGTTACTTCCCGACCCAACACTACGACGTATGCCTCCGGGCCGACTACGTGGATTATGTCGTGCGGGGCCACGGCGAGCTCGTCTTCCGGGCCCTCGTCGAGGCCCTCCGACGGGGCGACGACCCGAAGTCCCTGCCGGGCCTTGCCTATCGGGACCCCCGGACCGGCCAGGTCGTATCCACCGGCCTGGCCCCGATCCCCCACCCGGACCGCCTGCCCGACTTTCCCTATCATCGGGTCGCCATGCCACGATACGTCCGGCGGACCTTCCTGGGGAGCCGGACCCTCTCCCACCATTCGAGTTACGGGTGCCCCTTCCTGTGCAACTTCTGCGCCGTCGTCAACATGGTCAACGGCCGCTGGTACGCCCAGTCGGCCGAGCGCACGGCCCGGGTCGTGCGCGACCTGGTCGAGCAGTGGGGCGCCAACGCCGTCGAGTTCTATGACAACAACTTCTTCGTCCACGAGGCCCGAACGGCCGAGTTCGCCGAGCGGATTCGAGGCCTCGGCATCGCCTGGTGGGGCGAGGCCCGCATCGACACGCTCCTGCACTACTCGGAACGGACGTGGCGGCTCATGCGGGACAGCGGCCTGCGGATGGTCTTCCTGGGGGCCGAGTCGGGCTCCGACGAGACCCTCCGGCGGATGAACAAGGGCGGCACGGCGACCGTCGAGAAGACCCTGGAGATTGCCGCCAAGATGAGGTCCTACGGGATCGTCCCGGAATTCTCCTTCGTCCTCGGCAATCCGCCGGACCCGGAGGCTGACGCCTACCAGACGATGGAGTTCATCCGACGGGTCAAGCGGGTCAACCCCGACGCCGAGGTCGTCCTGTACATCTACACACCCGTCCCGGTCGCCGGCGAGCTGTATGAGCAGGCGAAGGCCCGGGGCTTTCGATTCCCCGAGACGCTGGAAGAGTGGCTCAGCCCCCGGTGGCAGGAGTTCATCCAGCGGCGGAGCGTCCACATGCCCTGGCTGAAGGACCCCCTGCGTCGGCAGATCCGGGACTTCCAGTACGTCCTCAACGCCTACTACCCGACGGTCACGGACCCCCGGCTCCGGGGCCTGGCCCGGGGGATTCTCCGCCTGACGGCCGCCTGGCGGTATCACCTGCGGTGGTATCGCTACCCCTTCGAACTCCGCCTCCTGCACCGCCTCATTCGCTATCAGCGGCCGGAAACCAGCGGCTTCTGATGACAGAGCCGTTCGGCCCGTGGGAACCCGCAGGATTCGGCTTTTCCGGCCCTCCGGGGAGGACGGTTTTTGAAGCAAAGAGCCATCCGGGAGTTCGGGAATCCGGGAAGGCCGTTCGCGGCCGACGTAGAAGGCAAGGGGCATGGAGCGTTCCCAGTCCCCACGTCTCCCTGAAGTTTTCCTGACTCTCCGCCGCATGGGCTCATGGCCGCTATTGGCCCATGGCTCATAGTCCCATGAGCCATCAGCTATGAGCCATGAGCCAACATGAGCTATGAACCAATAGCGGTTATGAACCATCCATCACCCTGGCTCATCACTCCGCTACTCCGTCACTCCGTCCCTTTGAAACATCGTGCTTCCCGAGCGATGGAAAGGGCCGCCCCGACGCCATTCTCACGGGCCGAACGGCTCTGCTCTAAAGTTCGGACATGACATGGGACAAAGGAACCTAAATCAGGCCGATGGGAAGTCGTGAGGGCTTCGGCCCGGGGATCGATCCCCTGACTTGGACGGGGCGAGAGCGTTTTCTCAGGTCATATCTGGATGCCTGCGCCTGGATGTCCAAACTCATATCCGAAGGTCAGCTCTGCTATCAGAGCTGTTCGGTCGGGAGAGATGCTGTTCCCATCCGGGAAAACGGTGGCCCGTCGATCTCGATTTTTCAAGATTCCTCCCGATGACCCGGCCAGGACGGGCGGTGCATGCGGAGGACGCCCGCAGGACGGCCAGTGTTCCGAGGATAGACGCCCGTCGCCCGACCTGCCTATCTGCCGACCTGCCGACTTGCCCATCTGCCCATCTGCCGACCTGCCTATCTGCCGACTGCCCACCTGCCGAATGCTTGAAACATCGTGCCTTCCGGGGGATGGGAAAGATTGTTCTGACGCCATTCTCATGAACCGAACGGTTCTGCTATCTTGCATCCCGTGTCCCGTATCTTGTATCTTCTAACTCCGGCCTCATACGGAGGTGGACCATGCGGCATGGGTGGATTTACAGTGCCCTCATCGCGGGCCTCCTGGTCGGCGGGGTCGGATGGGCCCAACAAGCCCAGAAGCCCCAACCGAGTCCACCGGCTCCGACGCCGCCCGCCGCCCCTACGGAGACTGTCGGGGTCCATGACCCCAACTTTCACTATGAAGAGGGCCGGGACCCCTTTGAGAACCTGACCCTTCGGGTCAAGGATAAGGGTCGGCCTCGAGAGATCCGGAGCGTGGCGGACCTGCTGGTCGAAGAGGTCTCTGTGATGGGCATCTTTCAACGAGAGGGCAAATACTACGCCCTCGTGCGCGGCTCGGGCCTGAAGCGTTCGGAGACGATCACGGCCGGCCAGAAACTCTACAACGGCGAGGTCATCGAGATCGGGCCCTACACGGACGAGAATACAGGTGAGCGCAAGCTCTGCGTCGTCTTTCGGGTCCAGACGGATGACCCCATCCGGCCCTTCATCCGCCAGGTCAAGTGCACGGCGACCTCTTAAAAAAGGGTCAAGGACCATCGACCCCAGACTCCGGACTTGCCGTGGGCCTCAGCACGCCCCGTCCTGGGACGGGGTAAACCGGACCTTCGGTGCAGGTCTGTGGTCTATGGTCTGCGGTCTCTTTTATGGAAGCATGGTTTGGACCCGAGGGTCGTCTCCGAGAGAGCTTACCGGAGTTTGAGTTTCGGCCGGGCCAGCTCCGGATGGCTCAGGCCGTCGCCCAAGGCTTGGCCGAAGGTCGACGGGTCATCGTCGAGGCGGGGACAGGTATCGGGAAAACTCTGGCCTATCTCGTCCCGGCCGTCGTTGGGTCGCACCTCATCATCGTAGCAACGGGTACGATCGCTCTTCAGGAACAGCTGGCCCGGAAGGACATCCCCTTGCTGGCGCGTTGTGGCCTGCAAGTCTCAGCCGCCGTCCTGAAAGGGCGGTCTCATTACCTGTGTCTCTGGAAGTGGAACCGTTGGCGACAGGCCCCACCCCTGATCCTGGACGCTTCTCTCGCTCGCCGGCTGGAGTCCTGGGTCCGACGGACGTCGACCGGCGACCGGGCCGAATTCGACGGCCTCCCCGAAGATCACCCCCTATGGCCCGAACTGACGGCCGATGCCCAGACTTGCATGGGGCCCCGATGTGCCTTCTTTCAAGACTGCTACCTCTATGAGGCCCGGCGGCAAGCCGAACGGGTCCAGGTCGTGATCGTCAACCACCACCTCCTCTTGGCCGACGCCCGCGTTCGGACCTATCGGGACCGCCGCCTGCTCCCCGACATCCCCCACCTGGTCATCGACGAAGCTCACATGCTGGAAGAGACGGCCGTCTCGGCCCTGACTCTCACGCTAAGTTTTGCCGACTTTCATCGGCTTCTCCAGGAACTGGACACGTCCATCCAGGTCAGCGAACGGATGTCCGACACCTCCCTGCGCCGGTGGCAAGCCTATCAGAATCGAATCCGTACGGAGGCCCTGGCCTTGTTTGGCCGTGAAGCAAGTGGCGAACAGCGAATCGTGAATCCCGAGAATTCGCAATCCGCGATCCGCATTCCGCAATCCCCCCTACGGGTTTCCTGGTCTGAGTTTTGCCGCCAACATGCCCAGTGGAGTCGTCGCTTGACAAATCTGAAGGCGACTCTTCAGAGCTTAATGACATGGGTCCAGGGCCTGCCCCTGCCTGCGGAAGAGCGGGACCAGTTCAGCCTGTGGGCCTCGGAGTTGGCGACCCTGTGCGACGTCTTTGCAGGGGACGCCGACGACGACCTCGTCCGGTACGTCGAATCGTCGGGATCGGCGACCCCTCGGTCGAAGGAAGCCCGGTGGACCCTGTGCGCCACGCCCCTGCAGGTCGGTTCCCTCTTGGCCGAATGGCTTTGGCCCCGCTTTCGCTCGGTCGTCCTCACGTCGGCGACCCTAACGTACCGGGGCCGCTTCGACTTCTTAGCGGAGCGTTTGGGCCTCACTTTGGAAGGGACTCCAGATCACGGGCCGACCCAGGCAGTCCAGAGCGCCTCGTCCCGGGACGTCCAACTCGCCCCCACCGGGGTGGGTCTGGGGTCGATGGTCCATGGTCTATGGGCCCTCTCGATTCCGTCCCCCTTCCGATGGCGTCAGCAGACCCGTCTGTGGATTCCCCCGGACATGCCGGACCCCCAGGACCCGGCTTTCGTTCCCGAGCTTCAGCGGCGGGTCGAGGCCCTCGTCCGCCTGGTCGGCGGGAGCACCCTGGTCCTCTGCACAAGCCTCCAAAACATGCAGGCCGTCGCCGCCTACCTGGAGGAGCGGGTCCCCTGGACGGTCTACCAGCAAGGCCGCCTGCCCCGACGGACCCTGATGGAACGCTTTCAGGCGGACGTCTCCAGCGTGCTGGTGGCGACGGCCAGCTTCTGGCAAGGCTTCGACGTCCCGGGCGAAGCGCTCCGGTGCGTCATCATCGACAAGCTCCCCTTCGAGGTGCCCTCCGACCCGGTCGTCCAAGCCCGCATCGAGTCGATCCGCCGGGCGGGTCAGGACCCCTTCCACGCCTACCAGCTCCCCAAGGCCATCATGCTCCTCCGACAGGGCCTGGGGCGGCTCATCCGAACCCAGACGGATACCGGCATCCTGGCCCTGATGGACAGCCGCGTATGGCGCCGGCCCTATGGCCAGATCATCCGACAGGAACTCCGGCCGATTCCGATCGTTCGAGCATGGGAGGAACTGGAGCAGTGGTGGCGAAAGGTGAACGGCGAATAGCGGACGGCGAAGGGCGAAGGGCGAATCGTTATCCGCTACTCGCCATTCGTTATTGGCTATTTTGCTCTTGGCCCCTCGTCCTTTGCTCCTGGCTCTTTGTCCTTTGCCCTTTACCCGGTGAGGCCGCCGAAAAGGTCGCCTTCGCTCGACGGGGCGTCGTCGTCTGCGAAAACCCCCGGGCCGCCGACATCGGAGCCGACATCCTGCGCCAGGGCGGGAACGCCGTCGATGCCGCCGTCGCCGTGGGGTTCGCCTTGGCCGTCCTGTTCCCCCAGGCCGGCAACGTCGGTGGCGGTGGCTTCATGATCATCTACAGGCCGGACTCGGAAGCCTATGCCCTCGATTTCCGAGAACAAGCCCCGTCCCAGGCGACGCCCGATATGTACCTGGACCCGGCGGGCAACGTGATACCCGACTTGAGTACCCATGGATACTTAGCCGTCGCCGTTCCCGGTACGCCCGCCGGCCTCTTTGAAGCTCATCGGCGCTTCGGCCGGCTCCCCTGGCCCCGACTCCTCCGACCGGCCATCGAGCTGGCGGCCCGGGGCTTTGAAACGGATACGAGCCTCTACCTGGCCCTCCGCCGGGATCGGGACCGACTCCTAAAAGACCCGGAATTCGCACGCATCTTCTTCGACGGGACCGAACCCAAAGGCCGCATCGTTCAACCCGAGCTGGCCCGAACTCTGCGCACCCTCGCCGCCCAAGGTGCCCAGGGATTCTATACGGGATGGGTCGCCGAAGCTATCGAAGAGGCGATGCGCCGCCACGGGGGCCGCGTCACCCGAGAGGACTTGGCCGAATACCGTCCCCTGTGGCGAGAGCCCGTTCAGTTTTCTGTAGGCGACGCCACGGTCTTCAGCATGCCCCTCCCCTCGGCCGGCGGATGGATGCTGAAGTTCATGTTCACCGTCCTGGAAAACCTCCGGACCCCTGACGTAGGCTGGCACAGCGCCCTCCACGTGAACCTCGTCGTCGAGGCCGCCAAACAGGCCTATGCCGAGCGGGCTCACCACATGGGCGACCCCGACCGGGTCCCCTTCCCGACATTTCTGGACACGCCGGCCTACTTTCGGGCGATGGCCCAAAAGATTCGGCCCTATCGAGTCCAACCGGCCGAGGCCGTCCGACCGACCTTAAGACCCTTGTATGAGGAATCTCCCGAGACGACCCACTACTCGGTCTTGGACGCTCAAGGGATGGCCGTCGCCGTGACCTATACCCTCAACGACCTCTTCGGCGCCGGTGTGATCGTCCCCGGTACGGGCATCCTCCTAAATAACGAGATGGACGACTTCAGCCTCAAGCCGGGCGTCCCAAACCTCTACGGCCTGACGGGTGGGGACGCCAACGCCGTCGGACCCCGGAAGCGTATGCTCAGCTCGATGACCCCGACCGTCGTCGTCCGGGATGGTCAGGTCCTTGGCCTCTTGGGTTCACCCGGCGGGGCGACCATCGTCACGACGGTCTACCAGGTCCTGGAAAACCTCCTCATCTTCCGGATGGAGCCTTTTCTGGCCCTGACGGCCCCCCGGTTCCACCATCAGTGGATGCCCGACGAAATCCGCTATGAACCGACGGCCTTTTCGGGCGACACCCTCCGGGTCCTACAAGGGTTGGGTTACCGACTGCAGCCCGTCCCGGCGTTGGGGCGAGTCCAGATGATCTGGCAATGGCAGGACGGCTACCTGGGGCTGTCCGACCCCCGGAGTCCCGGCAGTGCCGCCGGATGGCGTTGAAAATCAAGGGGATTCGGGATATGTAAATGAAACGTGAAAAATGGAAAATCCGACGATTTTGTGAGAGCCGTGCCGGGTCCTGGGTCTTGGTCGGTTCATAACCCCACATCGGACACCCGAGCCCGACACCGAACTACGTCGCCTCCCCGGGCCAGACGACGTCCAGCGGCACGCCCGGCAGGTGCCGGGCCAGATAGTCGGCCACTTGCGCCATCTCGGACCGGGACAGGGACCGGACGCCGTCATAGGCCGGAAAGCGGTCGACCGTGTAGAGCTGAACGCTCTTCGGGCGGAGGGCGTGCCGGCGGACCCAGTCGACCCACTCGGCCAGGGCGGCCGGAGTGATATTCTCGCCCCGCCCCCGAACGACCATGACCTGAAGGTGGTAGTCCCGGAGTTTTCGGAGGCCCTCCAGCAGGGCGTCCCACCGAAAGCCAAAGAGGGGCTTATCGACCTCGGTGAACCAGGGGCCGACCCCATCCAGCTTGACCGCCCGCTCGTCCAAGCGGTTGAGGGCTTGCGCGACCCCATCGACGTGAATCCGGGCCCCGTTGGTCAGGACCCACGTGCGGGCCGTCGGGAAGTAACGGTCCCGAGCGGCCAGGACCCGTTCGACGAGGTCCGGCGTCTGGGGGTGGAGAGTCGGTTCGCCGTTGCCGGAAATCGTGATGACGTCGATGGGGACCCCGGCCGAGGCGAGGCGGGCGAAGGCGGCTTCGACCTCACGGGTAAACGCCGCCGGGTCTACAAAATCTTCCCGCCGGGGAAGCCGGTCCGTCGGGCCCAACTGGCAGTAGACGCAGTCGAAGTTACAGACCTTCGTCATCGAGGCAAACCAGTTGATGCCCAGCGACCAGCCCAGACGCCGGGACCGGACGGGCCCGTATACGTAGCCGTCGACCAGGTCATGACCGGGTTTCTTAGGAAGAACCGGCAAGGCCATGCTACTCTCTATAAGCCATCTCATAAAAGGTGTAAAAGGTGCCTGGAAGCGTTCGCATCAATCCGACCATCGACCACGGACCATAGACCGGCTTGGGCCCAGGGGATCTAGGGTCCATGGTCTGGGGTCGGATATCGAGGGTCCGGTCCCGGTCCCGTCGGATTGATGAGACTGGTTCTTCGTCACTTCATCACTCCGTCCCTTTGAAAAATCGTGCCCGCCGGGCGATGGAAAAGGCCGTCCCGACGCCACTCTCACGAACTGCCGACCTGCCGAACTACGCCTGCCGCTCCGTGATAAGATAGGCCAGGGCCGTCAAGAGGCCACGCGCGTCCCATGGCCGAATGGCCTCGATGGCCCGGTCTCGGAACGCCCGGGCGTCCGCCCAGGCCCGTTCGAGACCGACGGCTCGGGGATAGGTCGCTTTCGAGGCTTGCACGTCCTTGCCGGGCGTTTTCCCCAAACGCTCCGGCGGGGTCGTGAGGTCCAGGATATCGTCGACGATCTGAAAGGCGACCCCGACGGCCTCTCCGTATGTCCGTAGGGCCTCCATCATGGCCGACGGGGCTTCCGCCATGAGACCCCCGATTTCGACGGCGGCCGTGATCAGGGCGGCCGTCTTTCGGCGGTGAATACTTAAGACGTGCTCGACCGAAGGCGTCGGCGCCACGGTGTACATGTCCATCCACTGACCGGCGACCATCCCGCGCGGACCGGCATAGCGAGCCAGTAAACGAACGACTTCGATGCCAATCGCCGGATGGGCCCGAAGAAACGGACATGCCCCTAAAAGCTCGAAGGCCAGCGTGAGAAGTCCATCCCCGGCCAGGATGGCCGTCCCCTCGCCAAACTGGACGTGACATGTCGGTCGACCCCGCCGGAGAGTATCGTTGTCCATCGCCGGCAGGTCATCATGGATTAAGGAATACGTATGGATACACTCGATGGCACAAGCCGCATACCGGAAACGTTCGGGCTCGACGCCCAGGGTCTCACCGACCGCCAAGAGGAGGACCGGCCGGATGCGCTTGGCCGGGGCCAGGAGGGAGTAGCGCATGGCCTCCCAGAGGCCGGCGGCCGGTTCGGGGCCGGCAGGTCGGACCAACTCGTCTAACCAGAGGTCTACGAGGGCCGCTCGATCCTGGAGGTAGTCTCGACCGTCCATGGGTCCCCCATCCAGACGGGCTCTAAGGACTTCCAGATTCCAAATGTATTCAGTTTCTTATAAACAGAAAATTAATCCTGCTCCAGATCGGGCAGTTATTACTCCCTTTTCTACGTATACTCATATGACTATTATATCATAGCAAAGCAAGAGGGTCCTTTGTAACTCACAGTTCTATCAGAGCTTTGCTTAAAACGGAAAGTGGCGACCAATTACGTAATTTCTGGATCTTTTGGCTTAAATGATAGTCATTTTTTCAATGTGGTTACGCCTTTCAGAGACTTTGGAGCACCGCAGACTCTCTGTTGCAAAAGCCATAGATCATCTCTTTATGTAGAAATTAATTATGTAAAATTGCTACCTCATACGTGCCTAGCTCCGGTTTCCATGTGATTATCCATTCCATGCTTTCCGCCGTCCGCCTGCAAGACGGACTTCAAGATTTGACCCGTCGCACTGGCCGCACAGGCCGCCACGACCGGGGGCGGGCCGCAAGCTACGACCCGGCCGCCCCACCGTCCCCCGCCCGGCCCCAGGTCGAGGACGTAGTCGGCGTTCCGGATGACGTCCGGATGGTGCTCGATGACAACGACCGTATGGCCCTGTTCGACCAGCCGGTTTAGGACCTGAAGCAGGTACCGGATGTCTTCGGCATGGAGGCCCGTCGTCGGTTCGTCCAACAGGTAGAGAATCCCGCCCCGGGCGCTTCGAGTCAGTTCCCGAGCCAGTTTCAGGCGTTGGGATTCGCCGCCGGACAAGGTATGGCTGGGCTGACCCAGGCGGAGGTACCCCAAAGCCAGGTCCGACAGGACCTGGAGCTTTCGTGTGATGCTGGGAAAGGCCTGGAAAAACTGCAAAGCCTCGTCCACCGTCATCTTGAGGATATCGGCGATCGAGCGGCCCTGCCAGGTCACCTTCAGAGTATCGGCGTTGTAGCGGTCGCCCCCGCAGTCTTCGCAGAGGACGTAAGCGTCCGGCATGAAGTGGAGGCGGACCCGACGGTAGCCCATGCCCTCGCAGTAGTGGCATCGCCCTTCCGGCCGGTTGAAGCTAAAACGGCCGGGGCTGTAGCCCCATACCCGGGCCGTCGGCTGGGAGGCGAAAAATTTGCGGATATCGTCGAAAACGCCGATGTATGTGGCCGGTGTCGAGCGGGGCGTCCGGCCGACGGGACTCTGGTCGACGACGACGGCCTGTCGAATGAATTCGAGGCCCTCGATGGCGTCGCAGTATAGGGGCGTGGCTCGTCCCCGGCTTTGGTGGTAACGGGTGATCTCCTCGTAGATCACGTCGAAGACCAAGGTCGATTTCCCAGAACCGGACACCCCGGTGACGGCCGTCAGACGGCCCAGAGGGATCTGGACGTCGATGCCGGCCAGGTTATGACGGCGGACGTTCCGGAGCCGAAGCCACGGGACACGGTCCAAGGGGAGAAGCGGGCGCTGGGGGATCCGACGGTCCCCCCGAAGATAGGCCGCCGTGACGGACGTCGGATGCCGCAGGAATCGGTCGAGCGGTTCGGCGGCGATCAGGTAACCGCCCTGTTCACCGGCGCCGGGACCCAGGTCGACGACGAAGTCGGCGGCCCGGATCGTCGCTTCGTCATGCTCCACGACGATGACCGTGTTGCCCATGTCCCGTAGGCGGTGGAGGATACGGATCAAGCGGGCCGTGTCCCTCGGGTGCAGGCCGACCGTCGGTTCGTCCAGCACGTAGAGGACGCCCCGGAGGCCACTGCCTAACTGGGCGGCCAGTCGGACCCGTTGCATCTCGCCGGTCGACAGCGTATGGGTCGGGCGGTCCAGAGTCAGGTACTCGACGCCGACGTCGATGAGATACTCGAGGCGGTGGAAGATGCTGGGGAGGATACGCTCGGCGATCAGCCGGTCCGTGCCCTCCCAGGAGAGGTCGGCCAGGAAGGCCCGCAAGTCGCCCAATTCCATGCGGCTGAGGTCGGCGATGTTCCGGCCGTGAATTCGGACCTGCCGGGCTTCCGGCCGGAGACGGGTCCCCTCGCAGGCCGGACACGGGACGGTCCGGTCCTCACCGCCGAAGGACGCCTCTTCTGTATTCCAGGTGGCCCATGCTTCCCATGGGTCGTCGGCGTCCATCTCTTCGACGCGGCGGGGCTGGCGTTCCCATCGGCGGGCGACCGCCGGAGTGACGAGGCCGACTCCCTGACAGGCCATGCAAGCCCCCTTAGGACTGCTGAAGGCAAAGAGCCAGGGTTCGACGTCCGGGAACTGAAAGTCGCACTGGGGGCATCGATGGTGGGTCGAAAACAGGATTTCTTCATCGTTTTCCCAATGGACGACCCGGGCGAATCCCCGAGTCATCTCGATGGCCGTCTCAAGGGCCGTCTCCAGACGGGCCCGATGTTCGGGTTTGGCGATCAGGCGGTCCATCACGATGTCGATGGTGTGGTGGCGGGTCCGGGCCAGTGGGGGGACGTCTTCGAGGCGGTACCATCGGCCGTCGATGCGGGCCCACGTATAGCCCCGCTTTTGGGCCTGTTCGAGTTCTTTCCGATGAAAGCCCTTTCGACCCCGGACGATGGGGGCCGTGATGGCGATGGGCTCGCCCGTCCAGCGGGCCAGGACCGTCCGGACCATCTGGTCGATCGTCTGGGGCTGGAGGGGCCGATCACAGGTCGGGCAGAAGGGGGTGCCCACCCGGGCGAACAGCAAGCGCAGGTAGTCATAGACCTCCGTGACGGTACCGACCGTCGAACGGGGGTGCGGTGGCGTCTTCTTTTGTTCGATGGCGACAGCCGGCTGAAGGCCGACGATGCGTTCGACATCGGGCTTGTCCATCTGGCGGATAAACTGGCGGGCATACGTCGACAGGGTCTCCAGGTACCGGCGTTGGCCTTCGGCATAGATCGTCTCGAACGCCAGGGAGGACTTGCCGGAACCGCTGGGACCCGTGACGACGATGAGCCGGTACTTGGGCAGGCAGAGGTCCAGATTCTTCAGGTTGTGATGGCGGACGCCTTGCAGGGTAATGAAGCGTTCGGTCGAGACGGTCAGGGTCGTGACTTCCGAAAAGACTGTTGAGACGCTGGCCATCATCCCTTTCACGATGTCCGAGTTTGGGCAGGGACGGGGGGATCATCACTCCACCGTCCCATCCCCTCCTTCCGTCGATCGACCCGGCTGGGTGATCAGGTGAAGCGTGATGTGGAGGGTCAAGCGAATGTGAAGGCCTTCAGCCGTCGACGTGACCTCTACGGTAACCGGTTCGGAACGTGCGTCTACAGCCCATCGAGGCGCCGCCGGGCGTGGGGCCGGGGGCGTCTCGATGGGCACCGGTGCCGGACTCTCCGAAGGAGGGGGTGGCGGGGACAGGTCTGGGGTCAGGCCGACGCTCTCCGCAGGGGCGGGCGGGGACGGGGGCCGGGCGACTTCGGAAGGCGGCGGCGTCGTTTCCTCCAGGAGCATCGTTTCAAACGTCTCGATGGGTTCCTCCTCCAAGGGTGCCTGGGGCGGGGCCGAGAGCTCCAAACCGGACGGTGTTTCGGCCATGACCTCTTCGATGGGTTGCAGTTCGAGCATCTCGTCGATGCTTTCGAAGGATGTGGCGGCATTCGATGGAGCAGGCTCCGGTTCGGCGACGGGGGCGACGGGTTCTACCAGGGGCCGGTCCGCCGGGACCGCTTCGGAGAGACCCGGCGCTTGCAAGAATGCGCCCGGGGGCGGCGGGGGCGGCGGTTCGATCCGGGGCGGGGAGACTTCGGAGGGCGTTCCGGTGGCCGCCTCGGGCCGGGTGGCGATACGTTGCTGGACGGCCTGGAGGGTAAGCTTCACGGCCTCTCGGAGGGTTTCCATCACGCCGGTCCCGTGGATGGCGACGGCTTCGAAGTAAGGCGCCTTCCGTTCGTTGATACGGGCCTCGAGGGTCGGAACGGGCAAGATGTTTTTAAGGTCTCGCTTGTTATATTGGAGGACCAGGGGAATATTCCAAAAGTCCAGGTTGTTGTGCGCCAGGTTGGTCTTCATGTTCTCCCAGCTTTCCAGATTAGACTCCAGCATTTCCTTTTGGGAGTCGGCGACGAACACGATGCCGTCGGCACCCTTCAGGACGAGGCGGCGGGTGGCGTCGTAGAAGACCTGGCCGGGGACGGTGTAGAGCTGGACCCGGACCTTCCAGCCTTGGACGGTCCCCAATTCGATGGGGAGGAAGTCGAAGAAGAGGGTCCGGTCCGACTCCGTGGCCAGAGAGAGCATCTTGCCCTTTTTATCGGGGGGCAACTGGGCGTAGATGTATTCCAGATTCGTCGTCTTGCCGCAGAGGGCCGGCCCGTAATAGACGATTTTGAGGATCAACTCTCGGGCCGCGTAGTTAAAGACCGGCATGGGACCTCCTATCGACGTCCGACGGCGACGCCCGGACTCCTGAAGGGAGCTGACGCCGACGAGGGACTGGATTTTTTCCGATAGGCCCGCCGGGCTTCTCGGCCGGCGATGAGGAGTCGGATCGGGGTCCCAGTGAAGTCTGACTGGTGGCGGAGCCACTTCTCGATTTTCTGGAGGTGCTCGGGACGGACGCGGCCGAGACGGCTCAGGAAAAGGGCAAAAGTCGGCGGCCGTATCGAGACCTGAGTGATGTACTTGAGTCGGATGGGCCGGCCCTGGGCCATCCCGACGACGGTATCGGCTTCGTGTTCGAAGTAACGATTTAAGACGCCGGTCGTGATTCGTCGGGTCAGATTGTGCCATACCGTTTCCGTCGTCTCGATGAGGCCCGCCAGGCCTTCGCCCGTGAGGGCCGACACGCACAGGACGGGTGCATAGTCCACGAACTTCAAGAATTCCCGGGCCTGCTGGAGCAAGGCGGGACGAGCCGAAGCCGGGACGAGGTCGACCTTGTTCCAGAGGACCAGCAGGCCCTTGCCTTCCCGCAGGGACCAGCCGGCCAGTTGACGGTCCCGGCGGCTGATAGGCTGGGTCGCATCGAGGACCAGCCACACGAGGTCGGACCGGACCAGCGCCCGCCGCATCATGAGAAGGCTGACCCGTTCCGGCCAGTCCCGGGCCTTGGAGCGCTTCTTATGGCCCGCCGTATCCAGCAAGATCCAACGGTGTCCATCCCATCGCCACTCGACGTCCACGACGTCCCGGGTCGTGCCCGGGATTTCGCTGACGATGACCCGGGGGTAGCCCAGCAGTCGGTTGACTAAGGAGGATTTCCCGACATTGGGTCGTCCGACGATGGCGATGCGGGGGATTTCCTCAGGGGTGGGGCCTTCCGGAGTTTCCGGCACGCTGGGCCACTGGCGGGTCAATTCGTCCAAGAGGTCGCCCAGGCCGAGGCCCGTCTCGGCGCTGATGGCCCACAGGCGGGCCGGACCGAGTCGGTAGAACTCGGCCGCTTGTCGCTGAAGGCTCGGCGTATCCAGTTTGTTGACCAGGACCCAGACGGGTTTGCCCTGCTTCCGAAGCCAGGCCATCAACTCGATGTCGGACGCCGTAAGACCTTCACGGCCATCCACGACGAGCCACACGACCGCACTTTCCTCGATGGCCCGGCGGCACTGCTCGAGGATGGCCTCTTGGAACATTTCGGTCTCGTCGGCAAATAGGCCGCCCGTGTCATACAGCCGGTACTGAAGCCCGTTCCACACGAAGGTCCCTTCCCGACGGTCCCGGGTCGTGCCGGGGACCGACGTGACGATGGCTTGACGGCGACCCGTCAGACGGTTGAATAACGTGGATTTTCCCACGTTGGGTCGGCCGATGAGAGTAATCGTGACAGGGGCCGGTGCCGTAACCGTTTCACGAATTTTCTGCATCCGTCCATCCCTCGAGGGGACCGGGCTTCGCTTCACGACGAGCCCGCCTGGGGGCCCTCGTACTTCCCGAAGATCATCTTGCCCATCGAGGTCTGGAGCACGCTGGTTACCGTGATCTCGATGTTCCGACCGATCATCTTGCGGGCGTTGTCGACGACGACCATCGTGCCGTCCTCCAGGTAGGCCACGCCTTGGTTGTATTCCTTACCCTCCTTCAGGATGTAAACGTTCATCGTCTCTCCGGGCAAGACGACGGGCTTCAGGGCCGTAGCAAGTTCGTTAATGTTGAGGACCTTCACGTTGTGGAGCTGGGCGACCTTGTTCAAGTTGTAGTCGTTGGTGATGATCTTAGCGGCAATCTGCTTGGCCAGCTCGATGAGCTTCAGGTCGACCTCTTTCACGGCCGGGAAGTCGACCTCCATGATGGCGATGTCGATGTCCCCCTTCTTCTGCATGCGCTGGAGCATCTCCAGACCCCGGCGGCCCCGATTACGGCGGACGGGGTCGGCCGAGTCGGCGATGTACTGGAGCTCCCGCAGGACGAAGCGGGGGACGACGAGGGTGCCCTCGATGAAGCCCGTCTCGACCAGGTCGGCGATGCGGCCGTCGATGATGACGCTGGTGTCCAAGATTTTGTAGTTCTTCCCGCTGTGGTAAGACTTTAGGAGTTCAAGGACTCGCATGGGATGGAACCAGGTGGGATACTGGTAACCCAACAGCAGGCCCACGAAGGCGATGAGTAGGAAAAGAGTCGCCCCGATGAAGGTCTTCACGGGCGGCTCCATCGGCAAGACGCCCACAGGGATCGCCGCCAGGCTGGCGACCAGCAGGGACGAGAGGAAACCAAAGGCCATACCGACCCGTTTCTGCTCGCCCGTCTTCCGGACGGCCCACACAAACCCTTCCGCCAGGGCAATCATCGTCAGGCCGCCCAGCCAGGCCGTCCAGGGGGGCCACGCCGCACCTTTCCAGAGCCGCACTGCCCAAAAGCCCGTGGCCCACAGGGCCACCCAAAATAGCAAGCGAACCCATCCCATCATCATACGCTACACTCCTGCACATCGAGATTTACCTCGACGGGTAAGGACCGGGAACGACCAAATTGTCAAAGAACCCAAGCCCCGCCATCCCCGGATCGTCCTGCACCCCTGCGGGGCGCACCGTGTTGGGGACCTATCCCGCCTGTGCTATATTATACGGCAGTTCGGGAGTTCGGGAATTCGGGCGCTCGGTAGCCACGCAGTTCGTAGGCAGGGCGATAGGAAAAATGGGTCGTTTCCGACGATACCCATCCTACTTCCCTATCTACCCACCGCCTATCTACTCATGACCCCTTCCCGAACTGCCGAACTCCCGTATATATTAGCCTTTTTCGGAGGCCGAACCAATCCCGAGCGGACCGGCGTGGAGCCGTGACCTGCAGAGCCTGCCGGTAGGACCTCCGGCTACCTTCTGGACGGTGGGGGGCGATCCGATGACCATTGGATGAGAAGCAGGTCCGTCTCGCGCCGATGGGCCTGCCCGGGGTCGGCCCGGCACGGGGTAGCTCGTGCCTTACGTATAGTGGAAGGTGGGCCGTGACGACTCGAATCCTGACACGCCGAGACATCGAACGGATCACCGACCCGGACGAGATTTTGCGGGCCGTCGAGGCGGCCTTTCGGGCCCATGGCCTTCAGCAGACGCAGATGCCGCCCAAGAGCTACCTTTTCTATCCCCGGTATCACGGGGACTTGCGGACGATGCCGGCCTACATCGAGCCGATGGAAGCGACGGGCGTCAAGATCGTGAACGTCCATCTTCAGAACAAAGCGCGCGGCCTCCCGACCGTCATGGCCGTCATCGTCCTGAACGATCCGGCGACTGGCTATCCCCTGGCCATCATGGACGGGACCTGGCTGACGGCCCTCCGGACCGGGGCCGCCGGGGCCATCGCCGCCAAGTATCTGGCCCGGCCGGAGAGTCGTCGCATCGGCTTCGTCGGTTGTGGTGTCCAAGCTGAGACCCAACTTCTGATGACCCTGCGGGTATGCCGTCTCCAAGAGTTGGCCGCCTTCGACGTGGACGAGCGCCGACGGGACGCCTTCTGCGCGATGGCCGCCGAACGATACGGTCTCCGGGTCGTCGGCTCGAATCGCCTCGAGGACATCTACACCTGTGACATCATCACGACGACGACGCCCTCGACGGAGCCGATCCTTCAAAATGAAGGTATCCGGCCCGGCACCCACATCAACGCCATCGGGGCGGACGCCCCGGGCAAGGAAGAGCTGGACCCGGTTATTCTTCAGCGGGCCCTCATCGTCGTCGATTCCTGGGAACAGGCCGTCCACAGCGGGGAGATCAACGTCCCCATCGACCGGGGTCTGATCACGCGGGAGGACATTTATGCCGAGCTCGGCGAGATCGTCGCCGGTCTGAAGCCGGGGCGGACGCGACCCGACCAGGTCACCGTCTTTGACTCGACAGGCCTGGCCATTCAGGATATCGCGTCGGCGTATGTCGTGTGGACCAAGGCCCGGGCCCAGGCGGTGGGCCTGGAAATCGACATCGTGGGCGTGGGATGAAGCAGAAAGTCCTGGGGCCCCTGGAGCCCGCCGAGCTGGAGGCCCTGCGTCCTGACGCCGTCGTCGATGCCCAGGGACTTCTTTGTCCCGTGCCCATCGCCCGACTGAACGAACGGGTCAAGGACCTTCCCCCGCAGGCCGTCGTCCTCCTCGTCAACGACGACCCGGCCGTCGTCCTGGACGTGGTGGCCTGGTGTAAGAGCACCCGCCACGACCTCCTGGGCATCGTGAAAGACGACCAGGACGTTTACTACTGCTACGTCCGCACGACCCAGGGCCCGCGTCGACGGTCTGAGCCACCGGCCCGTTGAAAGCCACGACCAGCCCGCCTAAATTTCGAGATGGATCGTCGTTTAAGTCCCTCTATCGTACGGGGCACGGGATGAGGCCCCAGGTCCCAGTGCAAGGGGCCATAGACGCCAGACCACCGACTGGCGGGGTGAATCCCATTTTCTCGCCCTCCGATGCGGAAAGCCGAATAGCTCCGACAACTCTGCGGTCCGGGGTCTATCATCCCCTGCCAGGACCCGACACTTGGCACCCGGGACCTCGTCCTGAATTTCGCATCCCGTATCTCGGGGGGACCCACGCGAGGTCGGCCATGGTCCGTGCGATGCACATCGTATCCCTGGAAATTCAGGAGATGCTGGAGCGGCGCCTCTTCCGGGAGCTGAAGGAAGCCCTCCAGGGCCTCTACCCCAGCGACCTCTTGGACATCTTGCGGGACCTGGAACCGGAAAATCGGGCCCTCCTGTTTCGCCTCCTCCCCAAGGATAAGGCCGCCGACGTGTTCGCTGAGATGTACCCCGAGGAACAGGAAGACCTCCTGAACCGCCTGACCGACGAGAAGGTCGCTGAACTCTTAAGGAATATGGCGCCCGACGACCGGACCGAACTCTTGGAAGAAATGCCCGCTTCGGTCGTGACCCGCCTGATTCGCCTCCTGCCGCCCGAGGAGCGGCGGGAGGCCCTGACCCTGCTGAACTACCCGCCCAACTCGGCCGGTCGGATCATGACGCCGGACTACGTGGCCGTCCGGCCTTTCATGCGGGTCCAAGAGGTCCTGGACCGCATCCGGCGGGTCGAGTTCGACAAGGAGACGATCTATTACATCTACGTGATCGATGAACAGCGTCGTCTGGTCGGCGTCTTATCCCTCCGGGAGCTCTTGTTAGCCGAGCCGTCCGAACCCATCGAGGCCGTCATGAACCGGGCCGTCATCGCCGTCCGGACGACCGACGACCAAGAGACGGTCGTCCGCCTGATGAAGCGGTATGACCTGCTGGCGATGCCCGTCGTGGACGCCGAAGACCGCCTGGTCGGGATCGTCACCATCGACGACGCCATGGACGTCTTGGAAGAGGAGGCCACGGAGGACATCTACAAGCTGAGCGCCTTGGAGGGCTCCGAAATCGATTACGCCCGGGCTCGACCCCTGGAGCTTTACAAGAAGCGGATTGCCTGGCTGACCCTCCTATTTGTCTCCGAAAGCCTGACCTCGACGGTGATCGCCCACTACGAACACCTGATCGCCCGTTTGGCCATCTTGGCGGCCTGGATCCCCCTCCTCATCGGGACGGGCGGCAACGTGGGGAGCCAGATCACGACCCTCATCGTCCGAGCCTTTGCGACCGGTCAGATTCGTGTGCGGGACTTTCTGCGCGTGCTGTGGAAAGAAGTCTGGGTCGGCCTCCTCATCGGGGTCAGCATGGGTCTCTACATTTGGCTCCGGATCGCCGTGTTCCGTCACAATCCACTGGTCGCCTTCTCGGTCGGCGTCGCCATGGTCCTCATCGCCCTGACGGCCAACCTCATCGGGGTCGCCTTGCCCTTCCTATTCCGACGGCTCGGCGTGGACCCGGCCGTCACCAGCTCGCCCTTCATCGCCACGTTGATGGACGTGACAGGCTTGTTGATTTACTTCAACGTGGTCGAGTGGCTACTACGGGACTTTCATCTGGGAGGCAGTCCGTGAGAGAGTCGATTCCTGCCGGCGAACCCATCCCGAATAGCGTCGGCGGACGGCTCGCGTGGTCGCACTGGGTCGGTCTGCTGTGGAAGGACTGGCGGCTCTTGACGGTCGGGACGCCGGCTCTGGCGATGGTCGTCCTCTACGGCCTGCTGATGCTGGCCATTCTGAGCGTCTCGGTCGAGCCAGGCTCCCGGGCCGCCCGGGAGTGGGCGGGGCCCCTCCTCTGGGTCGTCTTCTGGTTTACGGGCCAAGTCCTGATGGCCCAGTCCTTTGAGCACGAACGCATCCGGAGCGGGTATACCGTCGTCCTGGCCGGCCTCCCGTCGCCGGCCGCCTTCTTCTGGAGCAAGGTCCTGGCGAACTTCTTGGCCATCGCCGGCGTCCATGCCTTCGTCCTCGTCATGTTCACCGTATTCTTCGATTGGAGCTGGCAGGGCCGCCTGGGCCGCTTCCTCCTCGTGTGGCTTTCGGCCATCCTGGGGTACGTCTTGGTCGGCCACGTCCTGGGGGCGCTCCTGATGGAGACGCGACAGCGGGGCCTCCTGTTCCCCCTCGCCCTGTTCCCGATCCTCCTGGGGACTTTCATGGTCGCCGGCCGGGCCACAGTCCTGGTCTTTCAGGACTATCCAAGCCAGGCCCTGATTCTCCCGTTGGGACTTCTCTGGCTCGGGAATCTCCTGAACCTCATCGTCGTCCTACTCGTGGCCCCCCGGGCCTTCACGGATGCATGAAGAAGGGTGTTGAGTGCTGGGTGTTCAGAGATCGGGGGCTCTGGACAAGGCCCGACACCCAATACCGGGATTCCGTCCTCCCACCTCTACCGGCGGTACTTGCCCAGGCCCTGGAGTTCCTCGTCGTACAAACGGCGATACAGGATTTGCCACTCGCTACTCCCCTCGGGGACGTGGCGGTAGGCCCGGCTGAGCTTTTCCCGGACCCGGGCGTCTATCGCTTCGTCCATCTGGAGGACCTGGTCGATCCAGGTGAAGACGTCCCACCGGAGTTGACGAAGGTCCCGCCGGACCGTCACGCCAGGATGTTTCTGGAGGACGTCCACGACGATCTCGGCCAGACGATGGATCTTTTCCCGACTCAGCCGCCTCATAGGACGATCCCCCTTTCTTTGGCCAGGCGTTGCTTGACTTTCCGGAAGAGTTCGTGGTACTCGACCTGAGAACGGTCGATCTGGTCTGCATACTGAGCCAGGATGCGCCGGACTTCCTCGTCGAGTTGGTCCTCCAGCTTGAATTCCTCGGTTAGGGCCCGCTCGATAGCCGCCTCCAGTTGATCTCGAGCATTGGGGTCCCGGCACACGATGGCGCCGGTCTCGACGAGCCGTTGGACGACCCGGAAGGCGATGATCTCGATCAATTTGGGCGGTAGCCGCATCGCTCCCGTTCCCTCGATGGGCTATCCCTGATATTGTAGGTGATACGGGGCGCGGGATGCGAGATGCGGGATGGGGTCCCAAGATCGGGGACTGCAACCCTGGTATCGGAGGTAGGCGTTGAGGATCGAGCCTTCCTATCGACCCAACACCGAAGACCCAAGACCGAACACCTATTCCTTCATCGACTGGGCATGCCAGTCAGCGGCCGCCGTCTGGCGGGTCGGGCGCCTGCCGACGCCGGAAGTCCGGCCCCTGGCGGGGGACGCCTCCGTGCGTCAGTTTTACCGGCTTTCGTGGCCGCCGGACCTCTCGGCCGTCGTGATGATCGTCCCGTCCGAGCTGGCCGAGCAGTTCACGATTCAGCTCAGCGTTTACGCTCGGCTTCGGCACCGTTGGCCGGTCCCGACCCTGTGGGCCGTCGAGACAAACCGGCGATGGGTCCTGATGGAAGATGCCGGTGAACCGGCCCAGGCCTGGGTCGCCGAGGCACTCCGGCGCGGTGACCTTGCCCAGGTCCAGGTCTTATACCGGTCCTGGCTGGGTCTGCTCCAAGTCCTTCAGGCGGGTCCCTGGGACGACGGTTGGATCGTATTCCGTCGGCGGCTTCACGACCGCTGGGTCCCCGAATTTCAGTTCTTCGAGGATCACTTTTTGGAGGGCTGGGCCGGGGTGCGACTCTCAGAACGGGATCGGACCCGCCTGTGGGCCGGCTTTGGGCAAGTCGTCGATGCGCTGAATCGCTTACCGACGGGTATCTGCCATCGGGACTACCACAGCCGGAATATCCTCCTCCGGGACGGCCGGTCGGCCATCGTGGACTATCAGGACATGCAGGTCGGCCCCCTGACGTACGACCCCGTGTCCCTCCTCCTGGATTGCTACGTCGTCTTGCCCGAGAGCCTGGTCCGGACCCTCTGGGCCGAAGTCGCCGACCGGGTGCCCGACGAGACGGCCTGGGTCCAGACGGCCCTGCAACGGCACGTCAAGGCCCTGGGAACTTTCGGCTATCAGGTCGCCCGGCGGGGCAAGACGGTGTACCTGCCGGCCATGCGGAATACCCTGGATTACCTGCTCCGGGGCGAGCTGGCGGCCGAGCCCGACGTGGCGGCTATCCTTCGGCCGGTCCTGGAGGACGTCCGGGCCCGCTTGGAATGAGGGTCTCCACGCGCCGGATGTCCGGTGGTCGCAGGTAGTAAGGCTGGACCTCATAAATCTCGACGGCTTCCTGAAAGGCCCCGGGCCGTTGGGCCAGCGTCAGCAAGGCCTCGACCCGATGGCGCTCGTGAATCCGAACGACTCGAGGGGACCCGGCCAGTGGGATGACCCCAGGCTCGGGATACAAGATCGGCCGGTCGTCGCCCTGCAGGGCCGGATAGACCTGGTACCAGGTGCCGTGGTGAACTTCTGTCCGCCGGACCACGCGGTCCTCCTCCTTCGTAAAGAGGGCCAGGGCAAACTCCGTCCGACCGGCCGGGATCAGGCTCCAGACCTCCCCTTCGCCGGACCAACGGAGGACCTGGAGGGTCAGCGTGTCGGACGGCACGACCCGGAAGGGGACCCGGACCCGTAGACCCATCAGGGTCGCCAGCGTGATCCGCAGGGCCGTGAAGGACCCCGGTCCCCGATTGAGGGCCACGAGGCGAATCCGGTCGAGAGGGCACTCGACGCTCTGCAGGAGCGTCTGCAAGGCCGGCAAGAGCCGCTGACTGAGGGTCAGAGGACTATGGGAATAAAAGACCCCCCGGAGCCAGTGGCCCTGGGCCAGCGCCAGGGCACAGCAAGCCGACACGGCATCCACAGCTAACACCCACGGCTCATGGGGATGGGTATGCCGGTCCATCGGCAGTCTTTTAGCTCAGGTCATCACGTTTTCGAACAGGGCCGCCGCTCCCATGCCGCCGCCGACGCACATCGTGACGATCCCGTACTTGCCCCGACGACGCTTGAGCTCGTGCATGAGCGTGACCGTCTGGCGGGCACCCGTGCAACCTAAGGGGTGGCCCAAGGCGATGGCCCCGCCGTTGGGGTTGACCTTGGCCGGGTCCAGCTCGGGTAGTTCCCGAAAGACGGCCAAGACCTGGGCGGCGAAGGCTTCGTTCAACTCGATGACGTCGACCATGCCGAGGGCCACGTCGGTCCAGTGAACCAGGCGCCGGAGGGCTTCGACGGGACCGAGACCCATGACTTCCGGAGCCACGCCGGCGTAAGTGTAGTCGACAAACCGAAGCCACGGGTTCAGGCGTAACTGCTTGATGGTCGGCTCCGAGGCCAGCAAGACGGCGGCCGCCCCGTCGCTCATCTGAGAACTGTTGCCGGCCGTGACCGTGCCATTTTGCTTGAACACGGGCGGAAGCTTCGCCAAGGCCTCCATCGACGTGTCCCGACGGGGACCCTCATCGACTTCCAGGACGAAGTCCCGATTCTGGGGCCTTCCCTCGACCGACTCGACCCACTGGACCGGCACGGGGGCGACTTCTTCCCGAAATTTCCCCGTGTCGATGGCCTGGACGGCTTTCCGATGGCTCTCTAAGGCAAAGAGGTCTTGCTGTTCTCGGGAGATTTGATAGCGCTCGGCCAGGTTTTCAGCCGTCAAACCCATGCTCAGATAGACGTCGGGATAAGTCTTCATGAGGGCTGGATTCGGGCTGGGGTGCCAGCCGCCCATCGGGAGGCGGCTCATCGACTCGACACCCCCGGCGATGACCAAGTTCGCCACGCCGAGCATGATGCGCTGAGCTCCGATGGCGATGGCCTCCAGGCCGGAAGCACAGAAGCGGTTTAGGGTAAACGCCGGTACGGAAGCAGGTAAGCCGGCCCGGAGGGCCGCGATGCGGGCCACATTCAGGCCCTGTTCGGCCTCCGGCGTCGCACAGCCAATGATGACGTCGTCAATTAGGCTGAGGTCGAAATCGGGGACCCGCTTCAGTAGGCTACGGATCACATGGGCCAGCAAGTCGTCCGGACGGACGTGGCGGAGCGAGCCCTTCGGAGCCTTGCCGATTGGCGACCGCACCCCGGCGACGATAAAAGCGGCACGCGTCATAACCTACCCCCTTGATTGGGACCTGGATGTCTACCGATGTTACAGGATGCAAGATGCAGGATACAAGAAGATGCAGGATAGCAGAGCCGTTCGGCTTGTGAGAATGACGTCGGAACAACCTTTCCCAACGCCCAGGAAGCACGATGTTTCAAAGGGACGGCGTGACGAGCCAGGGGGATGGATGGTTCATAGCCGCTATGGGCTCATAGCTCATGGGTCATGGCCCATGTTGGCTCATGGCTCATAGCTGATGGCTCATGGGACCATGAGCTATGAGCCATGAGCTATGAGCCAATATGGGTCATGAGCCCATGCGGCGAAGAGTCGGGAAAACTTCAGGGAGACGTGGGGACTTGGAACGATGGATGCCCCCTCGCCTTCTACGTCGGCCGCCGGACGGCCTTCCCGAACTCCCGAACGGCCCTGCTAAGTGAGCAGGGTCGAAACCCCGAGATCCGGCGGGCCCTCCCGTAGGCGGCGTTGGAGCCAGTCCGGGAAGTTCGGACTCGGCGGTAAGAAGCTCAACTGTTGACCTACGACGATGACGGTGAAGTTCGGGCGGTAGGCTTCCATCTTGACCCAATCCTTGAGAGTCGTGAGGACGCCCCAGCAGGTCCGGCTGGTGAGTTCCAGACGACGAATCTCTTCAGGTCCCCAGGGGGCATGATCCGGCCGGAGCCACGTAGCGGCGATGTCGATACCGGCCTCGCGGAGGTCCTGCACGAAGGAATCGGGGTCGGCGACGGTCGCCGTGACCATCCAGCGGCCGTGTCGGAGTTCCTCCAGGGGCATGGGGCGTGCACCCTCCCGCATGTCCAGGAAGGGGCCGACGGAGAAGCGGACCCGGAAGATAGGACGTCGCCAAGATCGAAAACGACGGAGATCCCGCTCGACGGCCTCGTACTCCTCAAGGGTCCGACCCTTCGTCAGAAGAATGGCATCCGCCCGTCGGAGGTGGTGAAGGGGCTCCCGAAGACGGCCGCTCGGGAACAAACGTCGGGAGCGCCGCCAATTGGGAATGTCGATTAAGACCAAATCGACGGTTCGGGCCAAACGTCGATATTGGAAGCCATCGTCTAACAGGACGACGTCAAAAGCCCCATTCCGGGCGGCCAAGGCGTAAGCCGCCTCCCGGCGTCGGCCGACAGCCACGGTGACCGGGACCCACCGGACCAGCATGGCCGGTTCGTCCCCGATGACCCGCCAGTCCGGGACCGAAGCCCGGTCGATATCGACCCAGGCGACGCCCCGTTGCCGGCCCCGGTATCCGCGAGAGAGGACGAGGGGCGTATACCCGAGGGTCCGGAAGTAACGGGCCAAATACATCACGAAGGGCGTCTTCCCACTTCCGCCGACGAATAGACTCCCCACGCTGACGACAGGTACGGGCAGACAAACTGTCTTTCGTAGGCCAACGTCATAGGTGTGGTGCCATAGACAGGTCAGAAGCCCGTATACGCCCGCCCAGGGGGCCATCCCCATACCCCAGACGGGGTGGCTTAGGAGAGCATCCAGTCGCCCCATCATCTGGACATAGCCGCTGGGTCCGTGAGAACCCTGATAGATTCGATTTTTCGACCCTTCGAGAAATCGGCGTCGGTGCTGGGCGTCAGGTGTTTGGTCCAAAGAGACTGCAGACCGTAGACCATGGACCATAGACCCCAGACCATAAACCGGCTTGGGCCCAGGGGGTCTATGGTCTATGGTCCATGGTCTGTGGTCTGATAATCGAGGGTCCGATCCCGGTCCCGTCGGATGGATGAGACTGGTTCTTGAGAAATCGCGCCTCCCAGGCAATCGCCCAGGCCATGGAACACCATCTCCCCATCGAGCGGCCCATTCCATGAAAGCCCCGAGAGGAGCAATAAGCCCAACGAAGACTACGCTAAGGAGGCCCACAGATGAGACATTATATCGGCTGTGAGGCCCATGGGCGATACCCGGCCTCGGGACCTACGGCGAGTCAAGCCCAAGCCAAACATGTATTAGCTCATGGCTCATAGCTGATGGCTCATGAGGCTATGAGCCAACATGGGCCATGAGCCCATGCGGCTATGAGCCGATAGCGGCTATGAACCATAAATCACCCTGGCTCGCCCCTCCGTCACTTCATCACCTTGAAACATCGTGCTTCCGAGGGGATGGGCAAGGTTGTTCCGACGCCATGCTCACGAACCGAACGGCTTTACTATAGGCCCTCGGGAAATGTGGAAATCTTGTGGAAATGCTTGTGGAAATGCTGTGGAACCGGGATGTGAATATGTGGAAATCGGTCTGTGAGGGGTTCCGTTTTCCACATGGAAGCCCCCTGATTTCCACAAGTTGTGGAAATCGAAAATCCGCTTCCCGCCTTGCAAAAACCCCAATTTCCACATTTCCACACCCTATTCTTCTTCTTATATATACACATCTCTCAAGAAGTAGGAATGTAAAGAAGAAATAGAACTAGTCTCATCCATCCGACAGGACCGGGATCGGACCCTCGACATCTGACCCCAGACCATAGACCGCCTTGGGCCCCGGGGGGTCTAAGGCCCATGGTCTGTGGTCTGATAATCGAGGGTCTGATCCCGGTCCCGTCAGATGGATGAGACTGGTTCAAGTCAGGATCGCCCCTTTTACGCGCCTCTCGGACGAACGACCCGAATGGCCGACCTGCCGAGTTGCCTATCAGACCGGGATTGGAGTGACTTGATTTTCAGGGTAGAGACGGCCTATGATGGCGTTGGACGGGGGCACCGGATGGAGGGGGCCTTCCGTTACTCTGGCCGCCCGAGGAAGACCATGAAGGTGGCTGTCGAGAAGGAACCTCTTTTCACGGAACTTCGGCTGATTCAGGGGGCCATCGAGAAGAAGTCGGCGATTCCGACACTCTCGTACTTTCTGATGGAAGCGGAGGAAAACCGTCTTCGGCTGACGGCCTCAGATATGGAGCTGAGCTACCAATCGATCATTCCGGCTCAGGTTGCGGCTCGAGGCCGTATCGCCCTCCCGGCGAAGGTCTTGGTCGATGTCGTCCGAACGTTACCAGAGGGTCTGATTACCATCGAATTGGTCGAGCTCCCGCGGGTCTTACTCGAGGCGGGCCGTTCCAGCTTTGAGTTATTGGGCTTGTCGCCGGACGACTATCCGATCCCGCAGGTACCGGCCTTGGGGGATACGGCCTATGTCCTTCCGACTTGGGTCCTCCGACGGGCTATCGACTATACGGACTTTGTAATCCCCAAACATACGTTGCGGGAGGCCTTCCTGGGGATGCTCTTGGAAAAGCGTGGAGAAGTGCTTTCAGCGGCGGCGATGGACATCTACCGCTTGGCCTACTACGAGTCCCGCTGGGAAGGGTCATCGGCAGTCCCCGACTTTAGCCTGCTGATTCACCGGAAAGCTTTGGCGGAACTGAAGAGCGCGTTGGCCGCGGACGCCTTTGAGACGGTCCGTTTCGGTGTGAGCGGCCACTTGATCACTTTTGAGCTGGGGCACCGGCGGATCAGCATTCGCATGATCGACGACACGTTTCCCGAGTATCGGAGTTTTATCCCGGAGAGTGCGCCTTACCGGATTCAGACCCCACGGCTTCCGCTTTTAGAGGCCTTTCGCCGAGTCGTCTTATTGGCCAAGGGCACGCCTGTCGCCAGCGCACCCTCCGTCCGAATCGAGCCGAAAGACGGCTCTCTGGAACTTCGGTTCCAGCACCCCGCCGTCGGGACCGCCCGAGACGTGGTCGAAGCGACGATCCATGGGTCTCCCTTTCCCGTGTATGTGAACGGTGAGTTTCTTGTGGAATTCCTCTCGGCCGTCCAAGACGAGGAGGTCGAGCTGTGGTTTAAGTCGACCCGAGAGCCGGCGGCGGTCCGACCCGTGGGTGCCAACACGATGGAAACTTACTGCTATGTGTACATGCCCATTGCGGAGGCCGAGACGGCTGGCGTGACCGAAGAAGTCCGTGTACCCGAAGAAGAGGAAGATGACGTGGCGATGGAAGATTAAGGGCTTCCGAAACCTGGACATCGACGCGGAGTTAGACGAGAGCTTGACGCTGGTCGTCGGCCCCAACGCCAGCGGCAAGACGAGCCTTTTGGAAGCCCTTTACTGGATCGCCTACGGGCGGTCCTTTCGGACCCGCTCGGCGGCCGCCGTCCTTCGGCGCGGTCACATGGCGGCCAACGTTCAAATCGAGTGGCCTTCTTCTCTTGAAAAGGTCGAGCTTCAACTCACGGCTTCGGCTTCGAAACTTCGGTATCAGGGTCAGCCGATTTCCTTTGTCGAATGGCGAAAGCGCTGGCCGCTTTTGTACATCGGCGGCCGTGAATGGGCGCTTCTATCGAGCCGGTCCCTGTGGCGGCGGAAGCTCTTAGACGAGAGCCTCTTAGCCCTCTTTCCAGATTATCAAGAATGGCGGCGACGCTATCGTCAGGCGTGGATCCAGAGGACTCATGCCCTGATGGCCGGTTGGTCTGCAGAGGCCCGGCGCCCTTGGGACGAGGCCTTTATCCAAGCCGGGGCCAAGGTCTGGGAGGCCCGGAACTACTTGATTCGGCAGGTCCGGGAAGCGGTCCACAGCCGATGGCGGCGTTTATTTCCCCAAGAGAGTTTGGAAATCCAGCTCTGGAGCCCGTGGGTCACGACCTGGGATTCCCAGCTCCCATCGGTCTTCCAAGAGGCCCTTCGGCGGGCCGAGTCGGAGGAAAAGAATACGGGCCGTTGCCAGGTGGGCCCTCATCGGGACGACTTAGCCGTTCGCACGGCCTCGGGGTCCTTCTGGGATATGGCCTCGGCCGGCCAGGTCCGGTCCTTCTTGATCGTGTGGGCCGACGCCGTGGCCGAAATGGCCGACAAGCTCGGCAAGGCTCCTATGCTCTTACTGATCGATGACTTTGACGCCGAGATCGACCTGCCCCGAGCCCGTCTCGTCCTGCCTTGGCTGGCTCGACATCGGGCCATCCTCACGACTCACCGTCGGTTCTGGCTCCGTGCGGAGGATTTCCCGGGTCAGCGAATGGAAATCCGGGGTGGTCGCCTAATTCCGGTCCCGGTCTCGGGAAGTCCTCGGGCTGGGTCCTCTTGACCATCGGACCTCGGCGACCGTCCAGGATGTGGTAGAGAGTCGCCCGGCAGATACCCAGGATTCGAGCCGACCGGCTTTTATCAAATCTCGTCTCCTGGAGGACCAACCGTGCATATTGCCTCTCGAATTCAGCCCGCACGACTGCCAGCGGCTGAAGCCGCGGGACTTGAATGGTCCACAGGTTGGATTCACCTCGGTCGGTCGTCCCAGTCCCTTCGTTCAGACCAAGCTGAACCTCAGGGGGCAGGTGTTCTGGTCGCAAGACGGTGTCCCCACGCGCCTCGACCAGAGCCGATACGAGGACGGACTCCAGCTCCCGGACGTTGCCGGGCCATGAGTGGTGAAGCAGAAAATCCCAGACTCGCGGGTGAATGTCCCGAACCTGGGCACCCAAGAGGGGCTGGTACTTTTGAAGGAAGAACTCGACCAGGAGAGGGATGTCCTCCTGGCGGTCTCGTAAGGCCGGGAGGCGGACGCATGGCGTCCGGATGCGAAAATACAGGTCTTTTCGAAACTTGCCACACCGGACCTGGTGCTCCAAGTCAGCATGGGTCGCAAAGATAAAACGGCAGTGAACAGGTCGTTCTGCGTCATCGCCGATCCGGCGGACTTTCTTTTCCTGAAGAACCCGCAGGATTTTGGCCTGATGATAGAGGCTCATATCTCCGATTTCGTCAAAAAAGACTGTCCCCTGGCCGGCTCGCTCGATGAGACCCGGCATATCCCGATCGGCTCCCGTGAACGCCCCCCGGCGATACCCAAAGAGTTCGCTTTCCAGCAGATGCTCCGGGATGGCCGCGCAGTTCACGGCGATAAAGGGGGCCTCGGCGTGGGGACCCAGACGGTGGAGGGCTTGGGCGACCAGCTCCTTGCCGGTCCCCGTTTCCCCTCGAATAAGGACACATACCGGTAAGGCGGCCAAACGGGCGATCTGCTGGCGTACCCGTACGATGGCCGGGGACGTGCCCACGAGGCCGGTCGTATCTCCGACGGGCTCCACCGATAAAGTCGGAGAGAGCCGGGCGTTCGTCGTATCCCAATCAATTGCCTGTTTGGGACTCATGCGTCCCCGTCTCCAGAATCCATAGGCAGATAGGCAAGTCCGCAGATAGAGAAATGTGGGACTCCAACCCCGATGGGAGGGCCTTCCAAGCCTCCCGGACCGCCGAATGAGAAGACTTGCGGGCGCTGGTCTCCTTTCAGATGAACGTATGGAGACGGGGTATCGGGAGGAAGCTTCGGCAAGCAGGCAGGTCGGCCGGTGGGCCCCTTCACTCATGTATTAGCTCATAGGTCATAGCTCATGGCTGATAGCTCATAGGCCATGAGCCATGAGCCGATGTGAGCCATAAGCCAATAGGGGCCACGGGCTCATCTCACGGGGACCCGCTTCCCGGGCGCTGGAAAAGGCCATTCCGACGCCATTCTCACGGGCCGAACGGCTCCGTCAAAACATCTGGAGCCGCCAGAGGTCGTGAATGTGAACGAGTCCTTCGAGTCGACCCTCTTCGTTGACGACGATCAGGGCCGTGATTTTGAACTTTTCCATCAGCCGAAGGGCATCCACCGCCAGGTCCTCGGGCCGGACGGTTTTCGGGTGGGGGGTCATGACGGCATCGATGGTCAGGCCCTCGACACTCCCATGACGTTCCAAGGTCCGGCGCAAGTCACCGTCCGTGTAAATGCCCACGACGTGGTCGGCCGCATCGACGACGGCCGTACATCCGAATCCCTTCTGGGTCATCTCTCGGACCGCCCGCGCCAGAGGGGTCCCCAGGAGGACTCTCGGGACGTCGTCCCCCGTGTGCATGACTTGGGCAACCCGCAGGAGTTTGCGTCCGATGCTCCCTGCCGGATGGAGCCGGGACAAGACGGCCTCGGTGATGCCCTTGCACTGCATCACGGCGACGGCCAGGGCGTCGCATACGGCCAGCATCACAGTCGTGCTGGTCGTGGGAAGGACACCGTCCGGCGAGGCCTCTCGCAGGGGACCGACGGACAGGACGACCTGACTGTACCGGGCCAGAGCGGCATCCCGGGGGCCCGTGACGGCAATCGAGGGGATGCCCAGACGGCGGAGCCACTCGAGAAGGCGCAGGAGCTCCGGCGTCTCACCGCTGTAAGAGAGAAGGACGGCGATGTCGTCCGGCGTCACCAGGCCCAGATCGCCATGCAGGGCTTCGACGGGATGCAAGAAAAGAGACGGAATCCCGACGCTGGTCAGCGTGCCGGCCAGCTTTTTCCCGATGATGCCCGACTTGCCGACGCCCGACACGAGCACCCGACCCCGGCATGTCGCCAAGTGCCGGACGGCCTCTGCAAACTCCGGTCCCAGCGTCCGGGCGAGCCGGGAGACCGCCCGACCTTCCGTGCGGAGCACACGGCGCCCGATGGCGATGACCTCCGCATCCGTCAGCGAGATAGGGGCAATTCCTTGAGATGCCTTCATGACCGGCGCTCCCGACGGGCGAATACGCGAGCCCATGGTCGCGAGGCATTCCCGCGAAGCTCCTCATTATAGGCCGGACCTCCGTCCTTACCCAACCGGCCCGTTCAATCCGTGAGAAGCCTGATCAAATCGGCTTTTTCGACCCCTCGAGAGGGGCGCTTGGGCGAACGGCGAAGGGTCGGTATTCCTGAGCCTCGGCCCCTCGGCCCTTCCTTCTCCCTGGGGCCCGGCCCCCGGGACCCGGAGACCGGATTTTGATGGGGCCTGGCCACGGCCACTTTCCCTCAGGCCCCTTTCATCCAGGGAATGGCTTTGATAGGATAAGGGGGAACTGACGGGCGCCTGGAGGACGCTGGCCTATGATCCCGCGTTACACGCACCCCGAGATGGCCCGGTGGTGGTCGGATGAATTCCGCCTCCAGTGCTGGCTAAACGTGGAAATGGCCGTTTTGGAGGCTTTCGTCCGACTGGGCTGGTTGACTCCTGAAGAATTTGAGTCGATCCGGTCGAGGGTCCGAGTCTCCGTCGAGGAAGTCCAGGCCCGGGAGGCCCTGACCCAGCATGACGTCGTCGCCTTTGTCGAAAGCGTCAGTGCCCCGCTGGGCCCCCTGGGACGCTTTATCCATATGGGCTTGACGTCCTCGGACGTCCTGGACACGGCGACGGCCATTCAACTGCGGGAAAGCTGTGATCAACTCCTTCACCGGATCGACCGCTTGCGGGAAGTCTTACGGCAAAAGGCTCTCGATTACAAAAGCGTCCCGTGTGTCGGGCGGACCCACGGGGTGCATGCCGAGCCGATGACGCTGGGCCTGAAGTTTCTCCTCTGGTACGAAGAGTTCGGTCGTCATCGGGCACGTCTCGTAGAGACTCGAGGCCGGGTCGCCGTGGGGAAGATCTCGGGTGCCGTCGGCGTTTATGCCCACGTCCCACCGGAAGTCGAGGCTTACGTGTGCGAGAGGTTGGGCCTTCAGCGAGAGCCCGTATCAAGCCAGATCGTCCCTCGCGATCGGCATGCCGAGTACTTGAACACGTTGGCCCTGATCGGGGCCTCGGTCGAGAAGGTCGCCCTGGAAGTCCGGCACCTCCAGCGGACCGAAGTCCGGGAGGCGGAAGAGCCCTTTGGGCGGGGCCAGAAGGGCTCGTCGGCCATGCCCCATAAGCGCAATCCCATCGTCGCTGAGCGTCTGTGCGGCCTGGCCCGGCTCCTCCGGGCTTACGCCCAAACGGGCCTGGAGAACGTGGCGCTTTGGCACGAGCGGGACATCAGCCACTCTTCGGTCGAGCGGGTCGTCCTGCCCGATGCCTCGATCTTGTGCGACTATATGCTGGAGCGCCTCACTTGGATCATCGAGCATATGCGCATTTACCCAGAGCGACTTCGCCAGAACATGGAGATCACCCGAGGTCTGATCTATTCCAGCGGGGTCCTGGTCGCCCTTCTTCGGAAGGGCCTGGACCGGATCACGGCTTATGATTTGGTCCAGCGTTGTTCCATGCGGGTGTGGGAAGAGGACATCCCCTTCGCCCAGGCTTTGGCCGAGGACGAAGCGGTCCGGGCCTATCTGTCGGCGGCGGAGATCGAGGCCCTGTGCCGTCCGGAGGCCCATCTCCGCCACGTCGATGAGATTTACGATCGCGTCCTGGGTTCTTCGTCGGTATAGGCGGCGGTCGTCCCCCGGGGAGGTATGTCGGTCATGGCCGAAACGGTTCGCGTTCGAGTGATCGTCCGACTCCGCCCTGGCGTCTTGGACCCCCAGGGGAAGACGATCGGGAATGTTTTGCGGAGCCTCGGGTATGCCCACGTCCTCCGGGTTCACACGGGGAAGGTCTTTGACATCGAGTGGAATGGGACCCTCGACGAAGCCGAACGCCGTCAGGTCATCGAAATCGTCGAAAAGGTCCTTTCGAATCCCCTCATCGAGACTTACGAGATCGAGTGGCCTGACGAATGAGCGGGCCACTTTCCGGGTGGGCCGCGATGCTTCCGGGCGTGGAAGAAATCCCTTTCGACCGTTGGGTCGCCGCCGGCAACGACTTCATCATCTTGGACAACCGAGACGGGCGGTGGACGGACCTGGCTTCCGTCCTGGCGCAAAAGCTTTGTCACCGGCGGCTGTCGGTCGGCGCGGACGGTCTTATCCTGGTCGAGTCGAGTCGGAAGGCCCACGTGCGGGCCCGTTTTTTCAATCCTGACGGGACGGAATTCAACATGTGCATGAACGGGACCCGCTGTGTGGCCCGGTATGCCCTCCGACACGTGATGGCACCCCGTCAGATGACGATCGAGACGGCCATCGGGGTGATCGAGGCGGTCGTCGACTATCGGACGGTCCACCTGCGCTTTTACCGAGTCTACGAGATTCGGCTCCACCGGCGTCTGGCTTTCCGGGAGCGGACCGTCTCGGCCCATTGGGTCCGGGTCGGAGACCCCCATCTGGTCATTCCCGTACGGGACGTGGGGTCGTTAGACCTTCTCCGCCTTGCACCGGCCTTTCGGTTTCACCCAGACCTGGGACCGGAGGGGGCCAACGTCAACTTTGTCCACGTCGTCGAACCGGGCCGTATCGACATCCGGACTTACGAGCGGGGCGTCGAGGCCGAGACCCTTTCCTGTGGGAGCGGTTGTGTTTCGACGGCCCTCGTCCTGGCTCACCTGGGACATCGATGGGACGCTTACCGGTTCCATACCCGGTCCGGCTCAGACCTGCTCGTCCGGCTCGAGTGGGACGGGACGACCCTACGGGCGATTCACCTGTCCGGGGAGGCCCGCTTAGTCTGTCAGGGCGTCCTGATCCCGGATGCCTGGGAGTACGAGCCTCCACGGGATTGACCGAATTCCGCCGCTTTTCCACAATCGGCCTGCGGTGTTCAGACCGGCCGGGGAGTCGGAGGTCGGTCGGGCTCCGGCCGGGGTCCGGAGAGGGGCCGACGTGAGGCCTTCGAAGGCGGGCATCGAGGACGTGAAAAACCCGTGGAGGCCGCGGCGGCCGGGATGTTCCACGTGGAACAGGGCCTACGCTTCCAGACGCTCGACCAGCAGGGCGACGGCCTCGCCGCCCCCCAGGCAGAGGCTGACGACGCCGAGTCGCTTCCCGTAAGTCGTCAGGGCGTTCAGGAGGGTGCAGAGTAGACGGGCGCCGCTGGCTCCGATGGGATGGCCCAGGGCGACGGCCCCCCCGTGGACGTTCACCCGTCCGGGGTCCAGGTCCAACTCCTGGATGACGCCCAGGGCGACGGACGCAAAGGCCTCATTGATCTCGTAAAGGTCGATGGCATCCTTTGAAAGGCCCGTGCGACGGAGAAGCTTTTGAATAGCGTCGACGGGGGCCCGGGGGAACTCGACAGGGTCCCGGGCGGCCGCGCAGAAGTCGACGACCCGAGCGATCGGCCGGAGGCCTCGGTCCCGAGCGACTTCCTCGGCCGTCATGACGACCGCCGCCGCCCCGTCGTTGATCTTGGACGCATTCGCCGCCGTGATGGTCCCGGCCGGGTCGAAGACGGGCGGCAGGGTCGGAATCTTCTCGAACCGCACCCGCCGGGGCTCTTCGTCCTCCGTCACGACCTGGACATGCCCCTTGTCATCCGGGACCTCGACGGGCACGATCTCCCGGGCAAAATCGCCCCGCTCCATGGCCCGAAGGGCCCGCCGGTAGCTTTCGGCGGCATACTCGTCCTGGGCCGCCCGCCCGATGTTCAACTGGCGAGCGCAGTGCTCCGCACAGTTCCCCATGTGCATCTGGTAGTGGGCGTCCCACAGCCCGTCCAGGATCAGGGCGTCCTGAATTTCCCCGTGCCCCAGGCGGTAACCCGTCCGGGCCCGCTTCAGCAGGTACGGCGCTTGGCTCATGCTCTCCATGCCGCCGGCGACGACGACGTCGGCATCCCCCAAGGCAATGGCCTGGGCGGCCAGCATGACGGCCTTCAGGCCCGAACCGCACACCTTGTTCACCGTCAGACACTCGACCCGTACGGGCAGTCCGGCGAGTAAAGCGGCCTGCCGGGCGGGCGCCTGGCCGGTCCCGGCCTGGACGACCTGACCCATGATGACCTCTTGCACGTCTTCCGGGGCCAGGCCAGCTTGCTGAAGCGCTCCCCGGATGGCGACTGCTCCTAATCGGGGCGCCGAAAGACGGCTGAGGGCTCCCAGAAAGCTCCCGATGGGAGTTCGGGCGTAGCCGACGATGACGACCGAACGTCCGGGTCGGCTCATGATAGGCCTCCAGGTTCGAGATACGGGATTCAGGGGTAGGCCGGGACGAAGGGCGTCAAAAAGCTTCGTCCGGTCAGTTTATCAGGAACCACTCCGTGGGTCTACCGACGATGACTTATCGGAGGCAAAGCAGACCCTCTGGGCGCCACCGCCCGGGCAGATGACCCGCCTTCCGCTCGCGGGCCCTCCCCCGCCGCCACCGCCGAAACCTCGTGCCCACCACCGCAGGGTAGACGCCGCCCACCCACCCCCACGCAGGTCTACGGCGTACGGCCACCCGCCGTACTGCACGTCCTGACGCGCGTCCGTCGTCAGCCAGCGGAACGTCAGACGCGTTGTGGCAAACTCCGTGCCACAACAGGCCCCGACAGATTCAATGCCGCTCCCTATGCGTATCGTAGACGTCTCCAGGAAGTAAGGCCGGTCCCGAGGTGTCGACTCAATTCGACACCCTGTTTACCCCGTTAGACGGGATGTCTATCCGATTCGACACGTCCCAAGAGCCAAGTCAGACCCAAATCAAGGGAGTACGTACACTCAGAGAGAGGACTTATGGGCCGAGGTCTTGATAGGGCTCAGCCTATGCAAACCGCCCCATCGCTCCGTTTCAATTTGACTGTTAGAAACCCGGCCTGAGACGGGATACCGGCCCGGCCCGCAAACCAGAAGCCCGCGCTCCTCCCAGAGCCACCCCATCGACCTGCGAATCTGACATCGTTATACTTACCCGAAGAGTTTAGGAAGGAAGGCGCGCATGACCGTTCGGAAGCCCGCCGTCGCTGGCTATTTTTACCCCAGCGACCCCGACCAACTCCGGAGCCTCCTGGCGCAGTTGATCGAGGACGTGACCCCCAAGGTCTCGGCGACGGCCATCGTGGTACCCCACGCCGGCTACATCTACTCGGGCCGGACGGCCGGGCGGGTCTACGGTCGGGTCCGACTTCCCCGCCGTTTCATCATCCTGTGCCCGAATCATACGGGCCTCGGAGCTCCCTTAGCCTGTTGGGCGACGGGCGTGTGGGAAACGCCCCTGGGCCCCGTCCGGGTCGATGAAGAAATGGCCCATCACCTGATGGAACAGTGCACCTTCTTAGTCCATGACACCGCCGCCCATCTGCGGGAGCACTCCCTGGAGGTCCATCTCCCCTTTCTCCAGTATCTGCTGGACGATTTCGTCTTCGTCCCGATCTGTGTCGGGACGTCCCGCATGACTCAACTGACAGCGCTGGCCCAAGCCATTGCGGAGGTCATTCAGAGCTTGGGGGAGGAAGTCCTGCTGATCGCCAGTACGGACATGACCCACTACACGTCGGCCGCCGAGGCGGCTCGACTGGACCCACCGGCCATCCAGTGCATGGAACGGCTCGACGGCCCCGGTCTTTATGACGTCGTCCATCGTCAACGTCTGACGATGTGCGGATACCTGCCGACGACCGTCGTCCTGATGACCGCTCGAGAGTTGGGCGCGACTCGGGGGACGCTGGTCGACTACACCCACTCGGGCCTGGTGACGGGAGACGACACCTCGGTCGTGTCCTACGTGGGGATGATCATCGCCTGACAGGGTCGTTCGGTTCGTGAAAACCCGCATGGATTCGGCCTTTTCGACCCTTCGGGAAGGACGGTTTTTCGAGCCAAGGGCCATCCGGGAATTCGGGAGTCCGGGAATCCGGGAAGGCCGTTCGACGGCAGACGTAGAAGCCGAGGGGCGCCCATCGTTTCAAGTCCCCACGTCACTCTTCGCCGCCTCCTCTCGCCGACCGCCGGCGCCGGCCTCCCGGATCCCCGAACTGCCGAACTCCCGGCCTGGAACGAAGCCCGTCCCGCCGCCCCGCTGCCGCGCCGTCACTCCCGTCATTCGATGCGCCCGCCGAAGTCGTTCCGGTAGACCTGGCCGCCCTTCATGACGAACCGGACCCGTTCGAGGACCCTGACGTCTTCCAGGGGGTTGCCCTCGACGGCGATGATATCGGCGTACTTGCCAGGCTCCAGCGTTCCGACGCGGTCGGACCAGCCCAGGAGCTCGGCGGCATGGATCGTCGCCGCTTGAATCGCCTGGAGGGGTGTCAGCCCCAGATGGACCATGACGGTGAATTCTCGAGCGTTGAGGCCGTGGGGATACACGGCCGCGTCGGTCCCAAAGGCGACGGGCACGCCCATCTGGAAGGCCCGCCGGATGTTCTGGCGGGCCGCCGGCATGACCTTCCGAGCCTTCTCCATGATGAAGGGCGGGATTTGAAGTTTCGGGGCGTTTTCCATGAACCAGTCGGCCAAGTAGAGGGTCGGCACGAGGTAGACCCGCTTTTCCCGCATGAGCCGCACGGCCTCGTCGTCGATGTAGCTTCCGTGTTCGATAGAATCCACGCCGACCCGCACGGCCAGCAAGATGCCGGCCCGCCCGTGGGCGTGAGCGGCGACCTTCCGGCCCAGCTTGTGAGCCTCTTGGACGATGACCCGGAGCTCGTCCTCGTTAAATTCATAGGCCTCCGGGTTGTCACCCTTAGATAGGACGCCGCCGGTCGCACAGACCTTGATGACGTCGGCCCCGTACTTGATGACCTCCCGGACCTTCCGGAGGACGGCGTCGGGCCCATCGGCGACGCCCTCGGCCTGATGGCGGTACTCGGGCGGCAGGAGGCTCTCGTCGCAGTGGCCGCCCGTGATGCCCAGGGCGGGTCCCGAGACGACCATCCGGGGGCCCGGCAGGTCGCCGGCCTCGATGGCGTCCCGCAGGGCGACGTCTGTATAACCGGAGGCTCCGACGTTGCGGACCGTCGTGAAGCCGGCCATCAGGGTAAGCCGGGCGTTCTTGGCCCCGATGAGGGCCTGCCGGGGCACCGAGAGGCCGAGGGCGCTGTAGCCGATGTATCGAGGCTCGCCCGTCAGGTGCGTGTGCATGTCGATCAGGCCCGGCAGGACCGCCCCCCGGGACAGGTCGAGGACGCGGGCGTCGGCCGGGACCCGGACCCGGTCGGCCGGTCCGACGGCCTCGATCTTCTCGCCCCGCACGACGATGACGACGTTTTCCAGGATACGACCCTGACGGACGTCCAGCAGGCGGCCGGCGCGAAGGACCGTGACGGCCTGGTCTGGCGCGGATTCCACGACTTGAGCGCCGGCGACGGCCCCGAAGACGGCCCAAAGGACGGTGAGACCTGAGACCCACTCGATCCATCGGCGGGACCGCATGGTTCACCTCCCCCTGAAACGTCTGGAAGTACGTCAGGAGTATATTCGGAAAGGCCTGAGACGCAAGGTCGGGGTTCGGTATTGGGCCAGCGGCCGATAGTCAATCCCGAACGTTCGGCACCGATGGGCTTGTATCTGGCATCCTGCATCCTGTATCCTGCACCTTGATCGACGGCAGGGAGGCGCGGGATGAACGTCGGTCTGGCCATGTCGATATCGCTGGGGATCCTGCTCCTCGGCTATCTCATCTATGGCCGCTGGGTCGGGCGGCGGCTCGGCGTCGACCCGAACCGTCCGACGCCGGCCCACACGCAGTACGACGGGGTCGACTACGCCCCGGCGCGACCGCTCCTCTTGTTCGGACACCACTTTTCGGCCATCGCGGCGGCGGGCCCGATCGTGGGGCCGACCCTGGCTCTGCTTTACGGTTTTCTGCCCGTGTGGCTCTGGGTCGTCCTGGGCGTCATCCTGATCGGGGCCGTCCACGACATGACGGCCTTGTTCATCAGCATTCGGGAGGGAGGCCGCTCGATCGCCGAGGTCGCCCGCCGGACGTTAGGGCCCGTCGGGTACTTTTTCTTCCTGAGCTTTGCCTTCTCCCTGTGCATCCTGGTGACGGCGGCCTTTGCCGACCTGACGGCCGTGGCCCTGACGTCCCACCACCCGGCGGCGGAGTTTGGGATTCAGCCGAGTCAGACGATTCTCCGGACGCGGACGTTGAACGGCGAGCCGCATGTAATGATCGGGGGCATCGCCTCGACGTCGGCCATCGTGATGACGCTCCTGGCGCCCTTCATCGGGTGGCTCGTATACCGTCGGCATGCGTCGACGTGGCTGGCCTCGGCCTTAGCGGCGGCCGGGGCGATTCTTTCCGTCCTCGTCGGATTGTATTGGCCCCTTCAACTGAACCCGAGGGTTTGGATTCTCATCATTATGATGTACATCCTGGCGGCCGCCTATGTCCCTATCTGGCTGATCATCCAGCCCCGAGACTACGTCAACGTTCAGATCTTGTACCTGGGCCTGCTGAGCTTGATCGCCGGGGCCGTCGGTCTGGGCCTGGCCGGGCATCGGGTCGAGGCGCCCCTATTTCGCATCACGCCCGATGCGGTCGCCCGGCTCGGTGAGCTGTGGCCTTTCTTGTTCATCACCGTCGCCTGCGGGGCCGCCTCGGGGGCGCATGGGCTGATCGCCACGGGCACGACCAGCAAGCAGGTATCGAACGAAAAGCACATCCCCGTCGTCGGCTACGGTGGCATGCTGATGGAGTCGGTCTTGGCCCTGTGCGTCATCTTCGCCATCGTGGGGGGCTTGGGATATGCCAAATACATGGAAATCACGTGGCCGGCCCAGGGTCGGGGGAATGCGCCCCTGGCCTTTGCCCTGGCGACGGGCTACACGCTGTTCAAAGGCCTGCACATTCCGCTGATCTATGGGACGCTGTTTGGAATCATCCTCCTGGAAGGCTTTTTGGTCACGACCATCGACGCCGTGATGCGCCTCTCCCGATACCTCATCGAAGAATTCTGGCGGGTCCTGTGGGGCGACCGGGTGCCGGGCCTCTTGCGGCTTCGGTTCGTCAATTCCCTGATCCCCGTCGTCCTGACGGCGGGCCTGGCCTTTTCCCGGGGTTATACCCGCATCTGGCCCCTGTTTGGGGCCTCGAACCAACTCCTGGCGGCGCTCACGCTGGTCGTCGCCACCGTGTGGCTCGTTCAAAAGGCCCGGACTTACTGGTTTGCGATTCTCCCGGCCGTCTTCATGAGCGGGACGACAATCACGGCCCTGGCGCTGACGGTCATCCGGCGCTTCCAGGCCCATGATTACCTCTTAAGCTTTACGGCTCTTCTCCTCTTGGGTCTGGCCGTCGGCTTTATCGTCCAGAGTGTGCGCTTCTTCGCGACCCGGGGGCGGGGTGCCTGGACATGGGGTACAGCGTCCCGCTGAGGGAAGTTCTCGGAAGGAAACAGTCCAGGACCCGTGCGGGTTGACTCTAAGGGCCGAGTCTGTTAATCTTTTGCACATAGGGAAAGGGATACTTACATCCAAGAAGTAACCCCAGAAATCCCTTACTGGAGAAGGACGAAGGATAAGTTCGGACGATTCGATGGACCGTGCTTCAGCCGTATTCCTTGCCAGGAGGCGCGGAAGGGGGACCCCTGCCAGGAGTCGGTTGGATGGCGGATACATCGGGAGGGTTTGGGGCCTCTGGCTCGGGTGAGCCGTTTAAGACGCCTGGAGCTTGGAGGGGCAGGGGGTCGGATGAATTTCGTCGGCGCCAACGAGATACCGCTCAAAATTGGGAAATACTTCGTGAAGCGTCTCCTCGGTCAGGGCGGCATGGGCCAGGTCTATCACGCCCATGACCCCGTCATCGGTCGAGACGTCGCCATCAAGATCATTTACCCCCAGTTGGCCACCGACCCGGAGCTGACCCGGCGTTTCCTGCACGAGGCTCGTTCTGCCGGGCGCTTGCACCATCCCAACATCGTCATCATCTACGAGTGCAGTGAAGAGAAGGGGGTTCCCTATATCGTCATGGAGTACTTGGAGGGCCGGGACCTCAACAGCGTCATCAGCGCTCAAGAACCGATGAGTCTGGATCAGAAGTTAGACATCATTCGGCAGGCCTGCGATGCTTTGGCGTACGCCCATCAGCAGGGCGTCGTTCATCGGGACATTAAGCCTTCCAACATCTTTATCCTGAAGAACGGTGTCGTGAAGATCATCGACTTTGGCCTCGCCAAGGTCGGGATGACGCAGTTGACGCAGGTCGGGAAAGTCGTCGGCACGCCCTACTACATCGCTCCCGAGCGGCTCTCCGGTCGTCAAGAAGCCCCGGACGCTCGGTCCGACCTCTTCTCACTGGGCGTGACGATGTACGAACTTATCACGTATCGGCGTCCCTTTGACGGCGATGACCTGAACAGCATTTTGTTCAAGATCCTTCACCAGGACCCGCCGCCGATCACCCGTTTTGTCAAAGTTCCGTATGCGGCCGAGGTCCAGCAGGTCCTGGACAAGGCGCTGGCGAAGCAACCGGAGCGTAGATTCCAGACGGCCTTCGAGATGAAACAAGCTATCGAGGCCTTGTTAGATCGGATGCATGGAGGTGCTCCGTCGGTCGTTCGCAAGCCGGCGGCAATGCCAGTCTCACCGACCTCCGCGCCGGCGGGTCAGCCGAGCCCCGAGCAGGGCATCGACCGAGAGCCGACGCGGCCCATTCGCGACCGCCGACCCGTGCCTTCCGCGGAAAAGCCCCTAAATCCCGAGATGATTCTCCAATTGGGACATCGGGACTTTGTGTGGGCTCTTGCCTTCTCGCCGGACGGTCGGGTGTTGGCGAGTGGGGGTCGGGATCGGACGGTGCGTCTGTGGGACGTGGAGGCGGGGGCGTTGTGGCAGGTGTTGACGGGGCATGAGGGGGAGGTGACGGGCGTGGCGTTTTCGCCGGACGGTCGGGTGTTGGCCAGCGGGGGTCGGGACCGGGCCGTCCTGCTGTGGGACGTTGAAACGGGGTCGCTTCGGCGGGTGTTGGCGGGGCATGAGGGGGAGGTGACGAGTGTGGCGTTTTCGCCGGACGGTCGGGTGTTGGCCAGCGGGGGTCGGGACCGGGCCGTCCTGCTGTGGGACCTGACCGCGTATAGCCTCCAGAAGATCCTCTGGCACGAGAGCGACGTGTTCACGGTCGCCTTTTCCCCGGACGGACGCACGCTGGCGACCGGCGGGTTGGGCAAGACCGTTCGACTGTGGGACGTCCCGACGGGCACGGTCCGGCTGACATTAGAAGCGCATGAGAGTGCTGTTTTTGCGGTAGCCTTCTCACCGAATGGCGGACTCATCGCCACGGGGGGCGGCGACCGCACGGTTCGGATGTGGCATCCCCGGACGGGTGAACTAAAGCGGTCTTTCCAGGGTCACAGCCATTTCGTGTGGTTTATCGACTTTCTCCTGGACGGCAAGACCGTGGCCGTGGGGGGCGGCGATAAGGCCATTCATTTCTGGGACTTGGCGACGGGCGCCCTGAAGAAGACGATGTCCTTACCGAAGCTTCTGACGGCCTCGATGGCCGTCACTCCGGACGGTCGAACCCTGGCCGTCGGCCGCATGGACCGACTGATTGAACTGCAGGACGTCGATACGGGCGTCTCGAAGCGGACGCTGGCGGGTCATGAGGACGTCGTGCTGGCCGTGGCTTTTTCGATGGACGGACTGACCCTGGCCAGCGGGGGCGCGGACCGGACCATACGTTTGTGGGAGGCTCTGTCCGGTCGGCTGAAGGCCACCCTGGCGGGTCATGAAGATACCGTCCTTTTCGTCGTCTTCTCACCAGAGGGTCGTTGGTTGGCCAGTGCGTGTAAGGACCGGACGGTGCGGGTCTGGGATGCCGGGACGGGGCGACTGAAGCGGACTTTTCAGGGTCACGGTCTGTTGGGCAAGTCGGTGGCCTTCTCCCCGGACGGGCGGGTCCTTGCGGTCGGGAGTGCGGACCGGACCATTCGTCTGTGGGACGTCGAGACAGGGGTCTTGCTGAAGACGTTTTCGGGGGAGGGCTCGCTGGCCCGAGCCGTCGCCTTTTCGCCGGATGGACGGCTCTTAGCCGTCGGAAGCGAAGACCGCAAGGTTCGACTCTGGGACGTGCAAACGGGAGCGCTCCAGAGGGTCTTGGAGGGTCATGGGGGAGAAGTTTACTCGGTGGCCTTTTCGCTGACGGGACACGTCGTGGCCAGCGGGGGCGTCGACGGAGCCGTTCGTTTGTGGCGGGTCTCCGACGGGTCGCCGGTCGTCACGTGGATGACCCTCTACCCGATGGGCAAGACGGGGGTCGCGACGGAATGGATTGCCGTCACGCCGGAAGGGTACTACATGGGCTCGCCGGGCCTGAAAGCTTACGTCTGGTGGCTCGTCCATGGCCGACTGTACCCGTCGGACGCCTTCGAAAGCCGATTTCACCGGCCGGACCGGGTCCGGCAGAATCTCCAGAGCCAGGAGATACCGGGCGTCATCCGGTAGTCGGCCGTTAAGGGGACAGCGGTCTCCCCTGTAAAGGCTCACCCGGGTCGCCTCTACTAAGGGAGGGTCGGGACTTCCTGGCACAGGACGACGGTCCCCTGGTAAGGGCCGGCGGTGACGGGCATCGGGTGGAAGGGAACCGGTACGGGGCCTGAAGTCTGAAAGGTCCGGACGCCTTGAAACCAGGGACGGTCGCCGACCGGCCGGGCGTAAGCCAGGACGGGCACGGCGGGTCGAACGGAGACCTTCGGCGTCGGCAGGGCTCGGGTGTCGACGTAGACCTCCGTGCAGTGAAGCGCTTCTCGGGGGCGCCACGGCGGGACCGGTCGGAGTTCCCAAACTGTCATCGTCGGACGCCGTCGAGCGGTCCTGGGGCCGGAGGGGTCCAGGAGCTGGATCAGTCGGATGCGGGCTCGGTCCAGGCTGTCGGCGAGGAGCAAACGGCTCAGGCTCTCATAATGACGGCGGACGGGGATAGGCGACGCACCTCGCCAGAGCCGGATGAAGGGCGAGGGATAGCCGATCCGGAGGCGCCACGTCTCGCTCCCGGCCAGGACGGGGACGGGATCCGAGACGGCCGTGATGAGCCAATCCGACGGGAATTGATAGGGCGGTCCGGTGTAGACCTGGACGACCCATCGGACCGTGCCGTCGGCAGGAACCTGGACGGACCAGGTCCACAACTGGGCCCATGGAGGCGGGTGAACAGGGCCCACCGCTGGGGCATCGCTTCGAGGAGGGGTTATAAATCCAAGGGGCGGCCTTTCCGCATGCAAGGAAGGGCCTGATAGGACGGTCGGTAGTCGGAGCCAATGCCGCACGTGGCCTAAGGATGCCCAGGTCGCTTGTCGGAAGGCCTGAGCCGTGGCGGTGATATCGCGTCCCATCTGGCGCAAGATGTGATAAAAGGGGAAGCGCTCGCCGAGGCGTCCGTCGTCGTATCCCCGCCAGGCTCCGGCGATGAATCCGACGGTTAAAAGGACGTTCCACAGGGTCCATCCCGCCGCAAGGGTCCATCGGAGTCCACGCCCGACGGTCCGCCCGGGGCGAAACAGGGGGTCTGCCGTCGAAGGCTCTAAAAATCGGGCGACGCCGAAGGGAATCCAGGGGACCAGTCCCATCAAGAGGCGCTGGCCGCAGGCAACGCCGGCCCACCAATCGTGGTAAGCTATCGTAATGGCCAGGAGTCCCGCCGTACTGGCCAGGGCCAGATTTCGGCTCATCCCCGATAGGCGGGTCCACCCGATGAGGGCCGCCAAGACGATGGGGTGCCATACGGCGAAGCCCCGCACGGGATGAAGCCATAAGGCCCAGGCCCGGAAGCCGACCCATCGCAGGGCTTCGGGCCACGGATAATTCCATACGAAAAGGCGCGGGCTGTAGCCCGTCGCCCCGATGTGCTCCATCCACGCGGCTTGATACCACAGCAGGAAGGCGATCCAGGGAGCCACGCCGACCGCACCCCAGAGGGCCCATCGAGCGGCGGCCGCCCGCCGGGACCGCCTCATGCCGAGGACGGCGGCCAACGCCGCCGGTCCGACCCACGCCAGTAAGGCGTACCGGACGGTGACGGCGGCGCCCCAGGCCCCGCCCGAGACCAGGCCCCCCAGCCTCTGCCCGACGGGCCGGGACGATTCGGCCATTCGGACCCCACCCAGACCCAGGATCAGGAGGGCGACTTCCGCCATATGACTGAACAGGGGAGTTCGGCTGGCATAGTACAGCCACGGCGTCCCCCAGAAGGTCAGCAGGATGGCCCATCGGGCCCGCCCGGGACGGACGCCCGCCCAGGCCGTCACAAGTATTTCCAGGACGACCATGGCCCAGATTGTCAGACTTCCCAGGGCGACCCACGCGCCCAAAACCCGTCCGAGCGGATAGGGCACATAGGCCCAACCGGCCAGGGTCACCCGACGGAACCACGCATCCCCCAGGGCCATCCCGGGCCAGAGGACGAGGGCCATCCCGGGCGGGTAAAAGGAAGTCGGTCGGCCCGTCGTGGGCTCGACCCGAAAGAGGTATCGAAACGGCTCGACCGCCTGGAGATACTCCTCTGCGGTCCAGTCTTGCCATCGATGGACGTACCAAGCCTCGGCGGCGGCGTAATAATGGATCGCATCACTGTTTAAGAAGACATCCCCCCACAAGCCGACCGCCGCCAGCCAGCCTAAGGTGTACACGACGGCCGAGGTCCAAAGGCGTCGAACCATGATGGGTCCGGGAGGTCCCAGGCTACGAAGGCGAGTCCCTGGCCAGAACCAGTCTCATAAATCCGACGGGACCGGGATCGCACCCTCGATATCAGACCACAGACCATAGACCATGGACCTTAGACCCCCCGAGCCTAAGCAGGTCTATGGTCTGTGGTTATGGTCCATGGTCGGATTTATGAGATCGCTTGTACAGCGTCCCAAGCCCGCCCGCCGGGTCCGCCTCCCGAAAGCAGTTCGGGCCCTGGTGGACGCCGGACGGCTGACACCCGGGGCCCGACGCTTCCAGTCTTACGAGTCCTTGACCGCCAGGGAGGCGAAGACGGCATCGGAAAGCCATCGGCGACGGACCTCGTCCGGTGCGACCCGCAGGCGGGACCAGTAGACTTTGATACGGTGTCGGCGGAAAACCTGGGCGACCCAATGCTGAACCCGCTGGTGAAAACGGTCTTCCATGATCCGCAGGCGGATCTCTTCGGAGACCTCTTCTAAAGGGGCGATCCCGGCCGGCCGCCGGTCTAAGACCTTCAGGATTACATACACATTTCCGATTTGAATGGGGGGAGCGCACTTTCCCGGGGGCGTCTGACGGACGAGAGACCGAACCTCGGCCGGTAAGTCCTCCAGCTCGACGATGCCGACATAGCCCTGCTGAAATCCCGTCGGGACTTGGAAGCCGCCTTGACCCGAGCTGGCCAGATAGACGTAATGGTCGAACAACTCGGGGATGACCTGAATCTGCTGGTAGGCCTGCTGAGCTTCGCCGGCTTCGGCAAAACCCAACTGGGCTAAGAGAACCCGGTCGCCGCGTCGGAACGCCTCCCGATGCGTCTCATAGTATGCCTGGATGTCTTCCGGGCTGACCTGGATGGAGTCCGGGTTGTCTCGGTAAAAGGCATAATTCAGGGCGATGAGGGCTTGGGCGTCCTGCTTAAGGGCCGGGTCGGGCGGCACGGTCCGATTGAGGACGTGGGTCTCCAGCTTCCGGGGGGACACGCCCTGCGTGTTGCGACTGGACTCCTTCCGGGCCAACTCGATCATCAAGAAATCTTCCAGGTAGTGGCGGATCAGCCAGGTGTCCGTGACCGACTCGGCCGAGAGGATTTCGTTCGGCACGAAGCGGCGAATGCTCTCGACGACGGCGGCGACCGTGTATGCGCTGTCGTCGATCTCCAAAGCGATGGCCTGACTCGACCGGGCACGCGCCCGCCAGCTCTGAAACGTCAGTCCGAGGACCAGGGCTGAAGACAAAGCGATCAGAAGGGTGACACCCAGGGTGATGCGGTGCCAGAACCGGGCGTCGCCGACACGTATCCACAGCCTCATGTCACGGGCCTCCCCGGCCGTCCAGGACTCGCAGGACGGTAATGCCCTTTTCCCCGCGCAGGAGCTCGACGAAGCGGTCGGGGTTCGCCTGACCGACCTGATAGTGATAGGGGACTACCCGTTTGGGACGGAAAGCCTTCACGCATTGGGCCGCTTCATCGGCGTCCATCGTATAGGGGAGGTTGATGGGGACGAGGGCCAGGTCGATGTCTTTCAAGGCCCGCATCTCGGGCGTGCACTGGGTATCGCCGGCGATGTAGACCCGGGTGTTCTGAAACTGCAAGACGTAGCCATTACCCCGGCCCTTGGTGTGATACTGGGCCCGGTCGGGTGAGGTGTTGTACATCGGGACGGCCTCGACCTGCAGGCCCCGCCAGGCCCACGTCTGTCCGTTGGCCAGCTCATGGAGCTTCATGCCCTTTAAGGTCCCCTTAAGTTCCCGAACGACGGCCGGCGGGGCGACGACCTCTACGTCCGGGGCGGCTACAGACCGGATGGCCTCTGCGTCCATGTGGTCGTAGTGAACGTCGGTGATAAGGATGAGGTGCGCCTTCTTATCCTTCGGTAGAGGCGCCTGCTTCCAGGGGTCCACGGCGACGTGCCACGTCTGATCGCCTTCCCGCAGTGTGACCCACACGGTCCCGTGATAGATCGGCGTGACCGTCAGGCCGTCGAGTCGAATGTCTCGCTCGGCCCCGACGGCCATCGCAACCAGGAGCCCGTAGCTCAGCCCGACGAGAAGCCACCGCCTGAAGCGCTCCATGGCCACCTCCCACAAGCGATGGAGAGGATTGCGGATTTCGAATTGCGAATTGCGGATTTGGGTTGGGTCAAGACTCTAAGATTTTAAGATTTTCCTGACTTCTCGGCTCCCGACTCGCAATCCTCAATTTGCAATCCGAAATCTTTGTTTATCGCTTCCGCTCAGCCCGCCTCGACGAGACCCGCCGGGCCGTCGCTCCTACCAGGGCCGCCAGGTCGACCTCCCAGCCCGGCAGGGCCTGGGGTCGGAAGACCTCCCCCGCCTCGACGGTCGCCCGGCAGAGGTAGCCCTCCGGCGTATACTGAAACTCTTGGATGACCAGGGTCTCGCTGTCGACCAGCCAGTACCAGGGGACGCCCGCCGTCCAGTAGGCCCGAAACTTCGTGTACCGGTCCCGCCCGTGCGTCCCCGGCGAGACGACCTCGACGACCAGGTCGGGGACGCCCCGGACCTTGCCGTCAGGCGTCAGGAGCTCGGCCTCCCGTTCCCGCCGGACGAAGGCCAGGTCGGGGATGTAGCCCCGCCCCGTCGGGAGCGCCACGTCCACCTCCATCACGACCGTCCCCAGGTCGTGGGTCTGGCAAAATTGGCGAAGGACGTAGAAGAGTACACCTACGATGTCCTGGTGTCGGCGTGTCGGCGAGGGCATCCGAATGAGCCTCCCCTCCTCCAGTTCGTAGTAGGGCGGCCCCTCCGGCAGACGGAGCCAGTCCTCGATATTCTGAAGACGAGGGACTCGGACCGTCTGTACCGTCATTCCTTATTTCTCCTGCTTCTGGGGTCGTCGTCCTGCCGCTCCGACCCAAGCCGTCAGGTCGATTTCCAGGCCGGCCAGGGCCTGGGGTCGGAAGACCTCCCCCGCCTCGACGGTCGCCCGGCAGAGGTAGCCCTCCGGCGTATACTGAAACTCTTGGATGACCAGGGTCTCGCTGTCGACCAGCCAGTACCAGGGGACGCCCGCCGTCCAGTAGGCCCGAAACTTCGTGTACCGGTCCCGCCCGTGCGTCCCCGGCGAGACGACCTCGACGACCAGGTCGGGGACGCCCCGGACCTTGCCGTCAGGCGTCAGGAGCTCGGCCTCCCGTTCCCGCCGGACGAAGGCCAGGTCGGGGATGTAGCCCCGCCCCGTCGGGAGCGCCACGTCCACCTCCATCACGACCGTCCCCAGGTCGTGGGTCGTCGCCCAGTCGTCGATGAGGGCAAAGAGGCGGCCCACGATCTTTTGGTGCTGGCGTGTCGGCGAGGGCATCCGAATGAGCCTCCCCTCCTCCAGTTCGTAGTAAGGCGGCCCCTCCGGCAGACGGAGCCAATCGTCTAACTGAGAGACCCGACGCAGGCGTGCGGCTGAGATGGCCATCGTAACTCTCCTCGCAGGATCCTACTGGCGAATGGATGCGACCGGCAAGGTAGCCGCCACCTTCCGAGCGATTTCCATGAAGACCCGGGCGGCCTCCGAGTCGGGCGCGCACAGAAAAACCGGTTCGCCCCGGTCGGCCCCCTCCCGGAGGCGGGGCTCGATGGGGATCTCACCCAGGAAGGGGACGCCCAGCATCTTGGCCGCATGGAAGCCCCCGCGGCGGTCAAAGATCTCAAAGACTTCACCGCACTTGGGGCACCGGAAGTAGCTCATGTTCTCGACGATACCCAGGACCGGCGTGTCCAGACGCTTAAACATCGTCACGCCCTTTCGGGCGTCGACGAGGGCGACCCGCTGGGGCGTCGTGACGATGATGGCTCCCGAGAGCTTGACCTCCTGCAGGAGGGTCAGTTGCGCGTCGCCCGTCCCCGGCGGCAGGTCCACGACCAGATAGTCCAGGGGCGCCCATTCGACGTCCCACACGAGCTGATGGACGGCCTTCATGACCATCGGCCCCCGCCAGATCAGGGCCTGGTCCTCCGTCGGCAGGAAGAACCCGATGGAGATCATCTTGAGGCCCATCGTCTGGACGGGGAAGATCCGCTGGCCGTCCGTCGTCGGTTCCCCCTCCGTCTTCAGCATGATGGGGGCGCTGGGACCATAGATGTCGGCATCCAGTAAGCCGACCGCGTAGCCCAGTTCTTTCAAGGCATAGGCCAGGTTCACGGCGACCGTCGATTTCCCGACGCCACCTTTAGCCGACGCCACGGCGATGACGTGCTGAACGCCCGGGACAGGCTGTTTCTGGGGTACACTCGGCCGGGCCATCTCCCGTTGGGTCGCCCGGACCTCCACGTCTTGGATGCCCTGGATGCCCTGGACGGCCTGAACGACAGCCTGCTCGATAGCCTGTCGAATGCGGTCTGGCTCCGTCGAGTATACGAGTGTGACCGTTACCCGACCCTGGTCGTCGACAGCTACGTCCCGGACTATACCGAAGGACACGATGTCCCGGCTGAATCCCGGATAGGCCACCGTCTTAAGACGGCTCAAGACGGCTTCCCGAAGTTTTTCCACTTCCATATCCTGCCTCGACGGAAACCGATTCCGCAGGCCAGAGGCCTGCGCTCCTATTTCCCGACCTGTCGACTGCCCATAGCCCGTGGTCCATGGCCTATGGTCCATAGTCCATCATATCCACCCCAACATCTTCTTGGCTTCTTCCGACATCATGTCCGGGTTCCACGGGGGGAACCACACGATTTCGACTTCGGCATCGCGAGCACCGGCTAATTCGATGAGCCTTTGACGGATCATCTCCGGAAACTCGACGGCGATGGGACAGCCTGGCGCCGTGAGGGTCATCTTAACGTAGACCTTATCGTTTTCGTCGACCTGGACGTCGTAGATGAGGCCCAGGTCCACGATGTTGATGGGAATCTCGGGGTCATAGCATGTCTTTAGGGCTTCATAGACCTTATCCAACGAGACGGCCATCGTCCCTTCCTCCTGAGAGGATTGGGGGAATGACGCATCGGGAGGCGGTCCTTCTAAGATAGTCCCCTGGGGCAGAAAAGTACAAGATTCGGTGTTGGAGGAATTGTGAATTGCGGGTCACGGATGGGGCATCCCTCAGGCCGCATCTCGCATCCCCCATCCCCTCATCTTCGGTGCCCAAGACCCGACACCGATTCACGAGATGTCCAGGTCTTCCAGGTCAGATTCGGATGGCGGGGCGGGGGCCTGAGCCAGGCTTCGGACCCAGTCCACGAGGTCTTGGAGCGTCCAGGTCAGTAAAGTCTTTATCCCGGCAGTGACCGTCTCGTCCAGGGGTCGATTCCGGACCAGGACGTAGGCCTTGGCCAGAGCCTGCCGGACTTCCGGTGTCAGGCGAGGCGGGACGGGAGCAAAGACAGAGCCCCGGTAGCGCTCGATGAAGCGTTCCAGAAAAGAGGGGCGTTGCGAGTCTCGCGTGACCTCGGCCAGCCAGTCCACGAGACGGGTCGCTTCCTCAGGGGCATGGTATCCCCAAAGGACGTTGAACAGGTGGGCCAGGAAAGAGGTCGCTTCCTTCGGGTGAGAGAAGGGGAGTCGGGCCATTCCCATGGCTGAGAAGACAGAGGTCGTCAGCAGGTCCCGGACCTGGTGGAGTTCCGGCGTGGCATCCCACCGGAGCCAGGGGTCTACAAAAGTGGCGGCGTAAGTTCGCAAGTAAAACGGCCAAGCGGCCCGAGGCGTACGCTCTAAAGCCTGAATGATGAAGGGGCTGGCGCTCTCCCGGCGCACGACCCGCCGGCGAAGCGGACCCTGGGGCTGGTCCAGGTCCGGCCCGAAGAAGGCCGGATGCTGAAGGACCAAGTAGGCGAGGAGGACCCGGTAGCTTGGGTCCAGGGTCCCAAAGTACTTCGCCCGGTCCTCAGGGTCGAGGCGGACGAGGACGGCGTCCTGGACCGTGCGGTCCACCTGCGTGCGGAGGCCCAAGACGGCCCACGCGTCGGTCAAGGGGGTCGTGTATCGGATCAGCCAGTAGTAGCGCCCGTTCATAGGGGTGGCATAGTAGACCGAGGAAGCGGCCTCCCAGGTCGACGCCTCCGTCGGCACCGCCGGGGGTCCTGCCTGGGGAGCTTCCGGCAGAATTTTGCGACGCATCCGGTCAGACCGGATGTGGTGGGCCCGTTCGGCGACCCACACCCGCCAGGCGGGGTCCTGGCGACTCCATTGGAGGAGCCACTGAAGGACGGTGGCGTCATTTAAACAGCCGGTCCAGAAGTCCGACTCGGGGGGCCATCGGCGGGACCATGCCTGGAGGACCCACATCCGGAGCACAGCCGGCAGACGGTCCAAGAGCCGGGCCCATTCAGGTCTCCAGGTCTCAGCGGGGACGACCTGTCGAAGGATATCGACCCAGCCGGCGATCTTGCGATGGGCGGTGATGAGGGCCCCGACCTGCTCATCTCGATAGGCCCACAGGGCCAGGGCCGGGTGGTCGTCCGTCCGGTCCAGGGCTTGCCGGATGGACTCGGCGGGGTCTCCGCCCGTGGACCATGTTTGGACTAAGGTCTCCAGACGTTCCGGTTCCGATATCATCATGAGGTAGGCTCCTCCGTATTCGATTCGACCAATCGGAGCCAGAGATGTCGACGGCGGTGCTCGTCGATGATCCGTCGGGCTTCCGACCCCTCCTCAGCCGGGACCAAGACCCGATACCAGTCCCAACCCGCCATGGAAAAGGGAAAGACTTGGTAAGGGGCCGGTGCTTGGATGCGCCCGGTCAGGCCGTACCCCTGCAGGAGCCGCTGGACTAACAGGGCTTCTGTCAGGGACCCGGTCGTCAGGACGACCTGCCAGTCGGTATGAACACCGGGTTCGGAAACAGGGGCCATCTGAAGTCCTCATTCTGTTCGAAGTCTCGCCCCGATGCGGTCGGATAGGTCCGTCAGGAGTCGTTGGATGCGCTTGTCCACTTCTTCCGAAGACCGGGGCGCCTGGGGATGGAAGGTGAGGCGGATCGTATAGCTCAGGAAGCCCGTCGGGACCTGGGGGCCTGCGTATCGGTCGATGAGGTCCCAGCGGGCCAGTTCGGGGACCCGGGCCTCGGCGAGGGCCTGCTCGACGGCGGCGTACGGGACGGACTCGGGGACGATGAGGGAGATATCCCGTAGGATGGCCGGAAGTCGGGACCACTCTTGAAACACGGGCACAGCCCTGGGGAGGGTCCGGAGCACGTCCCAATCCAGCTCGGCCAGATAGACCGGCGTTCGTAATTCATAAAGCTCCGCCCAACGGGGGTGAAATGTGCCCAGGAAGCCGACTCGCTGACCCTGGACTTGGACCTCAGCTTGCTGATAAGGATGGAGAAAGGGGTAGCTCGAAGGGGCGAAGGCGACAGGCCGCCACCCCAGGGTCTCCAGGAAGGTCTGAACGAGCCCCTTCAAGTCAAAAAAGTCGACCGGTCGGGTCGAGTCCCGCCACGTCTGAGTCGGCCGGTCCCGTCCGCTCAGGATCAGGCCCAGATGGCATGCCTCCCGGGGAAGGCCCTGCTCGTCCCAAAAGACCTGACCGATCTCCCACAGACGAACGTCGGTGACACCGCGCTGATGATTCCACTGAGCGGCCTCGACCAGCCCCATGGCGATCCACCGGCGCAGAAAGGCCCGCTGGTCGGACAGCGGGTTGGCGACCCGCAGGGGGTCGGCGACGGAAAAGACCTCGAGGGGACGGTCTGGATAAAAAGACGTCGAGACCGTCTCGTGCAAGCCGAGGCCCTGTAAGACCCGTCGGGCGGCCCGTTCCAGGTGAAAGCCCGGATAGTCCGGTTGGACCTTCTTTTCCGTGACGGGCAGGGTCAGGGGCACCCGCTCGTAGCCGTAATGCCGAGCGATCTCCTCCAGTAAGTCCGCTTCTTCCTGCACGTCCGCCCGAAACGAAGGAGGCGCCACCTCCCAGACGGGAGTCGGCCTCTCTTGGACACGGTCGACCCCGAACCCCAAGCTTTGCAGGCGTTTTTCGATCCAGGTCGGCGGGATTGCTACGTCCAGAAACTGCTGGACCCGCTCGTAGCGCAGGCAAATCGACCGAGGCGACCAAGGCCGTAAGTTCACGTCCACCCGACCGGCCAGGACCCGGCCGCCAGCCAAAGTCTGAATGAGGTAAGCCGCGTGGTCGGCGGCCAGGGGAGCCATCTCAGGGTCCGTGCCCCGTTCGAACCGATAGCTGGCCTCGGTTTGCAGGCCGAGCCGCCGACGCCCGCGCCGGATGACCCGGGGTTCAAACCAGGCGCTCTCGATGAGGACCCGCCGGGTACCGGGTCGAACCGCCGTTTCCAAACCCCCGATAATCCCGGCCAGGGCGATGGGCCGCTGGGCGTCGGCGATGACTAAGGTCTCGGGCGTCAGGGGATAGGTGTTTTCATCCAGGGCCTGCAGAGACTCTCCCGGACGGGCCCACCGGACGACGATGCGACCCCCGCGAACGGCGTCCAGGTCAAAGGCGTGCAGGGGCTGGCCGTACGCCAGCATGACGTAATTCGTGACGTCGACCACGTTATTGACGGGTCGGACCCCGACGGACTCCAGACGGTCCTTGAGCCAGGCCGGCGATTCTCCCACGCGGACATCCTCGACGACCCGGGCCACGTACCGGAAGCACCCGTCCGGGGCCTCGATATGGACCGAGACCGTCTCCTCGATGGACCGGTCGGCCCTTTCCTCGGGCGACCGCCACCCAGGCTCCAGGGGCCGCTCGAGCCAAGCGCTCAATTCCCGGGCCACACCGAGATGACCGAGGCAGTCCGGCCGGTTGACCGTGACCTCCAGGTCCAAGACATAGTCTGTACCCCAGGGCGTCAGGTCCTCCGCCGGCAGGCCCAGGTGAAGCAAGATATGGGCGATGCTCTCGGGGCTCTCGTGCAAGACGACATAATCCTTCAGCCATGCAATTCGGACCTTCATCGTGAGTTCTCCGGGCGGGTCCCTGATGGGCAAACCGAGGGCCGGGTCTGTCCCCTGAACCGATTTTAAGATGGGACTTCAGTCCATGGACGTCAACAAAGGGCGGCGAACGGCGAGTAGCGAATGGCAGGGGGGAGTCCAGCAGAGGCCATTCGCTATCATAGACCATAGACCACAGACCACGGACCATGGACCATAGACCATGGCCCCCCTGGGCCCAAGCCGCTCTATGGTCTGTGGTCTGTGGTCTATGGTCGAATATGGAGGGTCCGATCCCGGTCCCGTCGGATTGATGAGATCGGTTCTATTTGCGACTTGCCATTCGCCCATCGCTAAGTCATATACCGGTGTAACGGAACATCCGGAATGGGGTGACGAGCAGGATCCACAGGTCCAGCCAGATGGACCAGTGGGTCAGGTAGTAGAGGTCGTACTCGATCCGACGCTCGTAATCCCGGTCGCCCCGAAAGCCGTTCACCTGGGCCCACCCGGTGATCCCGCCCTTGACCCGGTGGCGGAGCATATACTGGGAGTACCGCCGGCAGAAGTCGGCCACGAAGTAGGGCCGCTCCGGCCGGGGTCCGACCAGGCTCATATCGCCCTTCAGGACGTTCCAGAACTGAGGCAGTTCGTCAAAGCTGAGGAAGCGGAGGACCTTCCCGATGGGGGTCCGACGGGGGTCCTGGGCATGGCTCATCGTCGGCCCCGTCGCCTCTTCGGCGTCTTCGACCATCGTGCGAAACTTGTACATGACGAAGGGCCGTCCGTCCAGGCCCATCCGGATCTGGCGATAGATGACGGGGCCCCGGGAAGTCAGCTTGATGAGGAGGGCGATCAGGAGCATCAGGGGAGACAGCAGGACGAGGGCCAGGGCCGACAGGACGATGTCGAGGACCCGCTTGGCGACGGCGGCGGCTCCCTGGAGCGGCGTGTCGTTGATGTTCAAGAGCGGCAGGCCGTCGATTTCCGAGACTGTCGTCCGCAGGTGGCTAGCCGTCAGGACGTCCATCGCCATGTGGATGCTGATGGGCTGAGTCTGGAACTGCTGGACGATCGACATGGCCTTTGGAAATTCATCCGCCGGCAGGGCGATAAACAAGGCTTGAACCCCATGCTCCCGGACGATGCGGGGCAAGTCCTCGATACTCCCCAAGACGGGCACGTCGTGGAAGGCGTCTCCGTTTTCGCCGTCGACCATCCCGACGACCTGGATACCGTACTCAGGATGTTGCCAGATACGGCTCGCCAGGGCTCGGCCCAGGGTGCCGTTGCCGACGATGAGGGCGCGCTGGATCTGCCATCCCCGCGCCCGGAGTCGCTCGGCCAGCCATCGAACGAAGGCCCGGCCGGCGACGATGCCCGTCACGTCCAGGCACATGAACATGACGAACATCAATCGAGAGGGCTCTAAGAACTGCTCCGGCGGGGCGTTCCGCTGATGGAAGACCCGATAGTACAGGGCCAGGCCCCATACAACGGCCGAGGCCACACCGACGCCGATCAGGATGTGAAAGAATTCCTCCTCCCGGCCCTCGAAGTGCCGGGGCCGGTAGGCTCGCATCGAGTAGAAGACGACCGTCCAAGCGAGCAAGACTAAACCGAAGAGCTTCCAGTAAATGGATATCTCCGGATAGCCCCAGCGGACCGGAAAGAGCCACGTGAGGGCATCAAATCGCAGGTAATAGGCCAGCCAGAAGGCCAGGACGGTCACGCTCAGGTCAGTCAGCCACTTGAGGAAGCCCACCCAGTAGCCGTAGCTCCTCATCGAGGGCCCTCCCCGCCCGAAATCGAGTCCACGCCCACTGGACGATGGCTTGGAAGCGGGTTTGGAAGGCCGTCTCCCCCAGGGTCTCGACACGGGCCCGGATGACGTCCTTATTAAAACGCCCCGTCAGGACCCTGTCAATCGCGGCCTGGAGGGCCGGGACGCTGACTTCCGGCAAGACGATGCCCGTCACGTCTGGTTCCACGACCTCCCGAGCCCCGCCCCGAGGCCCGACGATGGCCGGCCGACCGCAAGCATGGGCCTCGGCGACGACCATCCCGAAGTCCTCGACGGCCGGCAGGAGGACCGCATGGGCCCGCTGGTACAGCGTCCGAAGCACTTCGTCGTCGACCCGACCGACCCACCGGACGTTCGGCGGCGCCCGACGCTGGAGGGTCCGCCGCAGGGGGCCATCGCCCACGACGACGAGGGGGACCCGGGGGAAGGCCCGAAAGGCCTCGACGACGACTTCGATGCGCTTGTAAGGCACGAGGGCCGACACGACCAGAAAGTGCTCGGGGGCGACGTCGGCCGGCTGAAAGAAGTCCGTCCGGATCGGAGGATGCAGGACCAGGGCCGGACGACCGTAGTACTTTTGGACCCGGCGGGCGACAAACCGGGAGTTCGCCACAAAGAGGTCGACCCGGGCGGCCGACACCGTATCCCACCGGCGGAGACGATGGAGGAAGGCGTACTCCAAGAGACGGTACCGGGGTCCATGGCCCCAGTAGTCGAAACGGCGGTCCCAGACGTACCGCATCGGCGTGTGGATGTAACACACGTGGAGCGTGTCGGGGTCCGGGATAACCCCCTTGGCCACGCAGTGACTGGAGCTCACGACGAGGTCGTACCCGCTGAGGTCCCATCGTTCGACCCAGTAAGGAAACAACGGCAGGAGCCACCGGAAGTAACGCCGGGCGCCGGGCCATCGCTGAAGGGGGGACGGGCAGACGCGCACGTCCGGCAGGTGCCGGGCCAGTAGACGGGGATCGGCGATCAGCGTGTACACTGGCGCTCGTGGCCATATCCGGTGCAGGACCGCCAAGACCCGCTCGCCGCCCCGCCACGTCACCAGCCAATCGTGTACGAGGGCCACACGTTCCATAACGGAGCCGTTCGTGCGGTGAGAAGTGCGATGGGAAGCGGAAAGGGCATCTCCACGAAAGCACGATGTTTCAGGCAGTTGGCAGATGGGCAGGTGGGCAGGTCGGCAGATAGGCAGATGGGCAGGTCGAGCGACGGGCGTCTATCCCCGGAACACCGGCCGTCATGCCGGTGTCTTCTTTAGAGAGCCCGCCGTCCTGCGGGCGTCCTCCTCATGGACCGCCCGTCCTGGCCGGGTCGATCCCATCTGAACACCGCCAGGGGTGGCGGCGTCATCCCCTCCAAACACCGCCCGTCATGGCGGTGTCGTCCTTAACAAGCTTGAAACATCGAGATCGCCGGGCCATCGTTTTCCCGGATGGGAACCGCATTTCTCCCGACCGAACGGCTCTGATAACGGAGCCGTTCGGTTCGTGAGAAGGGCGTCAGAACGACCTTTCCCATCCACCGGCAAGCACGATGTTTCAAAGGGACGGAGTGACGACGAAGTGACGAGCGACGGCCGGGCGGTCGGATGACCGCGACCCCGCTCTGACGGGCGGGCCTGAGATGAAAGGACCCCGCTCTTGGGCGAGCGGGGCTGGGATAAAAACGGCCCATCGGCCGGCCGGATTACTCGTCACTCCATTGCTCCGTCACTTCGTTACTTCGTCGCCCCATCCCTTCAAAAAATCGTCCTTCCTGAAGGGTCGGAAAGACTGAATCCATACGGGTTTTCCCGAACCGAACGGCCCTGCTCCCGTGGCCCTTTGCATCGTCCTCAGTGGACCGGTCCGATGGGCAGGACTTGCTCGGGGATCGTCCCGAAAGTCGCTTCATACCGGCGGATGTTTTCCTCCAGGGCCTTCAGGAGCCGTTTGGCGTGTGGGGGCGTCAGGATGATGTGAGCGACCAGCAGACCCCGCTGGGAACCCGGCGGGATATAAAGAAACCGCAGTTCGAAGGACTCCGGGTCATGGCCGATCATGACCTGGTTCGAGAAGCGGCCGACCGTCTGAGCATCGACCTGGACTTCTATCGGGGGGATTCCTTCGGGGGGCGTTTCGGGCATGGGACACCTCCGTAGCGGATTTGCTGAAGATAGTCCAGGGCATGTCGGAAGAGGTCCCGGAGGTTGTCGTACCCGAGGGCTTGCGGGACCTCGGCCGTCGGCATCCAGCGGGCCGACCGGTGCTCCCGAGAGGGCCGCAGGGCTGCCTCGTGGGTCTCGGCCAGATAGAAGACGACCGTCTTATCGACGGTCACCGCCTCGCCAGGGCGATGCCACCGGTCTCGGTAAGTATAGTGAATGGTGTGGGTAAAGCCCTCGATGACGTGAACGTCGGACACGCCGGCCTCCTCCCGGACTTCCCGGATGGCCGCCTCGAGGGGAGTCTCCCCAGGCTCGACCTTCCCCTTTGGGAACTCCCACCGGCCATTCGGTTTCTGGAGTAGGAGCCACTCGAACCCCTGGTCCGTCGTCCGCAGGACCAGGAGACCCGCCGAAAACTCCGGAATCCGAGCGTCAAGGCCGGGCGTCCCTTCCCTCATGGAGACCAGCCGTCCGGCACGCGCCATGTCTCGACAGCATCTCGTAAGGCTAAGACCGTGAGCCGCAGGAGGACTGGCGTAGGGGGTAACAAGATCACGTCGCTCCGACTCTGGAGGGTGCAGACGTCGGGCTCGCACCATACCTTGGTCAACTGACCCTGCCAGGTCTCGGCCCGGTGGAGGAGGTCCGACCATAATCGGGCCGGCAAGGTCGGGAACGAGGGGTCCGGCGTCGACCCCGGCAGGGAGCCGAGCCGGCGGAACTCCAGCGGCCGCTCCAACGCTAAAAAAGAGGGACCGTCCAAGTATAAAAAGAGAATCCACCGGTCCGGCCCAAAGGTGTCGAGAGCCCGCCATCGGGGCTTTCCCTTCAAGAGACCCCCCTTGGCGAGGCCCCGACCTTCCAGGGCTTCATCCATCTGAGCGCCGTGGAGCGTTAAGACGAATCCCAGGGGATGGACCCCAAAGGTCGGTGAGACCGTCGGGAGCAGAAGGGTCGTCGCCTGATAGAGGGGGAAGGGCCGGTCCCGGACTTGGGTGACCGAGACGAGTCCCTGTTCTCGTCGGGTCTGCTCGACCCAGGCCGCCAACGCCCGCTCCCACCGGGCGGCGTCCCGGGCCCCCACGAGGACCTTCAGGCGGGCCTGGCCCAGGGACTTCAGGACCTGCGACAGCATACCCAGAGACGAGGCCGTGTTTCCCTGAGAGGAGGCGGACTCGATGAGCCTTGGCCATTGGGGCCACAGTTGAGTCAAGTTCGCCGTGATCAGGAGGTCGCCGGACCAGTTTTCCACGAGGGCATCGTCGTCCGCCAGCAGGGTCCGGTGCGTCTCCGAGCCGCCCCGGGCCGAACGCAGGGTCCGGATGTATCGAAGCCATCCGGCCGGGTCCTCCAGGTGAAGGGCTACCACGATGCGGTCTTCGTCCCGGACCCACCGGAGGAAATCCTTGGACATGCTCGTTCGCGTGACGAGCCGGTCCCAGGGGGCCGGCCAGGGTCCCTCCGGCCAGACCTGCAGGACCGTGTCCTGCCAACCGCCTCGAAGACTGCTACTCAGCGTGACGGCCCGGATATGCCGCAGGACCGTCTCGACCCGCCGGCCGCCGTCCCCTGCCGGCAGGCACGCCGCCAAACTCCGAGGGACCACTATGAAGTAGGCGCCCGGGCTACGGACCTGCCGGCGCCAGGCCGCGGCGGCCAGGGTCCCCCGGAGGGCCGATCGATGGCCGGACCGGACGGCGACCAGGTCTTCCCATCCCCGAGCGGACGTGACGAAGTGACGGGGTCCGTCGGCGTGGACGACCGGCGGGACGTCCGCCCCGAGAAACCGTGTCCATTCCCGCCAGAGGTCTCGAAGACCGGGTTCGACCACCGCCCAAACGTCGGGCGGTGCCTCGACCATCCAGGCCCACTCCCAGGCGCCTTTATCCTGACGACAGTCTTCCGGTGCGTGGACCCAGACGGCCGCCGCGACCCGTCCGACCCGGGTCAGCGTCCCCCGGGCCGCCCATTCGTCGATTCGCTTCTGCCAGACGGCTGGCAGACGGGCGTCCGCTCGGGCTTGGACAGACCGGAAATACGCCTGGAGCTCGGGCCAGACCTCGGGCCGACGGACGTCCCGCTGGGCGGGACTCGTCTCCATCGCCCGAATCCATGCGGAGAGTCTCGGAATCTCCAACGCCAGGGCTGTCTCTTGGGGCCACCAGGCATCACTCACTAACTTGGGTTGCCATCCGATATGTCGCAAGGCCCATATGCCCAGGACGACGAAGATCAGGCTGAAGACGATCAAGCCGCCGATGACCAGCGCTTTGGGAAGACCCCTCATGGTGCGCCTCCCCGAATTGACAGGCTCAACGGCCTCCGTTATTATAGCGCTCCCGATGTGGAAATTCGAGGAGGTCTTTCACGGAAAAGTTGGGCTTGTGCGTAAAGGCGTCCGATGAGCCTGGGCTATCTTACGGGAAGCACGATTTCCAAGCAGAGGGACGGCGGGATGAATCAAGTGACGGAGTGGATGGGGTGACGAAGGGATGAAGTGGAATTCCAAGGGTGTAGCGAAGGGGTAGCCCCCTTTAACTCGTCACTCCGTTATGGCTCGGGACTCCGTCCCTTTCTCAACAGCTCCCCCAAGAAGATGAGGCTCGGGGGCAGTCGGGTCGATGATTTCCAGCGAGGGGAGGAGCTCTCATGGGGAAGATTCGTATCGCCATCGCGGGTGTCGGTAACTGTGCGGCGGCCTTGTTAGAGGGCATCGAACTCTACCGGACCCTGGACCCCAAGGAGGCCATCGGCCTCATGCACTGGGACATGGGAGGCTACACACCCGGGGACATCGAGGTCGTCGCCGCCTTCGACGTCGATGCCCGGAAGGTCAACCGAAGCCTGCGGGAGGCCGTATTAAGTGCCCCGAACTGTATCTATCCCATTTATCGGGACTTGCCGGACTGGCCTGTGCGGGTCCTGATGGGGCCGGTCCTGGACGGCGTCGCCGCCCATATGAAGGACTACCCGCCGGGGCGGACCTTTGTCGTCGCCGACGAAAAACCGGTCCCCGTCGCCCGGGTCTTGCAAGAGACGGGGGCCGAAATCTTGCTCAACTATCTCCCCGTCGGCTCCCAGAAGGCCACCGAATACTATGCCGAGGCGTGCCTCGAGGCGGGCGTTTCGCTCATCAACTGTATTCCCGTCTTCATCGTGTCGAATCCCGAATGGGCGGCCCGCTTCGAGCAGGCCGGCATTCCCTGCATCGGCGACGACGTCAAGAGCCAGCTTGGGGCGACGATCCTCCACCGGACCCTGACCCAGCTCTGCGTCGACCGGGGCGTCCGCATCGACCGGATGTACCAGCTCAACGTCGGCGGGAACACGGACTTCCTGAACATGCTGGAGCGGTCCCGTCTGAAGTCCAAGAAGATTTCCAAGACGGAGGCCGTGACGTCCCTGGTCCCCTACGACCTGGGATGGGAGAACATCCACATCGGCCCCAGCGATTACGTTCCCTGGCTGAAAGACGAAAAGGTCTGTTTCATCCGCATCGAGGGCCGCATCTTTGGCCATGTCCCCATCTCGATGGACGTCCGCCTGTCGGTCCAGGACTCGCCCAACAGCGCTGGTGTCGTCATCGACGCGATCCGCTACTGTAAGATCGCTCGGGACCGGGGCCTGAAGGGCCCCCTCTACGACATCTCCGCTTACACGATGAAGCACCCGCCCGTCCAGATGCGGGACGAGGAAGCCCGCCAACGGATCGAAGCCTTCCTTCGGCAACGGTAGCCTCGGCAGCTTTATCCCCGGGCCATAGCCACGGATGGGGCGGGGATATAGCTTTAATTCCGGGTGTTGAGCTGAGACCCCGGTACCCGGCCCCTAACGGCTTGATGCGATACTGGGAACCCGTCGATGAACTTCGCGTGCGCGGATGGGTCCTCCTGTCTCGGATGGATTATGTCCGGTCCCGCTGGGGCGAAGCAGTCCTGCAGGAGCTCCTGAGTCGGTTGACTCCTGAGGAACAGACCCAGTGGCGTCAGGCCAACGTCAACGGCTGGTACGAACTGCGATTCGTTGAGCGCTTCGAGCGTCTCATTGCCGAGTATGCAGGCGAGGACCCAGATGCGGTCTATGAAGCGATGGGGGCCTTCTCAGCTGAACGGGCCTTCCACCCCGAGAAGGGTCAATACCGACGCTTCCTGGGTAAGCCTCCAGAGCTGTTCCTGAAGCTGGCCGCCGCTTGGCAGAACGAGTACTACAACGCCGGCCTGACGGAGTACTATCCGACGGGCGTATCATCTTGTATAATCCGTACGCGGTACATCCCATATACGACCCGACCCAACTGTCGGAGCAACCTGGGCTTTTTCCGCCGGTCGATTGAAATCCTGGGGGGCCAAGACGTCCGGGCTGAGGAACGCCGTTGTCTCTTACAAGGCGACGCCTGGTGTGAATTCCATTTCGCATGGCAGTAATTAGGGTCCCGGCTATCGGGTTCCGGCCCAAGGGGACCGCTGAGGCAATAGACTGACTCTGTCAGGGGGTCGACTCCGTCAGACGAGGGGGAAGCCCCGGGCGGACAGCGGTCCGTGGTCTTTCATTCCTGGCCCTGGGACCCGGCACCTATCACCCGGGACCTCACTAATACTTGATTAATACTTGCATTTTGTGTCGTCGCTCACGAAGGAGGGTATGGAAAAAGCTACGCAGGTCCGTCCAAAAGCTATCACCGTCGGCCTGATCCGGGACCGGGCGAGGGAAGCCGAAGCCCTCGAGGACCTGGAGGAACTGCGGCGTCTCGTCGAGGACGCCGGGGCCGACGTCGTCGCTGTCGTGACCCAGGTCCGCCGGACCCCAGACCCCGGGTTCTATCTGGGCCAGGGGAAGGTCCGGGAGTTGGCGGAGATGGTTTCGGCGTCCGGGGCGGAATTGGTCGTTTTTGACGACTCCCTTCGTCCCGTGCAGGTCAAAAACCTGGAAGATGCCCTGAACGTCAAGGTCCTGGACCGCATCCAGCTCATCCTGGACATCTTTGCCCGACGGGCCCGCACGCGGGAAGGTCAGCTCCAGGTCGAGCTGGCGCAGTTGCAGTATTTGCTCCCCCGCCTGACGGGCCGGGGTGTCGAGCTCTCCCGGCTGGGGGGCGGCATCGGGACCCGGGGGCCGGGCGAGACCCTTCTCGAGATGAAACAGCGTCAGATCCGGGCCCGCATCGCTCACATCCAGCGCGAGCTGGCGGCCATCGAGACCCACCGGCAGGCGCTTCACGCCGAGCGACAGGAAAAGGGCCTCCCGGTCTTCGCCCTGGTCGGGTATACGAACGCCGGTAAGACGACCCTGTTCAACCGACTGACCCAGGCGGGGGCACCCGCCCAGGACCAGCTCTTCACGACGCTGGACCCCTTAGTCCGGAAGGTCCGGCTGAATGACCTGGGGGAGGTCCTCGTCAGCGACACGGTCGGGTTCATCCGGAAGCTCCCGCCCTCGCTGGTCGCCGCCTTTCGAGCCACCTTGGACGAGGTTTACTCGGCATGGGCCCTCATTCACGTCATCGACATCACGTCCCCTCGGATGGAGACGGAGGTCCAGACCGTCCGGGCGGTCCTGCGGCAAATGCGGGTCGACGATAAGCCCATCCTGTGGGTGTTCAACAAAATCGACAAGAACACCGATCCCCTGCGGATTCATGAGGCGCGGGCGATGTGCCCGGAAGCCATCTTTTTGTCCGCCCGTACAGGCGAAGGCCTCGACCGGCTCGTCGAGGCGATGGCCCGGACCCTACGGTCTTACTGGCAGAGGTATCGGTTCCGCATCCCTTATGCCCATGCCCGGGACCTCCAGTGGTTTTACAAGGCCGGTCGGATTCTCGTTCGGGAGGATCGAGAGGACGGGGTTTATCTCGAAGCCGAGGTACCTCCATGGTTGGTCGGCCGCATGAAAGCATATCGACTGGAGCCCTCGCCGGTCGGCTCGACCGAAACGGCCGAAGTCATCGCTTCTTCTACGTCCTGATCGGACTGGCCAGCCTGAGTTCCTTCCTAATCGGTTGCCCGAAGGCGCCCTACGTCTCCCTGCCGGCGTACTTGCCGGCTCCGACGACATGGGAGCCGCCGCCGGGTTCGGGGGCGACTGTCCGGGCCCAGATGGCCTGGGAGAGCCTCCAGGCCGGCGACGTCGACACAGCGGAACGCATCGCCGAGTCCTTACAGGCGAATTATCCGCAGTGGGCGACGCCCCTGGCTCTCCGGGGATGGGCCGCCCTCGCCCGAGACGACGCCTTAACGGCCGCTCAATACTTCCAAGAAGCCCTCAAGCTCGCGCCTCAGCACGTCGGCGCCCTGGCCGGTATGATGTGGGTCTATCGCGCACGTCAGGACTGGGTCCCCGCCCTGACGTATGCCGAGAAGCTCGAAGTCGTCTTGGCCCACTCGCCGGATTGGGCCGACGAGGTGGACCTTATCCGGCGTCGGGCCGTCGAGACGATGGTCGAACAGGCCCGGCTCGCCCGGCGCCAAGGGGACGTCGCCCAGGCGACGCATTGGTACCGGCAGGCGGCCGCCCGGGCCCTGACCGATACCCGGCTTCAGGTCGAGGCCGGCGACTGGTTTCGCTCTCTGGGCCAGGTCCAGGAGGCGCTCCCCTACTATCAACTGGCGTATCAAAGCGACCCGGACGACATGCAGGTCCTCCGGCGGCTGGCCGAGGCCCTCGTGGAGACTCGCCAATGGCTTCAGGCCAAACCGTTACTGGAACGTTTAGTCCGCGCGGAACCGTCCCAGCGACGATGGGCTGAACTCCTCCAGACAGCCGACCTGGAGATCCAGCGTTCGGCCGTCTACACCGAGTACCAACAGATCGAACGGGCCCTCTATGTGACCCGGGGCCAAGTCGCCGCCCTGCTGTACCTGGAGATCCCCCGCATCGCTCAGGAACCCCTCTCGGGTCCGCCACCCATCATCCTGGACCTGGAGGACCACTGGGCGCGGACTTTCATCCAGAAGGTCGCGGCCCTGGGCTTCATCCCCCTCTTTGACAATCACACCTTTCAGCCCCACCGAGTCGTCCAGCGGGGCGAGTTCGCCTTCATTCTTTACAACGTCTTGCGGTACTTTGATCGGGATACCCTCGTGAAGATCCCTTCCGGCCTGACGATCCCCGACGTCTCCCCCTTACATCGGTACTACGTCCCGATCCGATATGCCGTCGCCCTCGGACTCCTGCCCTTGGAGCCGGATGGGTCCTTCCGGCCGGGCCAGAACGTCAACGGCTCCCAGGCCCTTCGGGCTGTCCAAACTCTGGGCAACTTGCTCCGGTAATGCGGTCTGGGCGGGGTCCTTCGGCCGACCTGCCCACTTGCCTATCTGCCCATCTGCCGACCTGCCGAACTCCCGAACTCCCGGATTGCCGGAGATCGCGGGGATGCCATCAAGGGGCGTGACGTTCCTGGCCGTCCTCATCGGAATGGTCCTTGGCCTGATCGTACTGGGGACCGTCTTGGACGTCGGACTTCAAGCCGTTCGCCTGCGGCGGCGGCAACAGGTCCTCTCGGCCTGGTGGCAGACCCAACGGACGCTCTTCTACTGGACGGCCCGGGACCTGAATACGCGCTTCCACGTTACCCCCGAGGACCCGGTCGTACGGGGGGTCAGGCAACTGCGATTTTCCCGCCTGGACAAGCCAGACGCCCCCGGCGTGACCTTGCTGGCTCCCGACGGTCGGTTATCGGCCGTCCTGATGGACCGGACCCCCATCCAGCCGGCCGCATGGCGGGTTCGCTTTTGGGAACTGCGTCCAGACACCGAGATTCTGTATGTTTGGTGCCAGCCCGCCGAGTCCCCGGAGGGCATTCTCGTCCGGGGACGACCTGTCCCGCCAAACACCCTGGAAGTCCAGGCTATCGTAGGCCCACCGACCTGGTCTGGACAGCTTCCGGTGGGGACCCGCTTGGTGTCCGTGGCTTGGACGGCCTACGAGGTCGAGCCCGACGGCGACCGACCCGGCACGTATCGCCTGTACCGTCGGCACCAAGGCGGCCGTTTGCGATTGGCCGATGGCCTGCGCGACTGCCGGGTCGAGGTCGCCGGACCCCTGCATGGAAGCATTCGATGCCTTTTCCCGGCCGAGGGGGCCGGAAAGGTTGACCTCCCGGTCCTTTTCGTATTCAATGATCGCCTGTTTTGACGGGCTTGGCGTTCCGTCCCCGTCATCCCTTGCCCTGAGGCGCGGTTCATGATCAAGCCGGAGGACGACCCCCCGTGGGTCCCCCTGGTCGACGTTCAGCGTCACAATGCGTCCCTCCGCCCGGCTCTGGATGCGGCCTTCCGGCGGGTCCTGGAGCGGGGTCACTTTGTCCTCGGGGAGGAGACGGAAGCCTTTGAGGCCGACTGGGCGGCCTGGTGCGGGACCCGATACGGTATCGCGTGCTCGAATGGGAGCGCCGCCCTCTACATCGCCCTCAAGGCCCTGGGCATCGGTCCGGGCGATGAGGTCATCACGACGGCCTTCACGTTCGTGGCGACCGTCGAGGCCATCTTGATGGCCGGGGCCCGGCCGGTCCTCGTCGACGTCGATGAGGCGACGGCCCTGATGGACCTTCAGCAGGTCGAGGCCGCCATCACGCCCCGGACGGTGGCCGTCCTGCCCGTTCATCTATACGGTCAGGTCGGGGACATGGTGGCCTTACGACAATTGTGCGACCGGTACGGCCTGGCCCTCATCGAGGACGCCGCCCAGGCCCACGGGGCTCGATTTCGGGGACGCCGGGCCGGGACCTTTGGGGATATCGCCTGCTTCAGCTTTTATCCGACCAAGAACCTGAGCGCCCTGGGGGATGCCGGGGCCATCGTGACGGACGACCCCCAGTGGGCCGAGCGGTGTCGTCTCATTCGGAATCACGGTCGGGCTCAGCATCACTTGCATGTCCAGGTGGGCTTTAACTTCCGGCTGGGGGAACTCCAGGCCGCCTTTCTGCGGGCCAAGCTTCGATATTTGGACGCCTGGATCGCCCGACGGAATGCCATCGTGGGGACGTACCGGACCCAAGCCCCGGGGGGTCGGTACTGGCGCTGGGTTCAAACGGTTCCCGAGGCCGAGCCGGCCTGGCACCTGGCTGTCCTGCGCACGCCCTACCGGGAAGCCTTGCGGGAGTGGCTCCACGCCCATCGGGTCCAGACGGGCATCTATTATGACACGCCGGTCCCCTTCCAACCGGCTTTCGCCTTTTTGGAGGTACCGCCCGACCGATTTCCTCAAGCTACCGCTTGGGCCCGGGAAACCCTCAGTGTTCCCCTCTTTCCGGAAATGACTGACCCCGAGGTCCACCGCGTCGTGGACGCTCTCCGGCGTTTCCGCCCGTAAGCAGGCCGAAGGCCTGCGCTCCTTATCAGGATGATTCGGACGGGGCGGCGTCTTCGTCATCCGAGGAGGGGTGGGATCCGCTGGAACAGAGGCGTAAAGACCAGCGAGACGATGGCCATCAGCTTCAACAGGATGTTCATCGAGGGACCAGCCGTGTCCTTAAAGGGGTCCCCGACGGTGTCCCCGATGACGCTGGCCCGATGCGCGTCCGACCGCTTGCCGCCGAGGTGACCCGCCTCGATATACTTCTTGGCGTTGTCCCAGGCACCTCCGGCGTTGGCCATCATGACGGCCAAAAGGAATCCGGTCGCGATAGAGCCGACCAGCAAGCCCCCAATGGCCTCTCGGCCCAACAGGAAACCGACGACCAGGGGGGCCAAGACGGCGATCGTCCCGGGGATGACCATTTCTCGTAAGGCATCCCGGGTCACCAGGTCGACGCACCGCGCATAATCGGGTCGGGCCGTACCCTCCATGATCCCTGGGATTTCCCGAAACTGGCGGCGGACCTCATGGACGACGGCGAAGGCCGCCTTACCGACGGCCCGCAGGGCATAGGAAGAGAACAGGAAGGGCAAGACGGCTCCGACAATCAGCCCCGTCAGGACTCGATAGTCCAAGATGCTGACGGTCGAGAGCTGGGCCGTATGCGCATAAGCGGCCATAAGAGCCAGGGCCGTCAGGGCGGCCGACCCGATGGCAAATCCCTTCCCCGTGGCGGCCGTCGTGTTCCCCAGGGAGTCCAGGGCGTCCGTCCGCTCCCGGACCTCCGGGGGCAGGTGTGCCTGTTCGGCGATCCCGCCCGCATTGTCGGCGATGGGGCCGTAAGCGTCCGTCGAGAGGGTGATCCCCAGGGTCGAGAGCATCCCCACGGCGGCGATGGCGACGCCGTAAAATCCAAAGCCCGGCTGGATACGCTCCCCCATCAGGAAGGCAATAACGATGCCCGCCGAGACCGTCAGAACGGGGATCAGGGTGCTCTGCATCCCGACGGCGAGACCGCTGAGGATCGTCGTCGCCGGCCCCGTCTGGGACTGCTCGGCGATGTACCTCGTCGGACGGTACGCATACGACGTGAAGTACTCGGTCGCCAGGCCGATGATGATGCCCGCCAGGAGGCCCGTCACGATGGCCCAGAAGGCGTAGACGCTGACCCCTAAGCCCCGGACGATGGCCCACGAAAGCAGGACGACCAGGGCCGACGCCGCAAAGATCCCCCGCCGAAGGGCCCAAAGGAGGGCCGTGAATCCGGCGCCTTCACGGACCCGGACGAAGAGGATGCCGATGACCGACGAGACGACGCCGGCCGCCGCGATCAGGAGCGGCAGGAGGGCGTAGGGGTCGCGGAAACCGCGTCCTGTGGCGACACCGGCCGCGATAGCGATGGCCGCGATGATGGACCCGACGAAGGACTCGAAGAGGTCGGCGCCCATGCCGGCCACGTCGCCGACGTTGTCGCCGACGTTGTCGGCGATGACAGCCGGGTTGCGGGGATCGTCTTCGGGAATGCCCGCCTCGACCTTGCCGACGAGGTCGGCCCCGACGTCAGCCGCCTTCGTGTAAATGCCCCCTCCGACACGGGCAAAAAGGGCGATCGAGGAGGCACCAAACCCAAAGGCCGTGACGACCTGGATGTCTCGGAAGAGGGCGTACAGGGCGGCCACGCCCAAGATCCCCAGGCCGACCACGGTCAAGCCCATGACGGCGCCCCCCGAGAAGGCAATGCGCAGGGCCGGGTCCAGGCCCCGAAGGGCATGGGCCGTCGTGATCCAGTTCGACCGCACGGCGATGTTCATGCCCAGAAAGCCAGCCAGAGCCGAAAGCAGAGCGCCTGACACGTAACAAACGGCCGACCGGGGGTCGATGAAGACGGCCAGGACGACCGTGACCAGGACGACAAAGGGGATCAGGGCGCTGTACTCACGTTGGAGGAAGGCCAGGGCACCCTCCTGAATCGCCCGAGAGATCTCCCGCATGCGGGGGAGGAAAGCGGCGATTTCCTCCGCGTAGGGGTTATGGGCCGCCTGCCGCGTGACCCGGAAGGCCAGGAGGGCGGCGACGACCAGAGCCAAGACCGCAGAAGTCATTGAAAGAAAAAGCAGGTCCATGACGTACCCCCATCGTCGAGTGATCGAACTGGATGGAAACCCAAGCTAAAAGAAGGCCCCTACCGAGAGCCTTATTATTGTAATGGCGATTTGGCGATTCAGCAATCCGAGACTTGGGGACCAAAGTATAAGATTACTGCCGGATTCCCGGACCGCCGGATTGCCGAATGGTAGGGTAGCTTTCCAGATTTTCCGTGAGGCCTCAGTCATGGTAATATGAAGAGAAGAGGCGGAGTTTGCGTATGCGCGTCCTGTGGGTCCGCCTGCGGTCTTTGGGTGACATCCTCCTGAACCTGCCGGCGCTGGATGCCTTCAAGCAAGTCCAGCCGGACGCGCACGTCACCTACGTGGTCCACCCGGAGTTTGTCGAACTCTTAGAGGACTACCCGACGATCGACTGCTTGGCGGTCGTCCCCCGGGAATCCCGGGGGTACCTGCGGGTGCTTTTTCGGACAGAGGCCTGGCTTCGGGAGTCTTACGATTGGGTCATCAACTTTCACGGCGGCAACTTGAGTGCCTTCATCACGCTATGGACGCACGGGAAGGGGAAAGTCGGACTCGAACGGTTTCGCTTCCGCTCGGTGTACACTCATACGGTCAACGACCAGATCATCGGACGCCCCCTGCACACCGTCGAGGTCCAAGCCCGCTTGTTGTATCCGATCGTCGGGGCGATCCCTCGGGAGTCCCTGCGCAAACCCGTGTTCCCGGCCGCTCGACAGCCTCCCCGACCCCGGGTGCGGTCCCTTCTGGAATGGCTCCAGGGTCGACCCTTCGTGCTGGTCCACCCCGGGGCCCGTTTCCGATATAAGCGGTGGCCCTACGAACGTACGTTGGCCCTCTTGCACCAATGGCTCCGCCAGTGGCCGAATCTGGCCTTTGGTCTCTTCATGGGCCCGACGGAGCAAGACCTTCCCCCGCAGGCCCGGGCCTTCCCGCCGGACCGGGTGGCGGTCCTGGACCGCTGGCCCCTGCCCGACGTCGTCCAGCTCTTGACTCACACGGACCTCTATGTCGGCTTTGACAACGGGATCACTCACCTGGCGGCTTTGCTGGACCGACCCATCGTGGTCATCTGGGGCCCCATCGACCCGACCCGGTGGGCCCCCTGGACGGACCTTCAGATCCGTCTCCACCATCCCAGTCAGCGGGTCGATGCCGTGCCCGACGAGGCCCTCACGCAGGCTGTCCGACTGCTCCTGGAGGCGACCCTCTACGGGACCGACCGCTTCCGGCACATCACGATGCCTTCGACTTGAGACGGGGGGAGCATGCCGAAGGACTGGAGGGCCCTGCCGGCTTATTTGGCCCTGGCGTACATCCTCGGATGCTTCTGCTCTATCACGGTCGCCCAGGTGATGCTGGTCTTGATGGCGATCGTCTTCCTTCTGGGGGACCCCCGCTGGATTCACCGGGGTCTTCGGGCCTCCCCCCGGACGTATGGCTTGTGGAACCTGCTACTGGTCGGCTGGACTGTCGTGACGGCGACCTGGGCATTAGAGCCGACTCGGGCCTGGCATCACACGCGTAAGCTTATGTTCTGGGCCCCGCCGATCTTGCTGGCGGCGCTGGTCACCCGCTATGGGGCGCCTTTTCGAAAGGCGTGGCTGTATGCCCTGACCCTGGGGGGCGTCATCACCAGCGGCGTCGGTCTACTCCAGTACGTCTGGATCGGTCATGGGACCATCGAGCGGCGCGTAACGGGCCTCTTGAGTCATTACATGACCTTGGGCGGGATGTTGAGCGTCGTCTTCCTTATCGTCGTGGCCTCCTTGTGGCTCGATCGACTCCGATGGTGGCTCGCCGGGGCCGCCGTCCTGACGGGGACAGTCCTGGTCCTATCGTTGACCCGAAGCGCCTGGCTGGGGACCCTGGCCGGCCTGACTGTCTTGGCGTCGCTCCGGGGATGGCAAAAGGCAACCCGCTTGGTCTTGACCTGCGGCGTCTTAGGCTTGGCAGTCTTCTGGTTGGCCCCGCCGGTCCTCTCCTATCGGCTGGAGCATTTCTTCAGTCCCTCGGAAGTGTCCAACCGGATGCGGCTTTGGCTGTGGGAGATGGGCCTCCGGGTCGTCCGGGATTACCCCTGGCTTGGGACGGGGCCCGACCAGATGCCTTACATTTATGACAACTACCGTTTGCCGACCATGCCCGAAGGGGAGGTCCAGGCCCACTTCCACGACAACCTCTTGCAGATGGCCGTCGAACGGGGCTTGCCGGGCCTGGTAATATGGCTGGGATGGTACTTCAGCGGACTCCAATGGCTCCGGGTCCGCTATCGTCAGGTCGAGGCTCCCTTTGAGAAGGCCCTGGCCGCCGGCCTGCTGGCCGCCTGGGTCAGTTTGGGCGTGGCGGGCCTGTTTGAATATAACTTCGGCGATTCCGAAGTCTTGATGCTCTGGCTGACACTACCGGCCTGGATCATTCCGGACGAGGGGGCATGAGGCAGTAGCAGAGCCGTTCGGTTCGTGAAAACCCGCATGGATTCGGCTTTTCCGACCCTTCGAGAAGAATGGTTTTTCAAGCAAAAGGGCAGTTCGGCAGTTCGGGAAGCCGGGAAGGCTGTTCGGCGGCCGACGTAGAAGGCAGGGGGCGTCCATCGTTCTAAGTCCCCACGCCTCCCTGAAGTTTTCCTGTCTCTTCGCCTCCCCTGCCGCCGACCGCCGGCGCCGGCCTCAAGGCCTTATACCTGTCCCGGCCGACCCCCGATGCCCGGATTCCCGAACTCCCGAATTGCCGGATGGCCGGATTCCCGAACTCCCGACCGGCCTGTCGGCCCAAGACCGTTGTTCATCACGCCGTTCCTTCAAAAAATCGTCCGCCCCGAAGGGTCGGAAAGGCTGAATCCATAGGGGTTTCCAGGGGCCGAACAGCTCTGGTAGGAGGCATAAATCCGACGGGACCGGGATCGGACCCTCGACATCCGACCAAAGACCACAGACCATGGACCACGGACCATAGAGCCCCCAGGCCTCAGCCGGTCTACGGTCTGTGGTCTTTGGTCTGGATTTATGCGAGCGCTTCCAGGCACCTTTTATGAGATGGCTTGCAATGAACGAGTGGGAATGGGTCGAATGGATCGCCTCGCAGGTCGGGCCGCCGCCCCGGCCGGTCCGGACGACCTGGCAGGAAGATGCTACGGTCTGGCGGGAAGGTGCCCGATGGTGCGTCTTCTCCGTCGACCAGCTCGTTGAAGACGTCCACTTCCGGCGGTCGTGGTGCTCGCTGGAGGTCGTCGGCTATAAGGCCGTCCTGCGGGCCGTCAGCGACGTCTGGGTCCAGGGCGCCCGGCCTCGGTATCTATGGGTCGCCCTCCAGGTCCCTCCCGACGGCGACCTGGACAGCCTGCAAGCCCTCTACCGAGGCGTCCTCCAGGCCTGCCGAGACATGGGCGCTTACCTCGCCGGTGGAGACACCGTTCGGGATACCCGGTGGGGGCTGGTCGTCTCGGTCCTGGGCTATACCCGGACGCCTCTCTCCCGACGGGGCGCCCGACCGGGGGCCTCGGTCTGGCTGACGGGGCCTATCGGGTGGGCCGGCCTCGGGGTCGCTTTACTGGAACGCTGGCATCAGGACGGCCGACCGGTCCCGTTGGCCGAGCATATTTCAGAAATCCTGGTAGCCGACGAGTGGCCCCGCCTCCTTTATCAGGCCGTCGAACGGGCGGTCGAAGCCATCCTGCGACCCCGTCTGCCTGTCCGGTGGCGCCGGTGGGCGGCCCGTCATGCCGCTGCCGCCATCGACATCAGTGACGGCCTCCTCATCGACCTCTGGCGTCTCCTTCAGGTCAACGGCGTCGGGGCCGAGCTGGACGAGGCGGCCCTCGAGCCCGACGAGACGTTCCGGGCCGTCTGCCAGGAGGTCGGCCGGGATCCTTGGGACATGGTCTTTCGAGGCGGCGAAGATTACGCCTGGATCGTCGTCCTGCCGCCCGAAGTTCCGAAACCACCCTTTGCGGGTGCCCGTCGGATCGGTCGTGTCGTGGCCGAACCGGTCGGCGAGATCCGCCTCCGGACCCGGGACGGTCGCCTCGTCTCCCTGACACCCGCCGGGTGGGACCACCTGGCGGGCCCAGGGGGTCTCCCGACCCAGGCACAGGTCGCGGAAGAAGAAGTTTCCCTGTGGGTCGCGGAAACCGACGGGGCCAGCCTCGGGAACCCGGGTCCCTCGGGTTACGGATTCGTCATCCGGGACGCCTTCGGTAGGGTGCGACATACCGAATCGGGCTATATCGGCTTCACGACCAATAACGTCGCCGAGTACACGGCCATCCTCCGGGCCCTCCAGTGGCTCCGATCGGCCGGTGTCGACGGCGTTGAAATCCGGACGGACTCCGAACTGACGGTCTACCAGCTTCTGGGCCTGTACGAGGTCCGGTCGAGACGTCTCCGGCCGCTCTATGCGGAGGTCCGTCGCCTGCTGGCCGAGTTTCGGACCTGGCGCATCGTCCACGTCCCTCGCGAATGGAACCAAGAAGCCGACCGGCTGGCCCGCCAAGGTGCCCGGAAGAAGAGCTGATTTTGGAATGATGAATGATGAATGATGAATGACGAATGACCGGAGGGGGTTCTGGAAGACGCATGGTGAAGGAGAGACTCATCTGAGGAGGTCGTTATGCCTGGGCAGGCCTTAGAAAAGAGGACTAAAGCTTTTGCCGTCCGTGTCATTCGTTTTGTCGAGTCCCTCTCCCTAAGCCGAGCGATGGAGTCTGTACGGGTTCAACTAATCCGAGCCGCTACGTCCATCGGGGCTAACTATCGAGAGGCTAATCGGGCTGAATCTAAGAAGGACTTCCTTCATAAGGTCTCTATCGTGGGAAAGGAAGCCAGCGAAACGTTCTACTGGCTGGAACTTATGGATGCATTAGGGCTCGGAGATTCGGCAGAGCGGATGGCTTTGATCCAGGAGTGTAACGAGTCGGTGGCTATCTTCACGCGCATCGGCCGGACCCTCAAGACTCGCCTTTCACGATCACGGTCTCGTTTGGGTTTAGGCCGAGGCCGGAGAAAGGAAAGAAGCTCTGACCGAGGGACACAAACTCAGCCATGAAGTGTCTCCCCACGCGGCTCGGGGCCTTAGATCCCCCATTCCTCATTCCTCATTCCCCATTCCCCCCGCCCAGGTCGCAGTGCTCAGGTACTTGTCGCCGCCGTCGGCGAAGATCAGGACGACGACGCCCTGCCGGATCGTGGGGCGCAGTTTCATGAGGGCGGCCAGGACGGCGCCAGAGGACTGACCGACGAAGAGGCCCTCCTCCCGGGCCAGGCGACGGGTCCAGTAGTAAGCTTCCTCCGTGCGGACCTCGACTTTGAGGTCGTGGACCGACGGGTCGTAGATGGGCGGGACGATGGCCGTCGCCATGTTCTTAAGGCCCTCGATGCCGTGGAAGGGCTCCGGCTCGACGGCGATGACCTGGACGTCCGGCCGGAGCTCCTTGAGCCGCCGGCCCGTCCCGACGAGGGTCCCCGACGTGCCCAGGCCGGCGATGAAGTGGGTGATGCGGCCGTCGGTCTGGCGCCAGATCTCCTCGGCCGTCGTCTTGTAATGGGCCCGCCAGTTGTCGGGGTTCCCGTACTGGTCCACCCGGTAGTAGAGGTCCGGGGCTTCCCGCATGAGGCGGTCGGCCATCCGGATGGCCCCGTCGGACCCCTCGAGGGGGTCCGTCCGGATGACCTCGGCCCCATAGGCCCGCAAGATCTTGAAACGCTCCACACTGGCGTTGGCCGGGATGCACAGGCAGACCCGGTACCCCAGGACGGCCCCGATCATCGCCAGGGCGATCCCCGTATTGCCGGACGTGGCGTCCAGGATGGTCTGGCCGGGCTTCAGGTCCCCCCGGCGAATGGCTTCCAGGACCATATGGAGGGCCGGGCGGTCCTTGACGGACCCGCCGGGATTCATCCACTCAGCCTTGCAATAGACCTCGACGTCCGGCCAGTCGGCGACCAGCCGGCGGAGGCGGATCAGGGGTGTATTCCCGATTCGCGCCAGCAGACTGTGGGGGTCGAGGGACGGGACCATGGGAAACCTACGGAGTCCTCGGTGTTCGGTCTTGGGTGTTCGGTGTTGGGTTGGAAGCCCGTATCCCGAAGCCCCAACACCGAACGCCGATCGGTCCACCGGTAGGGGTCACCCGCCGGCGATGGAGGGGATGATGGAGACGACGTCCCCGTCCTTCAGGGGCGTCGATCGGCCCTGGAGGAAGCGGATGTCCTCGTCGTTGACAAAAATGTTCACGAAGCTCCGGACCTCGCCCCGGTCGTCCAGGATCTGTTGAGCCAGGGCTTCATAGTCATAGCGCAACTGCATGAGGAGCTCTTCGACCGTCGTCGCCGACACCGTCAATTCGGCCTGACCCCCGGTCAGGCGTCGGAGGGGCGTCGGAATACGGACCTTCACGGCCATAGGGACCTCCCGGCGAATGGCACGTTGGAATCCCGGCGGCCAGCCGGAGATGAACGGCCCGATAGGCTGGCCGGTTCTTTCAAGGCGGGGCGGCCGGCTCGGGCGGCGTTCGGTAGGCCGGTAGGATATTATGGGTCGGGCCCGCCGGAATGCAAACCCGATGTGCATGTCACATGCAGGCGTCTTCAGACACGCACGTCAGGTATGCAAACGGGAGGCTCGGTCGACGCCGACCTTCCGAGACCCCACGTCGGGTCCGCTCAGGCCGGCCGGGCGATCAGGTGACCCGAGGGGTCGACCCGGGCCGTCCAGCTCGGCGGCAAGAAGAAGGTCGCCGTGGCGTCAAACACGGCGGCCGGTCCCTCCAGGACCGCACCCGCCCGAAGGGCCGACCGGTCATACAGTCGCATCCGATAGCGATGGCCCTCATGGACCAGTGAGGTCTCGCCCAGGCGAGCCGCTCGCTCGCTGGCCGGGTCCCACGGGAGGGTCGGGACTTCCGGCTGGGGAGCCGGGGCCGTCAGGCGGACGTGGACGCCGACGACCTCGCGGGGCCGGTCCGTCCGTTCAAAGCCGTACCGCCGCCGGTGCATCTCCTGAAAGGCCGCCAGCGCGACCCGAAGGTCCCCACCGAAGGGCACGAGCAGTTCATAGGACTGGCCCAGGTAGCGCACTTGGAGGAAGGACGTGACCCGGACGTCCTCGGCCGGGATGGACTCCTGCCGTAGGACAGCCATGCCTTGCTCGACCAGGCGACCGACGACTTGCTGAAGGACGGCGTCATCGACCTCGTCTTCCCGCACGAGCAGGCTCTGGCTGTACGTCCATATCGGTTCGGCCACCAGCGTCCCCAGGGCGGAGACGATGCCGGCGTAGGGCGGGCTCACGACGGTCTGGATCCCTAAACGGGCCGCCAGCGTGCAGGCGTGGAGGCCGCCGGCGCCGCCAAAGGCGAAAAGGACAAAGTCCCGTGGGTCATAACCCCGCTCGACGGATATGACTCGAAGGGCCCGCTCCATCGAGGCATTGGCGACCTCGACGATGCCCTCGGCCAGGGCTTCCGGGGAGAGACCGAGAGGGGCGGCCATTCGGCGGAGAGCCGCTTCCGTCAAGTCGGGGTACAGCCGCATGCGCCCGGCCAAGAAGAAAGACGGATGGATACGGCCCAAAAAAAGGTGGGCATCGGTGACGGTGACTTCTTGACCGCCCCGACCGTAGCAGACAGGACCCGGGTCGGCCCCGGCGCTCTGGGGCCCGACCCGCAGGGCTCCGCCCGTGTCGACCCATGCAATCGACCCGCCCCCGGCGCCGATGCTCCGGACGTCGATCATCGGGATCCCGATGGGAAGGCCCCCCAAGCTGACGTCCCGGGTGACCGTCACGTCCCCGTCGATGAGGGACACGTCCGTCGACGTCCCGCCCATGTCCAACGTGATCAGGCGGTCAAAGCCTGCTCGCCGGGCCAGGAACCGGGCCCCCAAGACCCCCGCCGCCGGACCCGAGAGCAGGGTCTGGATGGGCTCCCGTATGGCCCGCTCGGCCGGCACGGTCCCGCCCGTCGAGGTCATGACCCGAAGGCGGCCGCCGACTCGGGCCTGGAGACGACGGAGATATCCCTCCATGACGGGCGCCAGGTAAGCGTTCAGGACGGTGACGACGGTCCGCTCGTACTCCCGGTATTCGGGGAAGACCTCGGACGACAGGAAGATCGGTACACCCAAGTCGGCCAAGCCGGCCCGGACCGCTTGCTCATGGGTCGGATTTACGTAAGAAAACAAGAACACGACGGCCACGGCCTCGGGGTCGTGGGCCCGGACGAGTCGTCGGACCCTTTCGACCTCGTCGGCCGTCAGGGGCGTCACGACCGTGCCGTCCGGCCCGATGCGTTCCCGGACCCCGATCCGCCGCTCGGGCGGGACCAAATCCGGCGGGCGCCGGTAAAATAAGTCGTACAGCCGCCCCCGGGTCTGGCGCCCGATATGGAGGACATCCTCGAAGCCGGCCGTCGTCAGGAGGACGACCCGACCGCCCTTGCGCTCTAAGAAGGCGTTTGTCCCGACGGTAGTCCCGTGAATCAGCGTAGCCTTATCTTTGAGCCCCAGGTCGCAGAGGCCCTGCTCGACGGCTTCCGAGGGGTCCTCGGGCGTGGACGGGACCTTGTGGATGCGGAGGCCCTCGGCCTCCAGGACGACAAAGTCCGTAAAGGTCCCGCCCGTATCGACGCCGACGACCGGCTTCATCGAAAGGGCCTCCTCTGAGTGGCGGGGGCTACGCGGTCGACGTCGGGTTTTCTGAGACGACCGAACCCCCGATACTCCACCACCGGGGACCGATGACTCGCCATAGGTTACAGGAAAGGAGCCGTTTGTCCCAAGGTCGGCGGCACCCCCGCATTGGCGGGCCGGCCACGGCCGTCGGCATCGACCTGAGCACCGACGATCGGCGGGCCAGCGGCGTGGGCGTCACCGACGGTCGGCGGGTCTGGACAGGCTTGCTGGATACCGACGAGGAGCTCCTGGCTCTCGTCGAGGCGGTCCGGCCCGGTGTCGTCGCCGTCGATGCGCCCCTGTGGCTTCCCCCGGGTCGTCGGGACATCCACGACCGTCGGGGGGAACACCTGCGTCCGTGCGACCGTGAGCTCCTCCGCCGGGGCATCCGCTTTTTCCCCATCACGCTGGGCGCCATGCGGAAATTGACCGAGCGGGGTCTCCGTCTGCGGGCGCTCTTAGAGACCCGGGGCTGGCGAGTCATCGAGGTCTTTCCGGGGGGTGCCCAGGACGTCTTAGGCCTGCCCCGAAAGCATCAAGACCTGGAGGGTCTGCGGGTCGGCCTTCGCCGACTCGGCCTGCGAGGAATCCGGGCCTCGGCGACGCACGATGAGCTCGACGCCGCCACGGCCGCCTACGTGGGATGGTTATTCCTCCAAGGTCGGGCCGAGGTCCTCGGCGACTGGACGCACGGGGCCATCGTCCTGCCGAGGCCGGAGGCCAGACCGAAGGGGGCGGACGGTGATTTTCCTTGACAGACCGGAGAAGGCTCCCTAACATTGGGGGACGATACGGTGAACGGAGTGAGACGATGGTCGCTGTACCGGTCGAGCGGTTCGAAAAAACGGGGGAAGGCTTTGTCCTGTTGACGACGGTCGACGCCATCTTCAACTGGGCGAGGCTCTCGGCCCTGTGGCCGATGACCTTTGGTCTGGCCTGCTGTGCCATCGAGATGATGGTCACGGTCTCGGCCCGGACGGACCTGGACCGCTTCGGGGCGGGCGTCTTTCGGGCCTCCCCCCGGCAGGCGGACCTGATGATCGTCGCCGGCACGGTGACGATCAAGATGGCCACGCGGGTCAAGCGTCTTTACGAGCAGATGCCCGAGCCCAAGTACGTCATCTCGATGGGAAGCTGTGCGACCTGCGGCGGGCCTTACTGGGATCATGGGTACCACGTCCTGAAGGGCGTCAATCGGGTCATCCCCGTGGACGTCTACGTCCCGGGCTGTCCGCCCCGGCCCGAGGCCCTCTATGAGGGCCTCCTTCTCCTGCGGGAGAAGATCCGCCACGAGCGCCTCCTCTCGAACTTCAAGCGGTACCGGGCCGTCCCGACGATGGAGGAGTTGAACCGATGGGCCCAGCAGAAATTGGTCACAAACTTAAAGCAAGCCTGGGAGACGAAAAAGTCCTGGACGTCCGCGCCGACGTCCTCGAGCCCTACGTCCGGATAGCCCCGACGGCTCTGCGGGAAGCCGCCCAGCTCCTTCGCCACGACCCGGACCTGGACTTCGATTTCCTGATGTGCCTGAGCGGCGTGGACTACATCAAGCAAAACGAGATCGAGGTCGTCTATCACCTGTTTTCCTTCCGCCATCGGCACCGCATCGCCCTCAAGGTCCGGGTCCCCCGGGACGACCCCCGCGTGCCGACCGTCTCGGACATCTGGCGGACGGCCGAGTGGCACGAACGGGAGGCTTACGACCTGCTGGGCATCGTCTTTGAGGGCCATCCGGACCTGCGGCGGATCCTCCTGCCGGAGGACTGGGAGGGCTATCCGCTTCGAAAGGACTATAAGGTCCAGGCCTATTATCACGACATCCCCGTACCCTACGACGTCCGCGAGGACTTCGAAAAGGGCACGTGGATCTTCGAGGACGAGATCCGAGCCGCCGGGGCCGGAACGTCCTCGCCGGAGGCGGAGGCATGAAGTACTGGTGGTATCGATTCTACTACACGACCCGGGGCGTCCTGTGGCCCCTGTGGGTCGGTCTCGTGAACCTGTTCCGGCGGCCGGTGACGATTCAGTACCCCCACGAGAAGCCCCGGCTCTTCCCCCGGTCCCGGATGATGCTGTACAACGATATCGACAACTGCATCGGTTGCCTCCAGTGCGCTCGGGTGTGCCCCGTCGACTGCATCGCCATCGAGACCGTCAAAGCCGACAAGGACCTGGGGGTCACCAACACGGGGCACAAGAAAAAGCTCTACGTGACGATCTTCGACATCGACGAGGCGAAGTGCTGTTACTGCAACCTCTGCACGGAGGTCTGCCCGACGGAGTGCCTCGTCATGACGCCCAACTTCGAGGGGTCCGTCTATGACCGGTACAATCTGATCTTGCGGTTTGCCAAGATCACGCCCGAAGAGCGGGCAGAGATCCTCCGTAAGGCCGGCGGCAAGACGGCCGGCGTGACGGGCATCCTGGCCCGGAAGGCCTGAAGAATGGAGCCCCAGGGACCGGGTCTCAGGCCTCGGGCCCATGAAGACCGGGGCGTTCGAGAGCCCGGGACCCGGCCCCTTGAGATGAGGATGGCACCGATGCCGGTCGGGGACTTGGTCATCCCGGAAGTTCACCTGGTCACCGATGACGGGGAACCCATGGATTCGCCCTGGCACCGGGCCCAGATGCACCTGCTCATCGAGTCGATCCGTCATCACTGGCGGGACCGGACGGACTATTACGTGGGCGGCAATATGTTTATCTATTACAGTAGCCAGCAGGCCGAGCAGGTCGCCCGGGACATTCAAGAGGGCGTCCGTCGGGCGTACCGGGGGCCGGACTTCTTTGTCGTAAAAGGCGTGGACGGCCGCAAGCCCCGGCGGGCCTGGGTCGTCTGGGAGGAGGACGGCCGTTACCCGGACGTCATCATCGAACTCCTGTCGCCGACGACGGTCCGGGAGGATACGGTCCGGAAGAAGGAAATCTACGAACGCATCTTTCGGACCCCTGAATACTTTTGGTATGACCCGGATGCGGACGAACTGGTCGGCTGGCGGCTCCGCCAGGGCCGCTACCGGCGGATTCGGGAGAACCCCCAGGGCTGGCTGTGGAGCCAAGAGTTGGGTCTATGGATCGGCCGCTGGGACGGCGAATACTTGGGCGAACCGGCACGATGGATTCGGTTTTACGACCCGACGGGTCAGCTGGTCCTGATCGCCGCCGAGGCGGCGTCCCAGCAGGCCGAGATGGAGCGTCAACGGGCAGAAGCGGAACGCCAGCGGGCCGACCGGCTGGAGGCCGAGCTGGCCCGTCTGAAGGCCCGCTTGGCCGCCCTGGGCCTGGCGGCCGAGGCGCCCTCGACGGAGCCTCCGAAAGAATCGTGAGGGTCTCCGTTCCCGGGTGTCCGGACGCCTGGGACCTGAGACCCGACACCTGGTTTCACGGATACGACCATGACGACGATTCTGGACGTCGAACGGATCGGACCCAATGCCATGGTCCTTCACATGGGGCCGCAACATCCGGCGACCCATGGGATCTTGCGGCTGGACCTCGAGACCGAGGGCGAGGTCATCACGAAGGTCACGCCCTACATCGGGTATCTCCACCGGTGCTTCGAGAAACATGCGGAGTCCATGGGTTGGCAGATGGTCATCCCCTATACGGACCGGATGGACTATGTGGCGGCCATTCATATGGAGCTGGGCTATTGTCTGGCCGTCGAGAAGCTGGCCCGCATCGAGCCGCCCGAGCGGGTCCAGTACATCCGGGTCATCGTCGCCGAGCTCCAGCGGATCGCCTCCCATTTACTGGCCATCGGGACGTACGGCCTGGACATCGGGTCCGTCACGCCCTTCTTCCACGCCTTCCGGGAGCGGGAAAAAATCCTGGACCTGCTGGAAGAGCTGACGGGGGCCCGGCTTCTTTACAACTACGTCCGCATCGGGGGCGTGGCCTTCGACCTGCCGGACGGCTGGCTCGATAAGGTCCAACGGTTTCTGGACCAGTTCGAGAAGGCGTGGGACGAGCTCAATAAGATCCTGACATACAACGCTGTCTTCATCGAACGGACGGCCCGGATCGGGGTCATCCCGGCCGAGGTCGCCATCGCGTACGGCCTGACGGGCCCGAACCTCCGGGGCTCGGGCGTCCGATGGGACCTCCGGAAGGACGAGCCCTGCCTGGTGTACGACCGATTCCAGTTCGACGTGCCCGTCGGGACGGGGCAGTACGGGCCCCTGGGGTCGGCCTGGGACCGGTACTACGTCCGGGTCCAGGAGATGGCCGAGTCGGCCAAAATCGTCCGTCAGGCCATCGAGCAGATGCCCAGGGGCGAGGCCGGCGACGTCCAGAAGGCCATCCCCCGGGTCGTCCGACCGCCGGAGGGAGACATCTACTTCCGGTATGAGGCGGCTCGCGGCGAAATCGGGTACTATATCGTCTCGGACGGGTCGCCCGTCCCGTACCGGGTCAAGGCCCGGTCGCCGTGCTTCTGCCATATCAGCGCTCTGCCCGAGATCGGACCGGGGGCGATGATCGCCGACGCCGTCGCCCTCGTCGGGAGCCTCGACATCGTCATGGGTGAAGTGGACCGCTGATGGGAATGGCGAATGGCGGATGAAGGAATTGGGGAGTAATCAGACCGAGGACCTAACACCCAATCCCTGACACCGAATCGCCCTGTGGAGTCACCGATGAAGGAACTCCGCCGAATCCAGGGCCGGGTCCCGTGGGGGACGCTGTTTTGGCTTCTCCTTTTAGGAGGCGTTGTGTATGTCGCCCTGAAGGTCGTCCCGGCATACATGGATGTCTACCGATTCGAAGACTCGGTGCAGGAGATGATGACAGGCCTGAGTACTTATTCGGCTTCCGTCCGGGGTCAGACCGAGCGACGCCTCCGGGATGAAATCCTGCGGCTGGCCGGGGAGTACAATATCCCGGTGCAGGACCCGGACATTCAATTCCAATGGTTTACCGACCGGGTCATCGTCGAGCTCCACGTCGTACGGGAGGTGCCCTTGCAAGTCTATACGTGGCGCATCGAACGCCACGTCCGGGCCGAGCGTCGATTCTTCTGAACGTCGAACAAGACCATGGACCATAGACTGCAGCAGACTACAGACCATGGACCTTATGGAAAGGGGGAGTTTTATAGCCTGTGGGTTTATGACCTGTGGTCTATAATCCGTGGGAGGTAAGGCCATGTCCCGACGTTCATCGTGGCACCCCTGGATTATGGGATGGATAGTCTGGGGCCTCATCGTCAGTGCTCTGGTCTTTTCCAGCGAAGCCGGACCCCTGACGCAGGAGGTGCGGGCCGGTGTCGTGACCCTGCCGCGTGCCCTTCAATTGGGGAAGACGGTCCTCTCGCCGGGGACCTACGAGGTGAAGCTCGTGCCCAAGGCCGAGGGCGTGTTCTTCCAGTTCTACCAGAAGGGTCAACTCGTGGCCGAGGACTTGGCCATCGAACAGCCGGCGACCCGAAGCCGTCGCACGCCCGTCCTTCACGCGGCCAAGGTCCCGAACCAGGAGTTCTTCCGAATCCTAGTCGAATACGGAGATGCCGTCTATAAGCTCTTTCTGGCGCCGGCCTCCGGCGGATGACCTGCATCGGGCCGATGGGCGTCCCGCGACCTCCCGAACCCGTCAAGTATTTCTGTGGCGTCTTGGCCAGTGACCTGGCGGCGTGGGCGTGGGTCGTCCCGCGATTGACGGAGCGACTGGGTCCCGTCGAGGCTGAAACGCCGTGGCTTCCCTTTACCTACACGGATTACTACGATGCCCAGATGGGCCGACCCATCGAGCGGAAGTTCGCCGGCTTTGAGGTCCTGGGGGACCCCGCCGAATTGGCGACCCTGAAGCACTGGACGAATGAACTGGAGCAATGGGTTCAGGCCGAGCATCCCTCGGGCCAGCGGGTCATCAACCTGGACCCCGGTTGGCTGAACCTTCAGCAGGTCGTCTTGGCCTCGACCAAGCCGGCGGGTCATCGCATTTACATCGGGCAAGGCATTTACGCCGAGCTGACCCTGTGGTTTCGGGACGGTCGGTGGACGCCCCTGCCGTGGACCTATCCGGATTACCGAGAACCGGCGACGATCGCCTATTTTATGGACCTCCGCCGGCGATATCGTTCCCAGCGGCACCAATGGCTGAAATCCTGTCCCTCCGGTTTCTGACGCCTCTTCGATGGTTTTCCCTGCTCGCCGTGGGCCTCCTGATCCTGGGGGGATCGGCGTGGGTCGCCGTTCGCTTGGGACCCCGGTATGACGGGAGCGCCGAGCCCATGGCGGACGTACCAGCTTCCATCTTCTGGAGCATCCGGGTCCCCCGGGTCTGGGCGGCCGTCGTGGTCGGCTGGGCCCTCGGCGTGGCCGGGGCCTTGTATCAGGGGATGCTTCAGAATCCCTTAGCGGACCCCTATTTGCTGGGTGTGTCCGGCGGAGCCGCCCTGGGGGTCACGCTGGCCGTCCCGTGGGACTGGGCCGTCCCCTGGCCATGGGTCTCCCTCCCGATGGTCGCCGCCTTTGCCGGCGCCCTGGCCTTTGCGTTCCTGGTCTACGGCCTGGCCCGCATCCGGGGCCAGCTACCCGTCTATGGCCTCGTCCTGGCCGGCGTCGTCCTGAACGCCGTCGCCGGGGCCTTCATCCTGCTGGTGACCGTGACGCGGGAGTACTTTCAGGTCCAACGGGTCGCCCTCTGGCTGATCGGTCAGATTCAGCCCTTAGCCTACCCCCTGTTGATTACGGCGACGGCCTGGGTCCTCGTCTGGACGCTCGGGGCCTGGCGAGACGCCCCGTACCTGAACCTGCTCGTCCTGGGCGAGGACGTCCCGGCGGCCTGGGGCTTGGCACCGGACCGGCTCCGGGTTCGATGGTTGATCATCGGCGCCGCCCTGGCGGCCATGACGGTGGCGATGGCCGGCATGGTCGGCTTTGTCGGCCTGATCGTGCCCCATGCCGTTCGGCTCGTCGTCGGATACGACTTCCGGAAGGTCCTGCCCCTGAGCGCCGTCGTCGGGGCCCTGGTCGTCCTGTGGAGTGATACCCTGGCCCGGACGCTGTGGGCCCCGACGGAGATTCCCGTCGGGGCCCTCACGGCAACCTTGGCGGGTCCGTATTTCCTATGGCTCCTTCGCCGCACGCTCCACCGGGGTGTCTCCTTGTAAGACGTGCCGACGTGGGGAGGGACGGGGGCTGAGAACGTCCATCCCGTATCTCGCATCCCCTCTTATCAGAGCCGTTCGGCCCGTGAAAACCCGTATAGATTCAGCTTTTCCGACCCTTCGGGGCGGACGGTTTTTCAAGCTAAGGGCCATTCGGCACTTCGGGAATTCGGGAGTTCGGCCGAGGGTCCCAAAAGCCCTGCCATCCAGGGCTCCATCGGCCTATCGGCCCAAGGCCGTTGCTCGTCACTCCGTCCCTTCGAAACATCGTCCTTCCCGGGCGATGGAAAAGGCCGTCCCGACGCCATTCTCACGAACCGAACGGTTCTGTTATCTTGCATCCTGCATCCTGCATCTTGTATCCTCATTTCATCCCGACTCCCGTATGGCCGGCGATGCTTCGACGTATTTGGGTTTGGCTTGGTTCCGTGGGCATTCTGGCCTGCGGGGTTGCATGTGCGCCCCGAGTGATCGAGATCCCGGTTCCCCTGTCGACCCAACCCCAGGTCGCCCTTCATGCATACGAGGCCGTCGCCGTTCTGCCTTTTCTGACCTATCGGGAATTCCGAGTCCCGGACGCCAAGAGCGAGCCTGCGATCGACTATAGTCAAGAAGTCACGGCCTTCGTCCGCAATCAGATTCAAAGTCATGTGGAACGACCCGTGATGGCCCTCGACTGGACGGACCTGCCGGCGTCGGCGTCCCCCGAGACGGGGGACCTGCCGTCGCTTCCGACCTGGGAAGCCGATGGCTTTGCCCTGACGTGGCTGGCCCGCCATTTGCGACCGGACGGCTTGCGAGAAATCACCCGGCCGATCGTCGTCTTCGGCATCCTGATTGTCCGTCAACAGTACGCCTTCTTGAATGCTTCATCGGGCCCGACGACCCTGATCTTGCGCTCGACGGAGCCGGCCGTCCCGCCTTCGACGACGCCCATGGTTCGGCAATTCGGAATCGGAGTTCGGCTATTTGCCGTCGACTGGGGTCGGCGGGAGGTCCTGTATACCGACTACGTCGAAGCCGCCATGGACTTATCGGACGTCTTCCGGATGCATCGGGACATTCAAGTCTGGGACGCCGAGCGCATCCGGATGGCCGCCTTTTATACATTGCTGGACCGGACGGTCCCCTTGCTTCTGGGGAACATCATCCCGCTCCCCGTCATGCGGGAGCGTCTACTGGTTCGGGAACGACCGTGACGTAGCCGTTGGGCCTCGGCGTCGGCCGAGGGTCGTCCCAAAGGTCCTGGGGCCACGCCTGGCTCATCCAGGGCTCTATCGGCCCATCGGCCCGGGGCCGTGGCTCGTCACTTCGTTACTCGTCACTCCGTCACTTTAAAACATCGTGCTTCCCGAGCGATGGAAAAGGCCGTCCCGACGCCATTCTCACGAACCGAACGGCTCTGTGAATGGACAAAGCACGACGAGAGGGATCCCATGCGGGGGTGGAAAAGGGGACTGTACTTCATCGTCCTGGGTGTGCTCACGAGCGTGAGCCTCGGTCGGCCCTCACCGAACGGGCCACCGGCCGGCCGTCCCATTGCCCTGGTCGGGGGCATGTTGATCGACGGTTACGGGGGACCACCCCTGCAGGACGCCGTCGTCCTCATCGAGGGGGATGAAATCCGGGCCGTCGGTTCCGTCGGAAGCATTTCGATCCCGCCCGACGCTTACGTCATCGACACGGACGGCAAGACCGTCCTGCCGGGTCTGATGGACATGCACGTCCATCTGGACATCCTCGGGCACGCCGACTATGCCTACTGGTTTACGAAGTACCGGGGCCGGTGGCTGGACCTCATCATGCCGATTGCGGCCCGCCAGCTCCTGATGGCTGGCGTGACGACGGTCCGGGACGTCGGGGCCGAACTCGAGAGCATCATCGAATTCAAGCGGCGAGTCGAACGGGGTCAAGTCCCGGGACCGCGTCTCTTTGTCAGCGGGCCCTTCCTCCAGGTGGCCGAGACGATCAGCGATTACGATAAAGACTTCCGATGGCCCGTCCGGGACGTCGCCGACGCCCGGGCCAAAGTCCGGAAGCTCGTCGAGGCCGGCGTCGACCTCATCAAGCTCATCGACCAGGACCGGATGCCCCAGGAGGTCGTCAACGCCATCGTGGACGAGGCCCACCGGCACGGCCGTCACGTGGCGGCCCATGCCCATCGGGAGGGTGAGATCATTCAGGGCCTGCGGGCCGGCGTGGACTGCTTCGAGCATACGGGGTTGGCGACGGAACCCCGCTATCCGGACGAGGTCATCCGCCTGATCGAACAACGGAACGCCAGCCTCTATTGGGTCCCGACCCTCGAGGGCCTTTACCTGTACGCCCTGACCGAGCAGTATCCGGAGCGGCTCGACGACCCCCGCCTGAAGATGACTCTCCCGCCAGACCTGTACAGGGACATCCGGGAGTCCCTCCGACACATCAGCCAGTTGGAGTACTTTGTCTTGACTAAGCGACGGATTCCGACGCTGAAGACGAAATTCCAGCAACTCCGGGATGCCGGCGTGACCCTCCTGGTCGGGACCGACTCGGGCATCCCCATGAACTTCCACTTCGACTCGACGTGGCGGGAACTCTACACGTGGCAACAGCTCGGCGTGCCGCCCATGGACGCCATCCGGGCCGCCACGTTCTGGCCGGCCCGGCTCCTTCGGCGGCCTGACCTGGGCGTCATCGCGCCCGGGAAAAAGGCAGACGTCATCGTCGTGGACGGCAATCCTTTGGAGGACCTGCGGGAGCTTCGGCACGTCGTGACAGTCATCAAGGCCGGCCAGATTTACGTGGAAGACGGCCGCTGGGTCTTCGGTAAGTGACAGCGTGATGAGCCATCGCTTGGGCAGATAGGCGGGTCAGCAGGGAGCAGGGGCGCAGGCCTTGGCCTGCTTTCACCGATGTCCGGCCCTTACGGCAGAAGCCACGGAAACTTCTGACGCAAGGCGGCCTGAACTCTCTGGAATACGGTGTCCGGGTCGGCGTCGGCCGGGACGACGACGATGCGGTCGGGGAACATCTCGGCCAGTCGTCGGTAGCCCTCGGCCACGGCCTGGTGAAAAGCCGCATCCTCCCGTTCAAATCGACTCCATTCGGCCAGCGAGGTCGCCGTCTGGGCCTGGCGACGTTTGCGCTGAAGCCCCAGGCGGGGGTCGACGTCCAAGAGGACCGTACAGTCCGGCCACCGTAGGAGACCCAGCTTCTGATGGACCTCGATGAGCGTCTCGATCCCGAAGCCCCGGGCGACGCCTTGATAGGCCAGGGTCGAATCGATGAAACGGTCCGAGACGACCATTTGTCGGCTCCGCAGGGCCGGTTCGACGACTTCTTGCCAATGCTGGGCCCGGTCGGCTAAATAGAGGAGTAGTTCGGTCAGCGGCGCCGGGCCGGTCGCCGGCGGGGGTGGGGGTTGCAGGAGAATACGCCGGAATTGCTCTCCCAGGGACGTGCCGCCGGGCTCTCGGGTCAGGACGACGGGCCAACCGGCTTGGCGGAGGGCCTCGGCCAGGCGTCGGGCCTGGGTCGTCTTGCCGGAGCCGTCCACGCCCTCAAACGAGATCAGCAATCCGACTCGGTCCTCAGGCCGTCTCTGAAGCGGCACGCCGTCCGACTCCTGTTCGATGACTGCCCCGCATTATACCGTTGTCAAAGGGTAGCCGTCCTCCCATCTTTCAGGAGGACATTCATCGCCGGCCACCGTGGGGCGGGTCGATGATGCGGAAGCGGCGACGGACTGTCAAGTCGGTCGGGTCGCCCCGAAAGGGCGTCCGCCTTCGGAAGATGGCCTACCAGGTCCTGTGGGCCGTCGAACGGGGGGCCGATGCCGATACCGTCTTGGAAAACTTCCGAAGCCAGCTCTGGGACCCCCGGGACCGGGACCTCCTGACGGAGATCGTCCAGGGGGTCTTGCGGAAGCAGGCGTATCTGGATCACGTCCTGCATGCCCTCACCGGGGGGTCTTACTATGACCTCGACCCGGCGGCCCGAATCCTCCTGCGGATCGGACTGTACCAGCTCTTGGAGATGGACCGGATACCGCCCTATGCGGCCGTCCATGCGACCGTCGAGGTCTCCCGGCATATCAGCGGCGTTTCGACCAAGCTCGTCAACGCCGTCCTCCGGAAGGCCGTCGGCCTGAACGGACGGTCGCTCCTTCCCGACCGGGCCCAGGACCCCATCCGCTACCTGGCCGTTCGGTATTCTTTCCCCCAATGGATGGTCCGCCGGTGGGTCGAATGGTGGGGCGAAGCCAAGGCGGAGGCCGTCCTGCAGGCCCTCCAGGCCCGGCCCGTGCTGTACATCCGGCGGCATCTGCCCGTGCCCGACGAAAGGTTCATCGAGCTCCTACGTCAGGAACGCCTCATCGTGGAACCGGTTCCCGGCATCCCGGACTGCTTCCGGGTCGTCGAGGGCCGACCCCAACGGACGCCCAGCTTTCGGAAGGGCTACTTCGCTATCCAGGACGCGACCTCACAAATCGTGAGCCTCCTCGTGCGGGTCCGCCCCGGCGAGACCTTGCTGGATGCCTGCGCGGCACCCGGGAACAAGACGACCCGGTTCCTCCAGCAGATGGACTATCGGGGCACGGTCGTCGTCGCCGACGTCTCCCCTGCCCGACTCCGCGAGACCCTGGAAAACCTTCGGCGATGGCTCCAACGAGAACGGCTTTCGGACGCGAACCTTCGGGTCCTACCCATCGTCGGCGACATGAGAACACCACCCCTACGGCCGGACGTGCTCTTTGACTGGGTCGTCGTCGATGCGCCCTGCTCCAACCTGGGGGTCGCCCATCGTCACCCGGAGCTGAAGTGGCGCCTTCGGCCGGAGGACATTCAGGCCCTGGGCCGACTGCAGGGGGCGCTCCTGGCCGGCGTGGCCCCTCACGTGCGGCCGGGCGGCTTCCTGCTGTACGCCGTGTGCACCCTCGAGCGGGAGGAGACCTACGACGTCGTGGAGGCGTTTCTGAAGACGCACCCCGACTTCTCCCCCGTCCCCCTGCGGAGTCTTGGGGGGCCGGCCTGCATCGAGGCCTTCATAGAAGACCGGCACTTCTTCGTGGCTTGGCCCGACCGATTTCCGGCCGACGGCTTTTTCGGGGTCGTCTTCCGGCGGAGAGCCTCGTGACGTCGTAAACGGGGCGATGGGGATTCCCCTCAGCCCATCCCGCCCATCGGTCCCCATGGGAGGGCTCGTCCCGCCGTCCCGTGGGCTTGACGGGATGGCCGTCGGCCGGTAGCCTGAAGAGACCGGTCGCCGGAGGCACCATGCGAGGCTTCTTCTTCGGGTCCGGCTCGTCGCCCCGGAAGACTCCGAAGACCCCGACCCGGGAGAAGCCGGCCCGGGACCCCGTGTGTGGGATGACCCTGAACCCCCGCTACGTCGAGCACTTCACGGAGTGGCAAGGCGTGCGATACGGTTTTTGTAGCCTGTCCTGCAAACTCCTGTTTGACCAGGACCCGGACTACTATATTCGGATGCAAGACTCGGCGTCGGGACCGGGGTCTTAGACGCCGGGTTTGACAAGAACCCGTTTCCAAAGCCGGTCCCGGAGGGCCTGCCATCGGGCATCCGGCGCCGACGCCTGCAGGAGACCCGTGGTGTGGTTGGGCATCGCGATTGGCCCGACCTTCTTGAAGGTCGGTGTCGTTGAAAACGACCGACTCGTATACCGGGAGGTCTTTCCCCTCGAAGGTCGAGACTTAACGGGCTTTCTGGATGAGGTCGATGCGGTATATCAGCGGGTCTTGACCCAGTTTCCCGCCCAGGGCCTGGGCGTTGCCCTGCAAGCCATCCTTTCGTATCCGGAGGGTGTCGTCCAACATGCGCCCCAACTGGCCTTTCTACAGGGGGAACCGCTGAAGTTTCATCTGGAACGGCGATGGTCTCGGTCGGTCGTGGTGGCCAGCGAGGCCCAGATGGCCGCCTATGGCGAGTATCGGCTTCACCCCGAGGTTCAGCGTAGCCAGGCTCGGCACCTCGTGTATCTGGCCGTCGAAAACGGCTTGAGCGGAGGCGTTGTCGTGGACGGCCGCCCTTACTGGGGTGCTCACGGATGGGCCGGCACTATCGGGCACATCCCCATCCAGCCGGACGGACCCGAGTGTACCTGCGGCCGTCGGGGCTGTCTGGAGGCCTTTGTGACGCCGCAAGGGATTCTCCAGCGGCTTCAGTCCGTCTTGTGGCGGCATCCCCAATCTCGACTTCGGCAGATCCGCTTGGCCAACCTGCGGGTCGAGGACGTCTTAGAGGCGGCCCGCTTTGGGGACCCCGCCGCCCAGGAGGTCATCGAGGAAGCGGCTCAGGTGCTGAGTCTGGGGGTCCACATGGTCGCGAGTTTACTGGACCCCGACGTGATCGTCGTCGGGGGAAGTATCGTCGGTTCGAACGACTTCTTCGTCGAAATGGTGTCTCAACGGGCCCATGCGTATGGGCCGGCTGAATCGTCGTCGACGCCGCTGATCCTGCCTTCCCATTTAAAGTACTTCGCCAGTGTCTGGGGGGCCGCCTTGGCCGCCGAGATGGCCCAGACGGCGGGACGGTCATCCCGTCCATCCCGTCGTAAGAAATCCCCGTAAGGGGCGGGCTTCATGGGATGGCCGCTCGCCCGGCCGTTCGCGAAGGCCCGACACCCCACCCCTCAGCCCCGAGCGTCAGAGGCCCTACCGGGCCAGGCCCCACAGGAGGGCGTTCAAGACGAACCGGTGGGTCCCCCAGTAGTCCCCCCGGAACATCGGATGACTTGAAATCGCGAAGATCTGGCCGCGCCCGAGCCCCACATACCAAGCATAGGCCGTGCCGGCCAAGGCTTCCTTCGTATCGTCCCATACGAAACCGCTGGCCGCCAGCCGGTCGGCCGGGGCGAACCGGGCGACGACGAAGGCCGTCTCGGGGTCCGGCCGGGCGATCCGATTCCCTTCATAAAAGACGGCGATGTCCGGCGTCTCGTAGCCGCCCATCCAGAAATGGCGGTTTTCTAATCGGACCCGCAGGAGAGCGCCCGGTACGTCGGCCAAGGGCGGAGGCTTCTGTGGCGTCTTAGCCTCGTCAGTCTTCTTTTCAGGTCCCCACTCGACCTTCATCAAGCCGGTCTCGGAGGCCCAGACGGCACCACTTCCGATAGCGACGAGGGCGCCGCCGTCTTCGATCCAGAGCTTCAGCCGCTGGACCGTTTCGTCCCCCCAGAGTCGCTTGAGGACCTGGGGCGAGACGTCCGCCACGATAAGGACCCCGACGTCGGACCAGTCCATCGAAGCCACCATGTCCGTCCGGACTCGGGTGATGGGAAATCCGTACACGACCTCCAGGGTATGCCACAAAGCACCCACGCTGTCGGGTCGGGTCCCGGGCCCGACCAGGAGGACGATTCGTTTGTCGGATGGGACGAAAGCGGTTTGGGGAGAACTCAGGGAGATGCCGTCCGTCGTCCAACCACTATCTAAGGCCAAGAGAGCGGGTCCCAGCCATCGGGCCCATGTCTCCATCCAGGGTCCAAACTCGGCCGGTTCTTGGGCCACGAAAAAGATGAGGCTTCCCGGCGGACACCGGTTTGAGCCCAGGTGGAGGGGCTTCCGGTTGACGTAGAAGGGGAAGCGGCGTTCTAAGGCGGAAGCGGCGGCTCCATAGACCCCCAACGTCCGATTACACACGACGTAGGCGTAGGTCGCCCGTCGGAACGTCGAGTCGGTCGAGTCTGGTCGATCCGCCGGCACGGATTGAAGCAAGCTTCGGTCGGGTCGGCCCGTCAGCTCGACGACCCGCAGGTTCCAGGCCAGGGGGAGGGACCAGCCGGTGATGTCGTAAAAACCGGGCTCTTCCCGGAGCTCCCGCTGTTCCCGGACCGTCGCCAGGAATTCGGGGTCCATGGGGACCTCCCGGGCAAGCCAGGCCTTCAGGAGGAGGCGCTGGGCCTGCTGGAGGGGGATCAGCCAATCGCCGGGCCGGACGTCCGACCGGCTCCCCTGCGTCCCGAAGTAGGGGTCCCGGGCCGTCAGCGCCACGGGCTTCGAGACGGTGTAGACCTCGACGCCCATCCGGCGGAGGCGCTCCAGGAGCCGCTGACGCAGAAACGGGTCGGCGTCGGCCGGCACGAGCCACCCCCAGACGTCCTCGGTGGTTTGGAGATTGGCCGTCCGACTCTGGAAGAAATCCCGCAGGATGTCGGCCCGATGCTCGGCGGCCGTCTGAAGCGTCGTCCAGGCCGTCGTCCAGTGGTGGGCGATGGCGTCCGCCAGGGTCAGGACGGTCCCGTCCGACCGACGGACCCGTACGCCCCGGGCCGAGGCCTGCTCGTAGGTCATCCCGATGGCCCCGTTCAGGGCCGGGAAGCTGTCCCCGTAGCCGGGGTAGTACGTATCGAACCATTCCCGGGTGAAGTACCGCCAGCCCTTCTGCTCGAAGGCCCGGGCGTTCGCCTGGCCGAATCGCTCCCACCACGTCCGCAGGGTCGGCGGAAGCCAGGGGATGATCGGGCGGGTCGGCGGCGGGAAGAAGTACGTCTCGTCCCGGCCCATCTCGTGAAAGTCGACGAAGACCTGCGGCGGGTGCCGGACGTAGGCGGCGACACGGGCCTGGGATTCCACTTGCGTCTGAAACAGCCAGTCCCGGTTCAGGTCGTACAGAAAGTGATTGAATCGGCCGGAGGGCCATTCCTCGGTGTGCTCGGTCGCCCAGGGGGATTCGTCCGGCTGACGACCCATCTGGGCCCGCACGTGCTGGACAAACCGACTCCGACCGTCCGGATTCTGGACGGGGTCGATGACGAGGACGACCCGCTCCAGGACCTGCTGGACCTCGGCTCTCTCCGAGGCCACCAGGAAATAGGCCAGGGCCAGGGCGGCCTCCGTACTCGAGTGTTCGTTGCCGTGGATGCTGAACCCGAACCAAACGAGCAGGGGCAGGCCCTCCGAGAGCCAGGCGTCCAGGTCTTCTCGGCGGACCTGAACCGGATTCCAGAGGTCCCGCCAGCGGCGTTGCCACGTCTCGAGCCGGGCCAGGTTCTCCGGCGTGCTGACCCAGGCCAGCCGAAGGGGCCGTCCCTCGAAGGTCCGCCCGTAGGTTTCGAGTCGAATCCGTGGGGACGCCTGGGCGAGGGCCTCCAGATAGTGGAAGGCTTCCTCCGGCGTGATGGGTCGCTCGCCGAAGGGAAAACCCAGGACCCGGTCCGGGGTCGGCACGTCGGGTCGGTAAGAGCCCTCGGGCAGGGGAAAACCAAAGGGCTGGAGAGCGGGGGACATCGCCGCCGCCCCTCCGACGACAAGAATGGTCAGCAAGGTCCAATGAATCCAACGGCTCATCATGCCTGCCCTAACCGGGAAGCGCTCTCATAAATCCGACCATAGACCCATAGACCACAGACCATAGGCCGGCTTGGGCCCAGGGGGTCTCCTCATCTTGAGGGGATGGCTTGTGGAATCCATCGGGCTCTGTTGGACATCCCTGAGCCATCGTCTCAAAGCCCCTGAGGCGTCCATCCCATCCAAACGCCGGGCGTCATCCCGGCGTCCCTCGGTCCCGGCGCCGCCGGTGACGGCGGCGTCCATCCCGTCCGGACGCCGGCATGACGACCGGCGTCCGCCCCCTGTGTCGGCGGGCCCAGGGCCTCCGGGCCTCTCCAGAAGCCTGAAGAGGATATCGACAGAGCCAATCCATCCCAAGTCCCTCTCTTATAGCAGAGCTGTTCGGTCAGGAGAAATGCGGCTCCCATCCGGAAAACGGTAGCCCGGCGATCTCGACTTTTCAAGCTTGTTAAGGATGACACCGCCATCCCTGGCGGTGTTCAGAGGGGATATGACACCGCCATGACGGGCGGTGTTCAGATGGGATCGACCCGGCCAGGACGGGCGGTTCACGAAGATGACGCCCGCAGGACGGCGGGCTCTCTACGGAAGCCACCGGCATGACGGCCGGTGTGCCGGGGATAGACGCCCGTCGCCCGACCGGCCCATCGGCCGACCTGCCGACTGCCCATCTGCCTATCTGCCGACCTGCCGACCTGCCCACCTGCCCATCTGCCGAGGGTCATTTACGGCTCATGGATGAGGCCCGGTGCGGAGAGTTCGCATTGTAGTCACGTCGGGAGGCCGTTGTAAAGTCGGACGTAAGCTGACCGGTTGGGCGAAAAGTGTCATACGCTCAGGGATAAGGGGGGCAACGGCCACGTCGGGGATGAGACCCCCTCCGGGAATAAACGGCTGGTTCAGGGACTCTTGTTAAGAAGGGATTTGCATGCCCATCGGGGAGGTAAGCCATGGCTTATCGGCGTGTCCTGTTCACCGGACTGTTCTTGGGTGTCTTCCTGGGCGGCTGGGCCTGGGCCCAGGGACAGGTCCATAAGGTCTCCATCAATGACAAGCGCCCGTGGTTTACGCCCAACAATCTGCGCGTGAACGTCGGCGACACCGTCGAGTGGAGTAACGTCTCGGCCGGCTGGCATCGGATGGCCGACGTCGGCGGGGCTTTTCTGTCGAAGACCCTGGCGCCCGGCGAGACGTTCCGGTTCACCTTCACGAAACCGGGGGTTTATGACGTCCGTTGTCTGACCCATCCGGTCTACATGCGGATGAAGGTCTTCGTCGGCGTCGACGATGCCACCTGGCAGAAGGAGCAGTACCGGATCCCGACGCCCACGAAGGTCCCGCCTCCGAATGCCAAGGGTGAGCCCGGCGATGAGGTGTGGGTCTGCGCCCAGTTCTCCGATACCGTTCAGGTCATCGACCCCGCCAGCAATCGCGTTCGTCAGGCCATCCGCGTGGAAGGCGACCCGCATAACATCTGGCCGTCTGAGGACGGCAAGTACATGTATGTCACGAGCTGGCACCGGGATTACGTCACGGTCATCGACGCTCAGGCCAAGCGGGTCGTCCGGTCCCTGAAGGTCGGTCCCAACTGCGCCCACGTCATGTACGACCCCAACGACCCCAACGTGGTCTTTGCCACGATTCAGGGGGCTGACTACATCGTTAAGTTCGACCGGGAAGCCGGGAAGGTCCTGAAGACCTACAAGATGCCTCGGGAAGCGCCCCACGGCTTCTGGTTTACCCCCAAGGGGAAGGGTCACTACGTGTTGGTTCCCCACACAGTCCCGGCGGGCGGCGTCACGATCGTGAACCTGGATACGGACAAAGTGGCGTTGGTCGAGACGGGCGTCTTGTCGGTGGCCGTCGGGATCACGCCGGACGGCAAGAAGGCCTACGTCGCCAATGCGCTATCGGGAACGGTCTCGGTCGTGGACATCCCCAACGCTAAAAAGATCAAGGACATTCAGGTCGGCCCGGGCGTCATCCAGCTTCCCGTCGACCCGACGGGCAAGTACGTCGTCGCCGCCGTCGGCGGGACGGGTGAGGCCGTCGTCATCGATACGGCCAAGGACGAGGTCATCAAGCGGATCCCCAGTGGCCAGAGCCCCCACGGCGTCGCCTACAGTCATAATGGCAAGTACGCCTGGGTGACCAACGAGTTCGACGACCACGTGACCCGCATCACGATGGGCACCTGGGAGACCGTCAAGATTCCGCTCCTGCGGGCGCCTTACACGGGCGGCAACGGCATCACGTCCCTGACGGCCCGTTTCATGATCAGCCCGCCCGCTCCCAAGGTCGCTGGAATCCCTTAAATCCCGCGGAGGGATGCGGAGGCGTCCCCGGAGGGACTGGCCCCGACCCTTCGGTGGGTGCCTCCTTCCGCGGTCCTTCCGGCCATACGGCCGCCGGGCCACGGGAAGACGGGCATCCCAGGCGGGATTTCAATTCAAACGCCTGCTCCAGGGAGGCGGTCATGATGCGCTGTTGGCGGCGATGGTGGATGGCTGGGGGCATCGTCCTGGCCGTCGTCGGGATGGCCGTCGGGGCGGCGGGACCCCGCAAGATTCCCGTCGTCTTCCGGGTTCACGTCCCTGAAGAATTGCCCCTGCAGGTCGAGGCCCGGCCGGCCGAGGCCGACGTCGAGGTCGGCAAGCGCTTCCGCATCGAATACACCTTTCGGAATCCCTCGAATCAGACCGTCCGCTTTATCGCGGGCCACTTTGTCGCCCCGGCCGAATACTACGCCTATTTCGAGATGATCGAGTGCTTCTGCATCACGGGACCCGACAAACGCTCCCGGGCCATCACACTGAAGCCGGGCGAGTCCCTCGATGCGGCGGCGGTCATCAAGATCGACAAGACGATCCCGGACGTGCGGCGTCTGACGTTTTCGTACCTCCTCGTGCCGGCGCCGGTAGAGGAAGCGGATGGGCAGGTGGGCAGGTGGGCAGGTCGGCAGATAGGCAGGTGGGCAGATAGGCAGATGGGCAGGTGGGCCGGTGGGGCAACCCCCATAGGATGCGGGATACGAGATACGAGATGCGGGATAACAGGAATGGCGGGGCCTGGGCGATAGCTTTTTCCGGCCCCTGGCCCATCGGCCGGACCTTTGAAGACCGGAAAGGCCGAATCCATCGGACTTTTCACGAACGAAGGGCTTTGTGAAGGAGGTCGTTTCCGATGCATCAGGGGTCGCGGATGATTGGATTCTGGGTCTTCGCCGCATTGGGTGTGGCCAGCGTCTTGGCCCAGTCGGTCCAGTGGCCTCAACCCCCGATTCAACAGAGGCAGGTCATCGAAAATGGCCGTCGGGTCTACCTGCGCTACTGCGTCGGGTGTCATGGTGAGCGGGGCGACGGCCAGGGTCCGGCGGCGGCCATGCTGTGGCCGAAGCCCCGGGATTTCCGGGACGGCGTCTTCAAATTCCTGACGGTCCCTCGGGGAGACTTGCCGCCGGACCGGGACCTCTTTCGGATCGTCACGCACGGGCTTCCGGGGTCCGCCATGCCGTCTTGGCGGCTCTTGCCCGAAGCCGAACGGTGGGCCGTCATTCAGTACATCAAGACCTTTTCGACCCGCTGGCAGGAGGAGTCCCCGGGCCAGCCCATCGAGGTCGCGCCCGACCCCTATGCCTTTTACGACCCCGATCAGATTCGGGCGGAGGTCCTCCCCCGGGGCGAGGCCGTCTACCACGGCCTGACCAAGTGTTGGGCCTGTCATCCGGCTTACGTGCCGGCCGACAAGATCGCCGAGTACCTCCGGCAGTTCGGTCGGGGCGAGGAGGCCGCCTCCATCCGGCCCGACCTGTACAAGCCCCAGAAGACGACGGACCGGTGGGGAAACATCCTGTTCCCGCCGGACTTCACGCGCAACCGCCTGAAGTCGGTCTCGTCGCTGGAGGACCTCTACATCCGCATCGGGGCCGGCGTCGGCGGGACGGAGATGCCCGTCTGGAAGGGCCAGATCCCCGAAGAGGACCTCTGGGCCGTCACATACTACGTGGCGTCCCTCATCGAAAAACGAGGCATTTCCCTGCCACGGAGGAGACCGCTATGACAGACCGCGCCACGACGCATCCGGCGCCTTTGGCGCCGTCCGGGGCCGGGGAGCGCCCCCTGGTCAACCTGACGCTCGTCAAGTACCACATCATCGCCAGCCTCGTGTGGTTCTTCGTCGGTCTGACGGGCGGGTTCCTGTTCTCGATGCAGTTCTTCCGGTACTATCCGTTCCCAGGCGTCGAGCTCCTGTCGCCCGGTCGGGTTCGGATGGTCCACACGAACATGATGGCTTACGGGTTCATCCTGAATGCCTACTTCGCCGGGATGCTGTGGGCGATCCCCCGTCTGACGGGCTTCCCGATCCTGTCGGATAAGCTCGGGAAGGTCTTCTTCTGGGGCTGGCAGGTCATTCTGGCTTTCGTCGTCGGGGGCATCCTGACGGGGCATGCCCAGGCCGTCGAGTGGGGCGAGACACCCATCTTTACCGACCCCTTCATCGCCCTGTGGGCTCTGCTGGGGATCGTGAATCTGGTAGCGCCCATCCTCAAGACGCGGGGCCGGCCCCTGTACGTCACCCTGTGGTACTTCACGGCGTCCTTCGTGTGGACGATCCTGAACTACCTGATGGGCAACTACATCCCGCAGTTCTTCGTCCCGGGCGCCGGCGGGGCGGCCGTCGCCGGCCTGTTCATCCACGACCTCGTCGGGCTGTTCGTGACGCCCATCGGGTGGGGCCTGATGTACTACTTCGTCCCGTCGATCCTGAACCGGCCCATCTGGAGCCACGCCCTGTCGTTGGTCGGCTTCTGGGGCCTGGCCTTCTTCTATCCCCTGAACGGGGTTCACCACTTCCTGTACAGCACGATCCCGATGTACGTCCAGTACGGAGCCGTCACGGCGACGGTCGCCGTCGAGCTGGTCGTCACGACGGTCATCGTCAACTTCTTCATGACGCTCCGGGGGATGGGCCGGACGCTGGTGACGAGCCTGCCGATCCGGTGGTTCTACACGGGGATGGTCGCCTACTTTACGACGTGTCTCCAGTGCGCCGTCCAGGTCCAGCTCCCCGTCCAGCAGATCATTCACTTCACCGACTGGGTCGTCGCCCATGCCCACCTCGTCATGTTCGCCGTCTTCGGGTCCTGGATCATGGGCTTCTTTACGGAGCTGTGGCCCCGTCTGGTGCGGCGGCCCTGGAAGAGCCGGGCCCTGCTGGAATGGCACTACTGGCTGACGACGCTGGGCATCTGGCTGATGTTCCTGACTTTAACGGCCTTGGGCCTCCAGGAGGGTTACCTGTGGCGAGGTTTGAATCCGTGGGAGGATATGCTTCGGTCCGCTATTCCCTTCTGGGTCTTCCGGACCTTTACGGGCCTGATGATCATCGCTGGGACGGTCGTCTTTGCCTATCACGCCTGGGCGACGGCCCGTCAGCCGGCACCGGCGGCCGTCGCCGAGCGGGTCGAGGGCGCCGAGCCGGCGGCCCTGTGACCGCTCCGCTGGGGAGGTCGGACGATGAACACGCGATGGCTTGAGAAGGCATCGGCCACGCTGGGGATCTCGGGGTTTGGGTTTTTCATCTTCTCGGTCGCCGCCATGGCGTTGGGCCCCGTCGTCATGCTCCGGAAGGTCCCGATGCAGACGGTCGAACAGATCAGCCAGAACGTGATTCCCGACTTCTACGACCTGCTGGTTCGGTACCCCGACGAGTTCAAGAAATACTTCGGCGACCCCGGCGACCCGCCCGACGAGGCCAAGATGCGGCAGTACTTCGCCGAGGCCCTCCGCCTCGGCCGGAAGGTCTACATCGCCGAAGGGTGCTGGCACTGCCACAGTCAGTTCGTCCGCCCCCTGGCCGACGAACAGCTCCGATTCGGGCCGACCTCCTGGGCGGCCGAGCACCAGAACGAACTTCAGCTCCCGCCCCTTTTCGGGACCCGACGGGTCGGGCCGGACCTCATCCGGGAGGCCGGCGTTCGTTCGAATGACTGGCACGCGGCCCACTTTTACAACCCACAGGCCGTCGTCCCCGATTCGGTCATGCCCCGGTTTACGTGGTTTTTCGAGGAACGCAAGACGCCTTACGAGAACGGCGTGAAGATCGTCCCCAACAAGCGGGGCCTGGCCATCATCACGTACGTCCAGTGGCTCGGGAGCTGGGTCCGGTCCCCGGCGGAGGGCGCGCCGCTCACGGCTTCGGGGGCGGAGGATTCCGGTCAGAGGACCCTATCGATGAACCGATAGGAGGTACCCCGTGGCCCACGTCATGCCCGCATGGGAACGAAAGTTCCTGAAGGTCTTCAGCTGGACCGTCCTGATCGGGTCCGGCCTGGGCTTCACGTTCAAGCTGATGGACTTCCTGTTCTCCGTCATCCGGGGCGACGTCGAGCGGGCCTTCATCATTCCCGTCGTGACCTACCTGTCGGTGGCCGTCGGCTGGTTTTTGATCTTTCTGTGGACCCTGAGCCGGGGGCACTACCGGGACGTCGAGGCGCCGAAGTATGAGATGCTGGAACGGGAGCGGCAGTTAGACGAAGAGACCCGGGACTGGTGGTACACCCGTTGGCCCGAAACCCAATACGATGCGGAGGACCTCCGATGAGCGATCGGGAAGCGGAACGGGAAAAGCTCGAGTCCATTCGAGACTATCCGGCCACGCAGGACTTCACGTACGAGGGGAATGCCTTCCCGTGGTGGCTCCAGGCCATCTGGTACGGGTGGCTCCTGTGGACGGTCATCTACATGGTCACCCGCTTCTGGCCGGACCTGAAGGCGTGGCTGACCCAGCCCCCTATCGGTCCGGTCCCGCCCCATGGGTGAAGAGGGCGAAGGGCAATGGCATAGAGCATAGGACAAGGGACGGAGAGCGAGCCGAGGCTCATGCGCGGCGGAGAGTCGGAGCAGATGCGAAGTCCAGTCCGTGCGGTGGCGGCCAACCTCGAGGCGTCGGGAGCCTCCGCCCCGGCATGGGCGGAGACTTACCGGACCCAAGAGTTAGACCGCCTCTTGCGCCGGCATGCCTGGACGCCTCGGGAGCGGGCGCTGATTCAAGCCTACAGCCGGCGTCTCGTACGGCGGGTCCTGAAGGCCATCTCTCACGCCCTGATAGGGGCCAAAGCGGATAGGCGTCCCCGCGGCCCCGAGCCTGCGGGCCTCACGCGCCGCGGGGCCTCATCGTCGGAGAGGCCATGGACGGACTGATGGAATGGCTTCGCGTGTATGCCGTCCAGCCCTGCTGTAACGTCCAGGGCGAGGTCGTCGAGGCCTCCGCCATTCAGCGCTGGTTCTACCACTTCCTGTTTATGGGCGGCTACCTGTTCTTCAGCCTGTGGGCCCTCGTCTTCTTCGGGTACCGCTGGTGGAGCCGCCGGCAGGAAGCGTCAAGCACGGGTCCCCGGGGGGTCTGGAAAGACCGAACTGATGGCTCATGGTCATGACCCATGAGCCGATGAGAGAAGGGGGCTCCTACGTTCTTCCATGATCCCACGCGCGCGGGACGGGGATCGCATTTCGCACTATGCAATCCCTGCCCCGCCATTCCCACGCATCGTCCCTCACATCTCGGCCGGCGTAAACGACTGAAGCCAGCGGGGGTCCCGGCTCGGGTCATGACACTGCATACAGCCGTCGCGGGACCCGGACGATATCAAGACGTGGATGAAGGCGCCCCGCCGCCAGGTCAGGACGTCGTAGCCCTGGAGGGTCTGGCGTTGAGGCCGTTCAGGGATGCCCAAGTCTCGGGCCGTGTCCGGCGGGAGCATCCACACGAAGAGGGTCGCCTGGCTCGTGCCTTTGACGAAAAAGAGGCCGACGCCGGGACGGCCATACATGGCGATCAGGCGCACGCCTTTTAGGTGCAAGTCCGGCGGTATCGAGGATGGAAGCTCGATCCGCCACCCGGCCTGGTGAAGCCATCGAACTAATACGTGGGGGTCGCTCCCCGTCTGGTCGAAGGCGAGTTGACCCTGCCGGAGGAGCTGGTGGTAGCGGAGGGCTTCCTGAATCAGGGCGACCGGGGCCGATGTCGGCAGGACCACGTGGCGGTAGACGGGGATCGCGACGAGGACGCCCAGGGCGATACCCACGAGGAGGGCGAGCACGACGGCGAACATCCACCGGCGGCGATGATACCGTCGGATCTGGGCTTGGCAGAGGATACAGCGGGTGACCTGCCGATAGAGCTCCGGGGGTGCCAGCTCTTCCAAGAGGGCGGCCCGCAGTTTTTGCCGCAGGAGATAGGCCGCCTCCACGTCCCGCCAGCAGGCAGGGCATTCCCGTAGATGGGCCTCGACGGCCGGGCGTTCCGAATCGTCCAGATCATCAATGTAACGTTGAATCCGACGACGCCATAGGTCGCACGCCATCGGGGTTCTCTCTCCTCGAGACTTGCAGGTCGATCAACGCCCTCTTGAGAAGCGCTCGGGCCCGATGAAGGCGGGACATGACGGTCCCGACCGGCAGGTCCAAGACGCGAGCGATATCTTGATAAGCCAGGTCCTCGACTTCCCGCAAGAGGAGGACCTCCTGGAAGGGCAAGGGCAGGGCCGCCAGGGCCGCTCGGACCAACTGGGTATCGGCTTCTCGCAGGATCTGCAGTTCCGGGTCGCTCCAGGCCTCCGGGACGCCCGCCAGTTCTTCGGATTCCCAGGCCTCGGCCCGGTGACGCCGAAAGAACCGGAGGAGTACCAAACGTCGGTTGAATTTTCGTCGCTGTTCACGGTGCCACAAATGCCGCAGGACCGTAAAGAGGTAGGCCTTCACGTTGGCATCCGGCCGGGGCACGCGTCCCTTCCCGATAAACCGCAGGAAGGTTTCCTGGACCAGGTCCCGAGCCTCCTCCCGGTCGCCCGTCAAGCGCACGGCATACCGGTACAGGCTATCCGTGTACTCCAGCCAGAAGGGGTCCATGCATGGAAACTCCTTCCCTATTATAAGGCTCCGTGGATTGGATTTATTCCCGCGGAGTATACTGGATACGGTGCTTTCGGTGCCGGGTGTTGGGGATTCGGTGTGCTGAATCGGGACTCCCACGGGTGGAACGGTTCTGTCCCATGGCCCGACACCGAATACCCAGCGCCCGGGAGCTTGGCATGGCGTGGATTCTGACGATTCAAGGCGGGTCCCTGCATGGGACCCAGTTCCGATTCGAGGCCCCCAGACGTCTGACCGTCGGACGGGGCGCCGACTGTGACGTCCGGTTCCACCCGACGGCCGACCGGATCGTCTCGACCCTGCATGCCGTCTTCCAGCAGGAGGCCGACGGTCTTTATGTTATCGACCAAAACAGCCGGAACGGGACGTTCGTCAACGGGGTCCGCGTCCAGCGGGCCCGTCTCCAGCATGGCGACGTCGTCCAACTGGGTCCCCAGGGGCCTCAGATATGGGTTCAGGTCGAGGAAGTGTCGGCACCTGCGGCCGAGGCGCCTTCCGAGGTGACCGGGACCGGACTGCGGCGACGGACGCTGGCCGACCTGGGGATGTATGACCCGGACCGGGAAAAGGCCCCAGCCAGGGAGGGTCGATGGGTCGGGATCGGCTGTCTGATCCTGGCGGGAAGTCTCCTTGCCTTTATCACGGCGGGCCTCATCATGCTGGAGCTGGGCCTCGTCGGGACGCTGGTCGGGGGCCTCGTGGCGTTCCTGCCGGCGCCGTTTTACCTGATGCTGTTTCTGTGGCTGGACCGGTATGACCCGGAACCGGCCTGGGCCCTGGTCGGAGCCTTCTCGTGGGGCGCGCTGTTTGCCGTCGTCGTTTCCATCGTCGTGAACAGCCTGTTCGGCGCCGTCTCGACGGCCCTGGCCGGGCCGGCAACTGGGGAAGTCCTGGCGTCCGTTATCTCGGCGCCGCTCATCGAGGAGTCGACAAAGGGCCTGGGCGTCCTCGCGTTTTGGCTCTTCCTGAAACGGGAATTTGACGACGTCTTAGACGGCATCGTGTACGCCGGATTCATCGCCCTGGGGTTCGCTACGGTCGAGAACGTACTCTACTACGGGCGAAGCTTTGTCCAAGAGGGCCTGGGGGCCCTGGCCGTCGTCGTGTTCCTGCGGGGCGTCTTATCGCCGTTCTCCCATGCCCTCTTTACGGCGATGACGGGCATCGGCTGTGGGATCGCCCGGGAGACGCATCGACCCGTCTTGCGGGTCGTCATGCCCGTGGCGGGATGGGTTGGGGCCGGCTTCCTGCATGCCCTTTGGAACTTCATCGGCTCCCTGGCCGGGGCCTTCTTCTTTGTCCTGTACCTGGTCGTGTGGGTGCCCTTGTTTCTGGCCTTCCTGGGCGGCGTCGTCTACTTGGTCGTCCGGGAGGGCCGGATCGTCCGGCGCATGCTGGCGTCGGAGGTCGGACGCCTGATCTCGGAGGACGAGCTTCGGATAGCCGGCTCGTTCTGGGGTCGGGTCCGATGGCTTCTGGCGTCGTTGGGGAATCCCCCGAGATGGCAGGCCCGCCGGCGTTTTCTCCGGGCGCTGACGAAGCTGGCCTTTTGCTACTGGCACGTCGAGCGGGCCCAGGCGGCCGGCGCCCAGACGATGAGCCTTCCGCGAATCCCCCGCCTCTACGAAGAGGTCCGGCGCTTACGGGGTCAGGTCGGACCGTGACTTAGCGTAGCCGTTCAGCTCACGAGGACCCCGATCAGCTCAGCTTTTTCGACCCTCGCACGGCGAACGGCGAGTGGCGAATGGCGAGTAGCGAATAGCGAATGGCGAGTAGTCTGTACGTTGAATCGGCGGACGTTATCCTGTCACGCCGTCCTGCCGTCACGACGTCCCGTTAAAACGGCGACCCCGCGCCCAGACGGGCGGAGCCGGGATGAAAGGACCCCGCTCGGGCGGGCGGGACCGGGATGAAGATGGCCCGCTGGCCGAGCGCCCGAATTCCCGAACCTGGGACCCGACACCCAGGACCCGGGACCTCGTTGTCCATTCCCATCTTGCGTCCCGCATCCTGCATCTTGTATCCTGCATAGAGCCGGAATCGTCCCGAGTCGGCCGGCATCCTGCGCCGTGAGGCCTCGAATGAAGCGGGTCTGGATGACGGCAGTCTGCGTCTTGGGCATCGGGTGGGGCCTGTACGCCTTATGGGCCGAGCGGCAAGTTCATCGGGGAACGACGCCCCTGGGTTGCGGTATCCAGGGGTCGGTCCGGTGTGACGTCGTGCTGACGAGTCCTTATGCGAACTGGCTGGGCGTTCCGCTTCCGGCCTGGGCGCTGGTCCTGTACGGGGGCCTCCTGATCCTCCTGTGGCGAGTCCGTTCGGCGGAGCGGGTCGGCGTCCTGTTCGCCTGGGCCAGCCTCGGGGCCGTCTTGACCTCGGCCGGCCTGTTCTGGATCATGCGGACCCGCCTGGGGGCCGTCTGCCCGATATGCTATACGGGCTATGCGATTAACCTGCTCCTGCTGGTTTCGACGGTCATCGGATTCGGTCCGGTCTTGCGTCGTCTGCCGGCGATATGGCGGCGAGACCGAGCCCTGCGACGTTGGGTCCTGGTCCTAAGCGTGGGTGCCATCGCCCTGGCCGGCTGGGGATACAGGCAAAACACGGTGAGTCTGGAGCGGCTCTCTTCGAGGACTCTGCCGGGGCCGACGGTCGATGAGGACCGGGCGCCCGTGGCGACGCCCTACACGGGGGGCGGGACGCCGTATACGGGCGGCCCGAAGGCGGGCCTCTGCACGGACGAACCCATCCCGGCCGACTGGGCGGAGTTCCTGCAGGCCCCGCCCCCGCCGGTGGAGATTCCGACGGGCGTTTGCAACTACCTGGTCGGCGGCCCCGACTCGCCCGTCCAGGTCGTGGAGTTCATCGACTTTCAGTGCCCCGTCTGTGCGCAGATGGCCTTCATCCTGGACCGGCTGGCCGAGGAGTTTCAGGGCCGCCTCGGCATCCAGGTCTGCCATTTCCCCCTGGACCCGGCTTGTAATCCGAGCGTCTCTCGTCCCGTCCACCCGTTGGCTTGCGAACTGGCGGCCATCGCCGAATGCGCCGCCGCCCAGGGCCGCCTGCGGGCCGTCCACGATGAAATGTTCATGTATCAACCCTCCATCGCCCTCTGGCTGGAGGGCCGGATTCCGGGGGCGAGTACGGCCTCGGCCTTTGGGGCCTGTGCGACCGCGCCGGCGACGCAGGAGCGCGTACGCCGCCAGGTCGAGTTGGGCCTGCGTTTGAACATCGCCGGCACGCCGACGGTCTTTTTGAACGGCGTACTCCTCCGGGGCGGTCTGGTCCCGCCCTCGGTCCTGTGCCGTCTGATCCGACAGGCGTTGGGCCGACCGACTTCCCCGGGTTGAGCCCGACGGCATCGAATTTGCACAATCCCCCTTGGGTCCCACCGCCCGGCCGGGAGGGGCAAACCGATGGGCGCGTTTTCCGGTCGAGGCGGTCCAGCTCCGGGCCGACGGGAGTTTTTCACCGAAGAGACGCCGAGGACAACGTGCACATCGGGCCGGCAAGGACCGGGATGGTCCGTGGAATCCATATCGCGTGGATCGGCCTCTTTTTGCTGATCAGCGGCCTGCCGGGGCGGGCCTCCGAGCTGGGGGACGCCGTCGCCCAGGCCTTTCGGGCGAACGCTTGGACGCGGCTGGGCGCCTACCTGAGTCCGGAGGGCCGGGTCTATGTCCGAATTCCCAATCTCCGGAGCGGTTTCCTGACGGCGGACCAAGCCCAGGCCCTTTTCCAGGAGATGGAGCGCCGTTTGGAGACACGTGTCTTCCAGGTGGCACAGGACGAGGGTTCGGAGCGGAATCGGTGGTTGGTCCGGGGGATGTGGCGCTTTCACGACCGGGCCCACGGCAAGGACTTTGAGTACACGGTCGAACTCGGATGGGAGTTTCGCGAACGGGCCTGGCGTTTGATCGTATTGCAGACCCGATGACCCTGCGTTGGCTCCGATGGTTCCTGCTGTGGGTGGCCCTCTTTCGATGGCCGGGCTTTCTCCTCTTGTGGGTCGGTCTTTGGATTTTGGACCGATGGGGTCGCCTGCGGCTTCGGACCTGGGAGCGATGGGTCGGTTCCGGGGTCGCCCTGTGCCTGCTGGCCGGTTGGGGGCTCTCCCGCTCGACGGACTGGGTCGCCCGCGTCCAGTGGGGCGTCTGGCAGGCTCGGTTGATTCAAGCGACGGACCGGGACTTTCGCCGTTGGGTCGGCCGGTCGGACGTCGGCGTATGGGTCGCCCGGGGGTCTGCCGTCGAGCGGTGGGGAGCCTTCTTCACGGTCGATCCGCAGGAGATCGCCGACTCGGATCGTCCTGCCGGCTGGTTTCTGCAGGCCCGGCCGGGGGGTCTATTCGTCCTGGGGCTTTGGCGGGAGGGGTCCGCACGGGTCGTCGTTCAGCAGAGGCTGGGGCTCCGTATCGAGGAAGGACAAACGCTGTGGGACACAGTGCCTCAGCCGGTCTGGCAACGGTGGCTCCGGCTACCGGTCCTGTGGGAAGTCGCTCCCGAGGTGAACGATGCACTGGCGGCGTCCTGGAACCAAACAATCCGGGTTGAGGAGCCGGACCGGATTTTGCGACGGGTTCCCGACGCCTCGACTCGTATGCAGGCCTGGTGGGCGGCCTTCCAGGCCCTGGTCGGCATCGGGCTGGCGGTCGGCCTCTGGGTCGGCTTAGCAGGAATGGTCTATCAAGCCCTGGGAGATGGGCCGGCGGGGTCGGAGAGGGGCCGAAAAGTCCTCTGGGCGGCCCTGGGGACTGTCCTGTGGGTTGGCCTGGTGGCTCGACTGGAGGGGCCGGGCTTCGACGTCTTCAGTCCCGTCCTCTTTACCCTCCACGGTCTTCCCGTGTGGGGGCGGAACCTCTGGGCGTTCACGGTCGGCGGCGCGGGCCTGATCTTGTGGGGTTTGGGGACGGCCTATGCCGTGGCCCGTTGGCCGGGGATGTCTTGGAATCGGCCGGGATTCCGACAGCGTATCGGCGCGGTCCTGATCGGCTTGGGGTGGACGTTGATCGTCACCGACGGGGCCCGCTTCCTGATGGACCTCTTGACGAACGTCCTCCACGTCAGCCACTTGGAGGTCCTGGAGGTCGAGCAGGCCAGCGGATTCCACCGGTGGGTCCGGCTCGCCCTGGGTCTCTGGCTGATGGGGGCCATCGCCCCCGTCGGTTCGCTGACCTACGGATGGCTTCGGTGGCTGGGGGGCTGGGTCTTGATCGGCGCCGCCGCCGGTGTGGGGATGACTTGGAGGGCTTTACCGGGCGCCCCCTGGCCCGTCGTCTTGATTTTTTGGGCGGTGGCCGTGGTCGTGTGGGTCGGGACCCGGTGGGTCCGCCGACCGGACGCCCATCCGGTCTTGCTTCCGGCCTGGTGTCTGTTTTACTGTCTCCATCCCTTCCTGTTGACCCGGAGTCACGCCGTCCGGCGGGAATTCGTCGAACGGGACTGGCAGGCCCTCTATCAGTTCCGCCAGGCGCAGGCGGCCATCGACCTGGAGCAGGCCCTCCGGTCGGTCGACCGTTGGCTCCCCGTCTTAGCGGCGCAGGACCCGGACCCGGCGCATGCCTTTTTCCTGTGGATGCGGCTTCCTTTGGCCCGCTCGATGAACGCTTCATCGGTCATCCTGCGTTGGTACGACGAGCGGGGCCGGCGCCTGGCCGAATCCCGGATGGACTGGCAAATGCCGTGGTGGCCGGAACCCGACGGCATACCCGGTCTGGCCGGTGAGGGATGGTCGCTCACCCGGCGGACCGTTTACGACGGCGGCGTCCGGTATCTGCGGGTCGCCCGTCGGACCGTCTCCCACCCGAGGGGCGTCCTCCAAGTCGTCGTGGCCATCGCCGAGGACCTCTACTGGGCTCCCTGGGACGCCCGTCCCGACTTTGTCCCGCCGGCCCTCCGGATGGACGAGACCCAGACGTTCCAGAAACTCCTGGGGCCTTTCCGATTCGGGGCCTGGACCCGGGAGGGCGCCGCCCTGACGGAGACGACCTGGTTTTTCCCCCTCCCCCGGCCCCCGGCCCGGCCGGGTCAGTGGCAGGTCATCGAGACGCCTTCCGGGGAACGGCTGGCCGTGTACACCCTGCCGCATCCGTCCCTGGACCTGCAGTTCGCCATTCGGTATGACCGTCCCGGGGATCTCCTCGACCGACTCGCCGTCCTCGTTTTATGGGACGGCCTGACGCTGATGGTCCCGGCCTGGCTGTGGGTCCTCCGCCGGCACCGACCCCGGCGGGGCCCTCCTCGATTCCGGACCCTCATCTTCGGGACGACCGTCACCAGCGTGGGCTTGCTGTGGCTGGTCGTCTATGGGGCCATCGGCTTTTACGTGTACCGGGACTACCGGTCCCAGTTCGTGACCCAGACCCGGCAGGTCGCCGCCGAGGCCCAGACCATCCTGCAGGACTATCAGACCTTCACGGGTTCGACCGACGTCGAGGACGCCCTCCTCCACTGGGTCCGACGGACCCTCCGGCGGGACGTGGACGTCTTCGAGGCAGACCGCCTCCATGCGACCAGCCGCAGGGCCTGGTACCTCATGGGCCTGCTCCCCCAAGTGTCGGTGGACCCGAGGGACCTCCCCGACACCCTGACGACGGACCTGCCGCCCTTTACCCTCTGGCTCCCCGTCTCGGTGGACTCCTACGTCTTGCAGTTCCGCATCGGACACATCGTTCACCAGCTCCTGACGGGCTTCTTCCTGACGATGGGCCTGTCCATGATCGTCAGTTACTACCTGTCCACCCGATTGGTCCGGCCCGTCCGGCGGATCGTCCAGTTCATCCAGGGCATCGACCCGGCCCGCCTCGAGGCGCCGTCGCCCGCCCCGACGGGCCTGCCCGAAGAGTTCCGACCGATCCTGACTCGATTTGGGGACCTCCTCGAACAACTCCGCCACTATCAGGCTGAGGCCCGGCGGGCTGAACAGCTGGCCGCCTGGCAGGAAATGGCCCGCCAGGTCGCCCACGCCGTCAAGAACCCCCTGACGCCCATGCAACTCACGCTGGACCAGATGCGCTCGATGGCGGCCGCCGGGGAATGGGCCCGTCTGCAGGCTCGATTCCCCGTGTTTCTCGAGCGTCTGCAGAAGCAGATCGAGACCCTCAAGCGCCGGGTCCAGGAGTTTGCCCAGTACAGCCAGGAACTCCGCCTACGGCCGTGTCGACTGGACCTCCGAGTATGGCTCCCGGAGGTCCTTCAGCCTTACGCATCGGAGGCCGGCCCTCGGGTCGAATTCCGCATCGAGGGAGACGCGTCTCGACCTTGGACCGTCTGGGCTGACCCCGAATGGCTCGGCCGGGCCCTCCATAACATCCTCGAAAATGCCGTCGAAGCCGTCGGCCGAGACGTTCATATTCGCGTGACCCTCCGGCCCATCGGCACCGCTACCTATGTCATCGAGGTTTGGAATCGGGGGCCGACGATTCCCGACGAAGTCCTGCCGCGTATCTTCGAGCCGTCCTTCACGACCAAACAGTACGGCTCCGGCCTCGGCCTGCCCCTGGCCCGGCGGTACATCGAAATGCAGGGCGGGACCCTGGAGGCCGGGAACACGCCGGACGGCCCCGTCTTCCGGATCGTCCTGCCGGCCATGCGGGAGTACGATGGGAGTCGGGGACCGGATATTCCCGCCTCGCCGACCCCAAATCCCTATCCCTGAGAAGCCTGTGCAACGACTCGGCGTCATCGTCGTCCACTACCGAACGCCCGACGACCTGTGGGTCGCCCTGCAGAGCCTGCGCTTTCAGGGCCTGCCCCTCCAGGTCGCCGTCGTCGATACCTCTGAAGAGCCCCAGGTCCGGCCCTGGTTCCACATCGCCGTCGAGTGGCTCGGCGACGTCCGGCTCGTCGAGCGGCCCGACAATCCGGGCTTCAGCGCCGCCTGCCACGCCGGCTGGTCGGCCCTGGACGCAGATGTCGACCCCGTCTGCATCGCCAACGCCGACGTCGTGTTCCCGCCGGGAGCGCTCCGGGACCTCGTCGAATTCATGGCGTCCCGACCCGAAGCCGGGGCCGTCGGTCCACGCATCCAGTCGCCCGACGGCCTCATCGAGCCGTCGTGGGGCGCGCCCATCACCTTCGGCCGGGAGTTCCTGTACCGGTGGCGGACCCGATGGATGGCATTACCCTGGCTCCAAGCCCGATGGCGACGGCGGTCCGAACCCGTGCCCGTCACGTGGGTCTCGGGGGCCTGCATGATGGTCCGGCGGGCCGCCTGGGAAGCCGTCGGCGGCCTGGACGTCGGGTTCTTCATGTACTACGAGGACTGCGACTTTGGCCTGCGGCTGAATCGAGCGGGCTGGCAAATCTGGTGGGTCCCGACGGCCCGCGTCGTCCACTTTCGGGGCCAGAGCGTGCACCGGAATCCGCAGGTCCGGGGTCGGGTCCGACAGGCCCGGCGGGCCGCCCAGTGGCGATACTACCGGAAGCACCGGCCGGCCTGGGAACGATGGCTCCTGCGGGTCTACTTCGGGCTCCGGGGGATCCGGATGGGGAAGGGGGAATGGGGAATGGGGAATGAGGAATGAGGAATGGGGAGTGGGGAATGGGAGTGGGATGGAGGCCCGGGCCTCGGCGACACCTCTTCCGCCTCCGGCCCGCCATTGGGACATCCGCCCGGCCGGTCGCCCGGGCGACGGAGAAAGTCAGTCTCGCCCGGCTTCTCCCGAACTGAGCGGTTCTGTTACCAGAGCCGCTCGGTTCGTGAGAATGGCGTCGGGACGGCCTTTTCCATTGCCCGAGAAGCACGATTTTTCAAAGTGACAGAGTGATGGAGTAACGAAATGACGAGCCACGGCCTTGGGCCGATAGAACCCTGGATGGCAGGGCTTTTTGGGACGCTCGGCCGAACTGCCCAACTGCCGACTTGCCCTTTTGCTTGAAAAACCGTCCTCTCCGACCGGGAAAGGGTTTTTGAGATGGCTTGGTCGTCACGACGCCGCGAGCGAAAGGTCCGGACCGGGTGCGACCGGTGCCCCCGACCGGACCTTCCATCCGCCCCACCCCGAGGGTGGGCCGGAGGTCAAACGTTAGAAGCTATATCCGATGAACGCCCGGAAGCCCTTCGCCTTTTTGACCAGCGTGTTTTTGCCCGAAAAGCTGATGCCGCCCGAGGTGTATTCGTCCACGCTCCCCCACGTCACGGTGAAAGAGAACTTCTCGTAAGAGATGCTGACCTGAGGCCGAATCAGGAACACGTTGCCATTGTCATTCCCGAGAGCCGGGGACTCGGAGAAGAAATAGTAGGCCACCGTCGCCCCGATACTGGCGTTGACGCCTTCCGCAAGCTTGAACGAGTACGTACCCGTCCCCCGGACGATGAACCAATTGGGCTGGTCGATGGCGTTCTCCTGCTGGAAGGTCCAGTAGTAGTCGACACCCGCCGCAACGTCAAATCCGCCGCCGATCGGATACTTGACGGTCCCGCCCAGGGTCAGGGCTTCCGCTTGGTCTGTGATATCGCTGAGGTCCAATTCGTATCCCACGTAAAGGTCCAGGTACTTGCTCCCGAACGACACGATCGGCCACGCAAAAAGGGATTTCCACTGGCCCAGTCCCGCCGGCGTGTCCACTTTGGCAAACCAGTACAGCATGGTCACGCTGAGAGAGGGGTTCCAATTCTCGGCACCGGCGATCTTGAGCGGGAAGCTGTAGCTGAACAGGAGACCCAAATTAGGGACGACGACGTCGCCCCCCAGGGAGACTTTGTCACCGTTGGCGTCGTAGGCTTCGTCCGTCGTGAACGTCGCCGGGATGACCATGATCGTGCCGCCGGCCCGGGCCTGGGCGGCGACGCCCAGGAAGCCCATGCAGGCCAGCACGACCAGCCCGAGCCGGATTTTTGAAGCGAAACCCCGTTGCATCATGTTCGACCCTCCTCGACAGTGAGGTTAAGAGGTCGAAAGGCGGATGGGTATAATTTCACGTAGACCCGCACCTCCCGCACGCCGGTCCTCACCGTCCCACGAGAAGCAAAAACCGTTCCTGCCTCGGTAGCCTTGAAGGGCTCCAACCCGAGGCTGGTCGTTGAACGCCCCTGGTCTTTCTCCCCCCCCCCCACGACCCATGTCCATTTTTTTGAATGCGCATGAATGCATTCAAAAAGTTGGATACACAGACCTTTAGGTAATGAAGCCGGCTTTTTATTGTACTCAAGAGGCTATCTTTCTCCAAAATTCCGGGGTTTTTCCTGAGCCCGGTCCACGGCCCAGCCCGGCCCGGGGCCCTGGGGGCCGAGGGGTCTATCGACCCCGTGCTTGAAAAATCGTCCTCGTTGGAAGGAGACCCATTTTGCAGAAGAGACCGTCTCCAATAAACTAATGCTTCGATAAGATCCGATTGGGGCGTTCAGCCCACGTCGAGGAGGGGCGACGATGGCGACCCGGGAGCGATGGGCGACCCGTATCGGTTGGATTCTGGCCGCCGCCGGCAGTGCCGTCGGGATCGGCAACTTCCTGCGCTTCCCGTCGCAGGCCGCTAAGAACGGCGGCGGTGCTTTCATCATCCCCTATCTCATCTCCCTCGTCCTCTTTGCCATCCCGGCGATGTGGGTAACCTGGTGGGTCGGGCGATACGGGGGACGATACGGTCACAGCACGACGGTCGGGATGTTTCACCGCATCGCCCGTTCGCCGGTCGCCAAGTACCTGGGGGTCATGGGCGTGGCCTTTCCCCTGATCTTCACCATTTACTACACCTATGCCGAGAGCTGGATGCTGGGGTATGCCTTCTTGTCCCTGACGGGCCATTACAATCACGTCACGGACTTTAGCGTCTACTTCAATGAGTACCAAGGGGTCCTGGCGACGGGGAACTACTTTGCGACGCCCTTCATCCCATGGCTCATGATGGCCATCACGCTGGGCCTGAACCTGTGGGTCCTCTATCGGGGGGCGGCGAAGGGCATCGAGCTGTTGGCCAAGATCGCCATGCCCCTGCTGTTCTTGTTCGCCATCATCATGGCCGTGGCCGTCTTGACCCTGGAGCCGGTCCGTGGGAGCGTCTTGGACGGCCTGGCTTACATCTGGTCCCCGGACTTCAGTCGACTGGGGACCTTCAGCATCTGGCTGGCGGCGGCGGGCCAGTTATTCTTCTCCCTGAGCATCGGCTTCGGGTCTCTGGAGTGCTACGCCAGCTATGCGGGTGGCGAAAAAGACCAGGATATCGTCCTATCCGCCCTGACGACGGCGGCGACTAATGAATTCGTCGAGGTTATCTTCGGGTCTCTGATCGCCATCCCGGCGACGGCCGTCTTCTTCGGGGCGGCGATGGTCCCCGAATTGGCCGGGACGTTCAGCATCGGCATGATCGCCATGCCCGAGGTCATCCGGGAGCAGTTAAACGTCCACTTCATCGGGACGGTGTGGTTCCTCCTGTTGTTCTTTGCGGCCTTCACCTCATCGGTCTCGACGGCCGAGCCGGTCATCGCCTTCTTTCAGTCCGAGTTAGGCCTGGACCGCCGGCGGGCCGTCGGTATCTTGGCCGGCCTGTGGATCTTGGGGACTGTCCCGACGGTCCTCTTCAACCGATACGGCATGGTCGCCCAGTTGGACTTCTGGGTCGGGACGCTGTTCTTGGTCGTGATGGCCTTCGTGGAAGTCGTCTTGGCCGCCTGGGTCTTCGGCATCGACCGCTACTGGGAAGACATCCATCGGGGGGCCGACATCCGGATCCCACGCATCTTTTACTATATCACCAAGTATGTGACGCCCCTGTGTCTGGCCGTCATCCTGGGCGGCTTTGTCTGGGAGGAGGTCCTGGGCGGCTTTCCCAACGTCATGCCGAAGCCTTTCATCGTCGAGGGCGTCGCCAACCTGAAGGACTTCCCGGCGAAGGTCCTCTGGGAGGAAGATAAGGAGGCCAAGCAAAAGCTTGACGAAGCCCTGCAGGCTCGGCTCCAGGCGATGAAGAAGGACTTTCGCGTCTTGGCCGTCCTCACGGTCCGGGACGGAAAGGTCCAGGGCATCGACTGGGCCCAGACCCAGAATGTCGACGCCGATATCTTGGATAAGGTCCGGGCCAAGTTAGAGCAACGGACCTACGAGATGGGTGGGGTACCCCTGAGTGGCGATCTCAAGTTTCAGGTCGACGGCTACTACGCCCGGCCCTACGTCTACCTCGCCCGGGTCATCGTCTTCGGGAGTTACTTCCTGTTTGCCTTTTTGGTCGCCTTCCTGTGGACCCGACGGTGGCGGGAGTAAGGTGAAACGGTATGCACGCCTTTCTCTATCCGGGTACTGGCCCGTCTTATCGGTGTCTCCAAAGGTGCGGCTCTTGCCCCTACTTCCCTATCTGCCCACCTGCCCATCTGCCTACCTGCCTATCTACCCATTTGCCCACTTGCCTAAGACGGTTCTATGACAGGGAGCTGATACGATGGTCAGTGGGCTTTTCTGGCTCCAGCAAGCGGCGTCTCAGCCGCCCCGGATGACGCCCCTGGCGTGGGTCCTGATGCTGTTTTCCTTTACGGCCGTGGCGGCCCTGACCGTCTGGTGCTACGTGAAGTTGATCCAGAAGGGAGGCCTCCGATGATTGGGTATTCGGATTCGGTCCTGGGTGTTGTCAGGCAAGAGGGACCTATAGACCCCGGCTGGTAGATCCCAGGCCTGACGAGGGTGACCGGAATGCCCCGTCCCGGGACGGCGGGGCGAACAGATTTTGGATGGATCGGGCGAGGGGCTCATCGTTTGCGGTCTGGGGTCCATAGTCTTCCCCACCGAACACCCCCACCGGATTCTCATTTCTCCAAGGGGGAATGGACCAAGGTCCGATACCACCAGGTCGTGCCGCTGTCCGGTTCGACGACCACGATGCCCCACACGAAGGTCCCATGCCAGGGCAGACGATTCTCGACCCGCAGGGTGTCGCCTTCGGGAAGTTTCCGCTGTTCGGCCCGCGAGTCCCGAAGGGAGCCCACGCGGCCTTGGGAATCACCGTCAAAGGTGAGACTGAAGATGTCCAGTTTCTTTCCCTTCCATTCGGGCTGGAATTCGGCCTCGAACCAGACGAAGCGTTCTTCCGTGGAGATCCGGCCCCCCGGCCGGCCGTTCAGGGGGAGCCATCGGGCATGGGCCGGTCGGGCCGTCAGGTTTTCGACGCCTCGGTAGATCAACTGGATGGCGTAGGACAGGCGTTCTTCAGGCGTGAAGTCCCGGTAGGGTCGGGGGTCCCGGAACCCTCGAAGGCTCCAGAGCCGCACACCGGGCCGCAAGAGGCGGACCTCGACCTTGTGGAACTTTCCCTTGTATTCACGATGGCGCAAATAGATCCCCGCCTCATAGTAAGCCGCCGTCCATTGACTGACCTGCTGACGGATGTCCTTTTCCTGCGTCCCCTCCACGTAGAGGCCGCTGGTGACCCGGGCGATGTGCCGTAAAGAATTCTCTCCACTCAGGGGAGCCCCGGCCTCCGTCAGGTATCCTTCCGGGTTGACGACCATCACCATGACGCCGGCCTCGGCCAAAGCCCGGACGGCCTCCTCAAAGTCCTGATAGAGAAACGAGGAACCCAGCCGGTCGTCTTGGCCATACAGTTGGGGAAATTGGCCGGGCACGATGGGCTGTTCGACCGGCTCGGCATAGGCGGCCGCAAAGTAGACGTTGTTCCGGACGCCCTGGGAGAAGTAGATCAGGAGCTTCGGACCGTAAACGGGACGTAACGAGGCCGCCAACTGCTTGAATGCCGCCGCCAACCGCTGGGCGACGTCCCGATACGTCCACTGGTTGAACGTCTGGGCTTCCCGGACGTAATCTTCCAGCTCTGACGAAACGGTGATATTACTCTCGACGTTCCGACCCTCCTCCGAGGGAAAATCCACGTCCGGGGAGGGGGCTCGCTCGACACCCCGCCTCAGTCCCAGCGACCTCCGGAGAAGGTCACAGACCCGGTCCCGACCCGAAACGGGCCCCCACAACCGTTGCAAGCCCTTCGTACCGCTGAAGACCAATAGGTAGACCAGGTCCCTGTCCAAAATTCGTTCACAGGTCTGGAGGGAAACCTCCCTCGAGATCCGGAATCCCCGTGGGGACGAGAAAGCCAGGTCAAACAGGAGTAAGACGTGCCGTCGGGAAGGATTTGTCTCCAGCCGAGGTTTCCCAATCGTGTCCGATACGGGCTGGCGCTCGACCGACGGGTCATTCCCTGAAGCCTCCGGTCTCTCCGAGTCCCCGGATGTCAATCCTTGGATAAAGGCATATCGGTCCAGGTGACCGAGGGGGTAAGGCTTGCCGTCGACGAGGACCTGAACTTCTTCCGGCTTCAGGTCCAAGACAGGCTGACCCGACTCGTCGACGACGTAAAAGGGAATGATCTGGAGATGAACCTCGACGGTTTCCTCGCCCCGTGGGGTGGGCGGCGCCTGACCCCAGAGAAGCCCGACGGTCCCGAACCAGCAAGCAAGGGCGGCCCACCATTGCCGCATGGGCACCTCCGGTACGGAGAAGTCCAGGATACAAGATGCAGGATGCAGGGCGCAAGATGGGAATGGGAGGTACGAATCGAAAGCCGGTCCGGGTCCCAGTGAGATGAGCTCGTGGCCCCTATTGGCTCACGGCTCATAGCTCATATTGGCTCATGGCTGATAGCCTATTTGGGTCCATGGCTCATGGGCCCATGAGCCATGAGCTGATAGGAGCCATCAGCTATGAGCGAAGGGGTTTTATCTGCCGATCGGCCGGACTGCCCGACTGCCGAATGGCCCAATGTACCGAAGGGCTCTGGGAGGCAGGCTCCACCGGATGAACCGACAGGTCCGGAGTCCGTAGTCTGGGGTCTCTTAGTACGGTCACTCCAGGTACAGGCGGCTGAGGAGACCCTTTTCCCGGACGCGGTGGAGCATCCATCCGAAGAAGGCGGCCCCGCCGATCAGGTAAAGTCCGTTCATCCCGACGGCTATCGCCAGAATCTCTACGTCCAGACGGCCGGCCTGGAGGACGGTCCGCATGCCCTCAAATACGTACGTCGATGGCATAAGGTAGGCGACTGGCTGAAGCCATCGAGGAAGGACCTCGACGGGATAAAAAACGGCCGAGAAGGGCTGGATCAGGAAGGGGATCCCCCAGATGAGGGCCTCGGCGGCGTGCCCAAACCGCAGGGCCAGGCCCATCGTGAACATCCCGACGGCCCACCCGAACAGGAGGAGGATCGAGAAAAAGGGGACCAACGCCCACCCCATGGCCAGGACGTTAAACGCGTACAGTCCGTAAGCCAAAACGCCCAGGACGACCATCACGGCGAGGGCCTTCAGGACGCCCACGATGCACGTGGCGATCATGATCTCCAGAATGCTCACGGGGGCGATGAAGACATTCATGATGTTGCGGACCCATATTTCCTCGCTCAGCGACAGGGTGATGGCCTGTTGGGACCGGTACAGGAGGTCCCAAAAGATCAAGCCGCCGATAAGGAATACGACTGTCTGAGGGAGCGCCATCCTTTGGAGATAGTCCGTCACGAACCCCCATACCAGAAGGTTCATGACAGGCCAGAAGAAGATGTCCCCGATGCGGGTGACGCTCCGCCGGTACAGGTACAGATGCCGCAGGACGAGGGCATAGATTCGAAGCCCCATCAGTCGGCCTCTGTGACCTCAGCTACGTCGTGGAGGCGTCCGTCCCGGGCGATGACGATGAAGGCGTCCTCGAGGGACCGGGCCCGGGCACGAACCCGGATCTCGGCCGGTGTGCCCTGGGCGACCGCCCGACCCCGAGCGAGGAATAGGACGCGGTCGCACATGAGCTCGACCTCTCGCATGTTGTGGGACGTAAAGACCATCGTGATCCCGCGGGTCTGTTGAATCTGACGCAGGATGTCTCGGACTCGAGCGGCGACCTCAGGGTCCAGGCTGGCCGTCGGCTCGTCCAGGAAAAGGACCTCCGGGTCATTCAGGAGAGCCTTACAGAGGTTCAGTCGGGTGATCTGACCCGAGGACAGCGTGCCTGTGACCCGCCGGGCCAGGTGGGCGATGTCCAGGAGCTCCATGAGTTCTTCGATCTTGGCCCGGGGCTTTCGAATCCCATAAAGTCGGGCGAATACGTTCAAGTTTTCCCACACCGTCAAGTTCGTCGGAAGAGACACGTAGGTCGCCGCCAGGTTGACCCGCTGCAGGATGGTCCGGCGGTACTTCTGGAGGTCTAAGCCGAAGACCCGGATCGTGCCGGCGGTCGGCGTGGTCAGGCCCAGCATAAGCTGGATCGTCGTCGTCTTCCCGGCTCCGTTAGGGCCCAGGAGACCGAAGACCTCTCCCCGACGGACCGAAAAGGACAGGTCCTCGACGGCGACGACGTCTCCAAACCGCTTTGTCAGGCCGTCGACCTCGATGACCCATTCGTCCGCCATGGATGAAACTCGGGATGCCGTGACGATTCAGGGGTGACTTTCCGAGTGCCGCCCCGACGCCCCTATCACCGTTCTCCCTATCGGCCGACCTGCCTACTTGCCCGACCGGCGAGTCTTCTGCCGCCACTCGTCTAAGATATCGGCCAGGGTCTGCTGAAGGGTATAGGTGGGTGTCCACCCCGTATGGGCCCGGATCTTGGTGGGGTCACCGACCAGGACCGGGATGTCGACCCGGCGATAGCGGCTCGGGTCGGTCTCGACGCGGATCGGGACGGTCGCCATATCGAGGAGCTGCTGAAGGAGGTCTTGAATGGAGACGCCCCGACCTGAACAGACGTTGTACGCCTCGCCGGGTCGGCCTCGTTCGATCAGCAGACGGTATGCCCGAGCGATGTCCCGGACGTCGGTGAAGTCTCGGACGGTCTCGACATTCCCGACACGGAGGACAGGTTCAGCCTGACCAGCCTCGATGCGGGCGATCTGCGAGGCAAAGTCGGCACAGACGAACCCGGCGTGCTGACCGGGGCCGACGTGGTTGAAAGAACGGGTAACGATGACGGGGATCTCATAAGCTTGATAATATTGAAACCCCAAGAGTTCCTGGCAGGCCTTGCTAAGACCATAAGGGCTGACGGGCCGTAGGGCCTGGGTCTCCCGAATCGGATTGTCCTCCGGCCGCACGATTCCGTAAACCTCTGCCGAGCCGACGAGGAGGACCCGAGGCCGCCGGCCGGTTCGGGCCAGGGTGTCCATCAGGTGGAAGGCCCCCCAGAAGTTCACTTGCAAGTAGCGATGAGGGTCCTGCCAGGACTGCCCGACATGGGCCAAGCCGGCCAGATGGAAGACGACATCCGGCTGGACGCCCTTCAGGACAGTCTGCCAGGCGGCGGGTGATACGACGTCGAGGGGCCACCACGTGACGCCATCGGAAGGAATCTCCGGCGAGGCCCCTTCCCCGTGGTAGGTCGCATGGACTTGATACCCTGCGACGACCAGCTCACGGAGCAAGAAACGACCGACAAAGCCACTGCCGCCGGTGACCAGGGCGACTGCCATGACCGTTCCTGTAAGACGGCCCCAGCGGACGGACCTTCACCACCGAGAAGCAGACTCCCGGCGATGGACCCCGATCAACCGCCTTTTTCTGCTTGGACTCTTTGCCGCCAGTAATTCAGCAGGTCTTGCAGAGTCTGCTCGAAGGGGATTTGGGGTGCCCAGCCGGTTATCTCCCGAAAGCGGGTCGAGTCGCCGATGAGGATCTCGACGTCCGAGGGACGTAGACGTCGGGCATCGACCTGAACGTCGACGTCCACGGACGTCATGCGCAAGAGCATTTCCAGGACGTCTCGGATCTTGTAGCCCCGGCCGGAGGCGATGTTGTAAACCTCGCCAGGGACGCCGTGTTCCAGGGCCAGCCAGTAAGCTCGGACCATATCCCGGACGTCCGTGTAGTCCCGGATGGCCTCCAGGTTGCCGACGTGCACGACCGGCGGCCGCAGACCTGCTTCGATCTCGGCGATCTGCTTGGCCAGATTCGATTCGGCGAAGACCTCACCCCGGCGGGGGCCTGTATGATTGAAGCCCCGCGTGCGAACGACGTGAGCCTTATAGCTCATGTAATATTGATAGCCCAATAGGTCCTGAGCGACCTTGGACACGGCGTAAGGGCTCAGGGGACGGAGGGGGTTCGTCTCCCGGACAGGGACCTCGTGAGGGTAGACGAGACCGTACTCCTCGCTGGAACCGGCGATCTGGATCCGCACCGGCAAGTCCAAAGCCCGGCAAGCCTCCAAGAGATGAATTTGTCCGATGACGTTGACCTGAAAGGTCTCCGAGGGCAGACGCCAAGACGTCGGCACAAAGCTCTGGGCGGCCAGATGAAAAATCCGGTCGGGCCGGACTTGATGAAGGGTCCAATAGACGGCGGCGGCGTCCTGAAGGTCGCATTCGACCAGGTGGATGCGGTCGAGCAGGTGACGGATGTTGTCCATCCGGCTCCGCCATCGGTAAAGGCCGTAGACTTCCACGTCGGGATGGTGCTGGAGGATGTACTCGGCCAGATGACTGCCCGCAAATCCCGTGATCCCCGTGATAAGTACACGCATCCGAGGACCTCTCGCACACGAACGGAAGTCGGATCCGCACGCTGACCTAAGGGCTGTGGGACTACACCCGCGTCCCCCTCCGACATGCCGATCCGGTGCCCCTCAGCGGGAAGAGCGAGTGGACGAGTTGGGTTTCGGGGCCTGTTGTTGCTGGAGGGCCTGCGTGGCCCGTTTGATCATGTCCTGGTATCGGTCGTCCTTGGACAACTCGTACGCTTTCTTGTATTGGTCGAGGGCGTCCTTAAAACGCTTTTGGTTTTCGTAGACGTACCCCAGGAGCTCGTAGACCTTTGGATTCTGGGGTTGCGCCTGCCGCCACTGCTGGAGGGTCGCCTCGGCGTTCGGCCAGTCTTTCAGGCCGATGTAAGCCTGCGCCAGGTTGTAAAGACGGGTCGGATTTGAGTCCGGGAGCTGTTTGAAGATACTGGCGGCCTTCGAGTAGTCCTGCAGGGCCAGGTAGGCGATCCCGAGTTGGCCCAGGACCTCCGGGGAGGCGCCCCCATGAGCAACGAGAGCCTCCCCGACCTCCCGGGCCCGAGCATAGTTCTGCGTCAGATTGGCGGCCTCGATAAGGTAGCGGGCATAGTCCCGGTTGTTGGGCCGGAGCGTATAGGCCCGGTTCAAGTACTGATAGGCCTCTGCGGCCTGCTTCCGACGTAAGGCCACAAGACCGTTCAGATAGAGGAGCGCATCGTCGTTGGGCTGAGCCTGAAGGGCTTGTTGGAGGTCGGCGGCCGCCTTATCGACACTTCCCAAAGCCAGGTGGGCCGCCCCCCGCAATTTCAAGGCGCCCGGCACGAGGGCCTTATCCTCCGGTTTGATCGCATTCGGCAGGCCTTGGTCGACGTACTGAACGACGGCCTTGTACTGCTTCCGTTGCATGGCCGCGTAAGCCAGGTAGTAATAAGCACCGAAATGCTTCGGCTCCAGTTCGATGACCTTCTGGAGGTTCTTTTCGGCGTCGGCCATCTTGTTCAGATTGATCTGGCACAGGGCCAGCATGTAGTAGCCCGCCGGATGGGCGGGGTTCTCGGCGATGACCTGCTCGAAAACGGCGGCCGCACCGGCATAATCCTTCTTCTGAAAGAGTTGAAGCCCCTGGTCCCATAGGGGATTCTCCTGAGCCCTCAGGCCCAGGACACTCCCCATGAGGACACCCAGGAGTATCCACGCAGTAAGACCCTCCTTTCGAACGCGCATGCCTCATCCTCGATGAAGGGGGATCAGTCCGAAGCGACCCTTCCTACTGGACTGTCGCCGGGCTTCCTGTCGGCTCCGAGGCCGTGATACTGATCGGTTCGGTCAGGATTCCGATGTTCCGGGCACCGCCCTGGCGGATGACGTCGAGAATCCGCATGGCGTTCTCGTAATTGACGTCGTCATCCGCCGTGAAAAAGATCATCTGCGTCGACCGGCCCTGCATGATCTGCTGAATACGCGCCAAGAGCTGACCCATCGGGACCTCTTCCCGATTGATAAACACCCGACAACTGGCAAACTGCCCCGGCCCACAGGGAGCTGTTACACGAATGACGATCTGTTCCGAGGCCGAGGGCGGGGTCTGCGTCTGCGCCCGGGGCGGCAATTTCGACAAATAGCCCATCTGGGCGATCAGGACCGTGACGACGATCATGAAGATGATCAGGAGCACCAGGCAGATATCGATAAAAGGAATCACGTTCGGGTCCGACATCGGCCCGCCGCGGCGTCCTCCGACTTGAATGCCCATGACCGACACCTCCCCGGCAGATTAAGAGCGACGGCTCTTGTCGACGATCAGGCCCACGTTGGCAAACCCCGACGCCTGCACATATTTCATGAGGTTCCGCACGTCGCCATACTTGACGCGGCGGTCGGCCTTAATCAGGACCTGGCGACCCGGATTGCGAGCGTTCAGTTCCTTCATCTTCGCCTCAAACTTGGACATGTCCCCGTAGAGGTTGGTCGCATACCGCGTATCGCCGATGTACACGCTGAGGTCATGGCGCAAGGAGACCGTCAACTGCTTTTCTTCCCGCTTGATCTCCTCGGGATTATTGGTCATCGGCAGTTGCACGGCGGCCCCGACCTGGAGCATGGGCGTGATGACCATGAAGATGATCAGTAAGACTAACGTCACGTCGATCAGGGGGATCACGTTGGGGTCGGAAGTGACTTCCGGCGGCTCCGACTGCCAACGCTTAAACACGCTTGGCATACAGGACCTCCTGGACGTCGACCAGGTAATCTAACAGGTCCGCCGCGATATTTCCCATCTCGTGTTGGATGCGTTCCACACGAACGGTAAAGTAATTGTACAGCCACACGGCTGGAATGGCGACCAGCAGACCAAAAGCTGTCGTGACGAGGGCCTCGGCGATGCCGCCCGACACCTGCCCGATGGCGGCCGCCCCGGCCGTCTTAATGGCCTGGAAGGCATTGATGATGCCGACGACCGTCCCGAAAAGACCGACGAAGGGTGCCGTCGCCCCCACGGTGGCCAGGGTCCCCAAGCCGCGCTTGAACTCATGAATCTCTAAGATGCTGGCCCGCTCCATAGCGTGCTGAGTCCGCTCCAAGATCTTGTGGGGCTGGAGAGCCTCTTCCAGCCCGGCCGGCTTGGCCCCGTGCGGATTGGCCGGCGAAGAAGTCTGAGCCGCCGTTTCCATGATGCGTAAGAACTCTTGAAGGCCGTGGTTGACGATCTTGGCCACATGGCTGTGACGGAACTGTTTTTGACGCGTCAACTCCAGGGCCTGTTGGAGGTCCCGCTTGTCCAACTCCTGGGTCAAGGCTTCCACGAACCGGAGCGACTGCTTACGAGCCCGTCGGAACAAGATGAACTTCTCGGCGGCGACGACCAGACTCCATATAGACATCCCTAACATCACGAACACGACGAGCCGGACGACCCAGCCCATGGCGTGCCAGATTTCGATCAGGGAAACCTGCATGGAGTAACCTCCTTTCGGTAAGGTTTACCAGAATCCAAAAGTTTTCCCGCCTCCGCGGGTCCCACCCCGGGGAGGTCATCCCCCCTGAAGGGTGTATCGAACCGACAAGACATAGTACGAATCGACCGGCCGCCCGTTAATCTTGCCCGGGTCAAAACGGTATGACCGGAGGCAGTCGACGGCGGCCTGGTCTAAAAGCTCGTTGAGCGACCGAAGGATGCGGACGGAACCGACCGTCCCATTCTTCAGGATGATGGCTTCTAAGACGACGAGCCCCTCGATCCGGAGACGCCGGGCCGCCTCCGGGTATGTGCACTGGATCGGGGACAGGGGCTTGGGCGGCGTCCCACCGACCGTCTCGATCCGAACGGGGCCGCCGCCGGGGATACCGCCCGGCACGCCGCCGGGGATACCGCCCGGCACGCCGCCTTCTACGCCGCCTTCTACGCCCCAATCGATGCCGCCCTCGACCCCCTGGACGACTTCCGTCTCGCTCACCGTTTCCGCCGGCAGGATCTCAGGGGTATACTCCGGGATGGCGATCGGGGCGACCTCGGCCTGGGGTTGCGGTGGAGGCTTCGGTTGCTGAGCTTGCTGTTGTTGCGGCTGACGGGCCGGCCGAGCCGCCGGGGGTGGCGGCGGGGGCGCCGCAAAGAGGGTGACCTGAAGCGGAGGCTCCTCGATATAAGTCACCGACCAGACGGACGAAATGATGAGAACTCCCAAGCCGATGGCATGGATCGCGATAACGATAGGAAGGAAAATGATACGGCGCCGATTCAGCCGCGTACGGCGGCTTTCAACCAGGTCTTCTAATAGCATCCTTGGCCCCCGTCGTGCGATGTTCCCGGGCCCCTTTATTGGGAAGAAGACGCGGTCGGGGCCTCTGCCTTTCGCTTCTTACGGACCTCGACTAACTGCTGGGCCTTGTCCCGGTACTGATCGGCCAGTTGCAAGTCCTCCTGTTGTTTCGCCGGGTCGCTGGCATCGACCCACTTGGCCTTTTCTCGGTACAACAGGTTCAAGTAAGCGTATGCCTCTGCATACTCTGGATCAATCTGAACAGCCTTTTGAAGAGCTTCGATCCCACGTCTAATATACTCTCCCCGGACCTCGTTGGAAAGGGTCGGGTCTAGGCATCGGGCCGGAGCGCAGTATACCTTCTGCCAAGCCAGGGACCCGATGATATACCAGGGTTCCGCCGTGTCCCGTTGGACGGTCCCCCACTTCTCGTACCAATCAAAGGCCGCATCGTACTGATTGGCCTTTACATACAGAGAGGCCACGTTTTTCAGGAGATCGGGGTCGTTGGGATTCGACTGCAGTTGCTGTTGAAGCAAGTCGATGGCGTCCGTGTACCGGTTGGCGTTCAGATACAGGGTCATCAGGTCTTCCTGGATGCGACGGTTGTCCGGTTGAAGGGCCAGGATCTCCTTAAAGAGCTGAGCGGCCTTATCGACCAGGGCCTGGTTTTCCGGCGAAGGGTCCAGGGGCTTATACCAGGCCATGTAGCAGTAAGCCAGGGAGCGCTTCAGGTTCAGATTGTCGGGCATGAGCTGTAGGGCCTGCTCATACCGGGGGCACGCATCGGCATAGTCCTCTTTCTGGTAAAACTCCTTAGCTTCCCGAATGAGTTGTCGGGCCTTCAGCTCGTTCCAGAACCGTCGGCATCCGATGCTCCCGACCAGCCCGACGGCCGTCAGGGCCACAAGAATCCCTGAAGGAGTACGGTAGAAACGGCGCGACTGCAACGCTGACCTCCCCATCATCGTCGTCAGGCATATCGATTATAAAGCCCCCCACGTCCGTACCGTCACCCCCTCGCCTCTCTCCCTGGGGGAAAACCGCCGCGGGGAGACCCATCGATAGAGGTCGGTAGACTCCGCTTTTTTCAACGACGTCGGGACCCGCCGCGTTCGCGGCCTTTTAAGTGGGACGACGAACACCTGCTCACTCCGACCTCGTCAGCCTCCGAACTCCCGTCCATAGGCCCCGCCGCGTGCCCCTCCCCACCCAGATGGATCAAACGGACCTTATGTTAAACCCCTTTATGGAGTGTGTCAACCAAAAGTAACGAAGTGACGGGGTGACGATCCAGGGGATGGATGGTTCATAGCCGCTATGAGCCAATAAGGCTGAATCCATGCGGGTTTTCACGAACCGAACGGCCTTGTCATGCGGATGGGGCCGTGGGCTCATAGGTCATGACCATGAGCCATCAGCTACCAGCCATGAGCCGATATGGGTCTTGGGTTCCCTTCTCTTGCATCCTGCATCTTGCATCCTGTATCCTGCACCCTGAGGCTTCACGCCGAGAGCCCCGGGGGACCCATGGACCTGGACGAAGTCATCCGCCACATCCTGCAGACTTATCGGCACATCGCCGTCGTCGGCATGTCCCGAGACCCCAGCAAAGCGGCCTATGGCGTACCGGCCTTTCTGATGCGGCAGGGCTATGTGATTTATCCCGTGAATCCCCACGCCGGCGAGATCCTGGGTCGCCGGGCCTACGCCCGCATCCTGGACATCGCCGACCCCGTCGAGGTCGTCCAGATATTTCGTCCGTCGGACCAGGTGTTACCCTTTGTCGAGGAGGCCGTCCAGCGGTCCCAGACTCGGGGAGACGTGCGGGCCGTCTGGCTTCAGGAGGGGATTCGAAATGAAGCCGCCCGGGCCCTGGCCGAGGCGGCGGGCCTCCTGTTCGTGCAGGACCGCTGTATGCTCCAGGAGTGGCTTCGGCTCAGGCCGCCTAATTCCAGCCGCTATGGAGGCGTATCATGAACGTCTTCTCCATCATGCAAGCCGAACGCTTCGAGCAGATCGTCTTCTGCCATCATCCCGACATCGGCCTCCGGGCCATCATCGTCATCCACGACACGACCCTGGGACCGGCCCTGGGCGGGACGCGAATGTGGCCGTATGCCTCGGAGGAAGAGGCCCTGACGGATGCCCTCCGCCTGGCCCGGGGCATGACCTACAAGGCCGCCGCGGCGGGCCTCAACGCCGGGGGCGGCAAGGCCGTCATCATCGGGGACCCCAAGAAGGACAAGTCCGAGGCCCTCTTCCGGGCCTTCGGCCGCTTTGTCGAAAGCCTGAAGGGCCGGTTCATCACGGGCGAAGACGTCGGGATCGACGTCAACGACGTGGAATACATGGCCATGGAGACCCGTTACGTGGTCGGCCTGTCCCGGGAGCACGGCGGGGGCGGCGACCCCTCGCCCGTGACGGCCTACGGGGTCATGCAGGGCATCCGGGCGTGTCTGCTGGAGCGCTTTGGGAGCCAGGACCTCCAGGGCCGCCGCGTCGTGATCCAGGGCCTCGGCAAGGTCGGCTTCCACCTGGCCCGGCTCCTGAGCCGGCACGGGGCGACGGTCATCGGGGCCGACATCGACCCCGACCGGGTCGCCTTCGCCCGGCGGCACGTCCCGAAGCTTCAGGTCGTCGAGCCGGAAGCCGTCTATGACGTGGAGGCCGACGTCTTTGCCCCCTGCGCCCTGGGGGGCGTCCTGAACGACGCGACGATTCCCCGCCTGCGGGCACCCATCGTGGCCGGCGCCGCCAACAATCAGTTGGCCGAGGACCGCCACGGTGAGCTCCTCCACCGGCGGGGCATCCTGTATGCTCCGGACTACGTCATCAACGCCGGCGGCCTCATCAACGTCTACGTCGAGATCGAGGGCTACGACCGGCGGCGGGCCATCACCTTAACGCGGGGGATCTTCTACAATCTGCGACGGGTCTTCGAGATCAGCCGTCGGGAGAATATCCCGACTTATATCGCCGCCGACCGGATGGCCGAGGAGCGGATCGCCGCCATCCGGCGGGTCCGGAACCTCCACGTCGAACAGCCGTACCTGGCCAGGTATCCCCGCTATGCGCGGCAATGAGGCCGTGAGGCGATAAGGCAGTTATTCTAACAGAGCCGTTCGGTTGGTGAAAATCCGCGTGGATTCGGCCTTTTCGACCCTTCGGGAAGGACGGTTTTCAAGCTTTGGCAGATAGGCAGTTCGGCAGGTGGGCAGATGGTCCCAAAAGCCCTGGGGCTGATCCTTGCCCACCCGGCTTCTATCTGCCTATCTGCCGACCTGCCCATCTGCCGGATGCTTGAAAAATCGTGCTTCCCGGGGGATGGGAAAGATTGTTCCGACGCCATTCTCACGAACCGAACGGCTCTGCTAAGCTGGCTCCGATCAACCTATCGCCCGGCCTGCTAATCGCCTTACCGCCTTACTGCCTTATTGCCTTGTTCATTTGACGGCTCATGTCTTTCCAACGATTGATCGAAGACCTGGACGAGTCCCAACGGCAAGCCGTCACGACCCCGTCCCCGCAGGTCCTGGTCCTGGCCAGCGCCGGGGCCGGCAAGACCCGCGTCCTGACCCATCGGCTGGCCTGGCTCGTCGGCCATCATCCCCGGGCGGCCTTCCTGGCCGTGACCTTCACGAACAAGGCGGCCGACGAGATGCGTCAGCGGGTCGAGGCCCTCCTGGGGGACGCCCGCTCGGCGTGGAAGGCCGAGCACACCTGGATCTCGACCTTTCACCGCTTTTGCGCCCGCATCTTGCGGAAGTACGGCTATCGGATCGGCATCCCGTCCGACTTCATCATCGCCGACGAGTACCAGCAACGGCGGGTCTTCGAGGACTGCCTCCGGGCCCAGGGCCTCGACCCGAAGGCCCACGCCGGGGCCTTCCGGTCCTTCCAGCGGCTTCGGTCCGAGTTTGCCGATCCGCCGCCCCATCTGGACGAACCGTGGCCGACCCTGTGGAAAGACTACCTTCGGCGCCTCCGGAGCCTGCGGGCCCTGGACTTCGACGACCTCCAGTACGAGACGATCCGTCTCCTGGAAACGGATGCGGCCCTTCGGACTTATCTGGCCGAGTACTTTCACACGGTCCTGATCGACGAGTTCCAGGACACGAACCCGCCCCAGTACCGGCTCCTGCGGCTCCTGCGGGAGGCCGACGCCCCGTTCTTCGTCGTCGGCGACCAGGACCAGTCGATTTACGGCTTTCGGGGGGCCCGACCGGACCACTTTCACGACCTCCTTCGGGACTATCCGAGGACGGAGGTCATCCCCTTGCGGTACAACTACCGGTCCCGGGCCGTCATCGTCCGGGCCGCCATGGAGGTGATCGCCCGAGACGAGCGGCGTCTGCCTCACGAGGTCCAGGCCCTCCAGCAGGGCGGTCGTGTCCTGATTTATGGAGCCGTGGACGACCGAGACGAAGCCCGGTGGGTCCGCCAGCAGGTCGAGCGCATCCGGGACGCCTCGCCGGACGCCCAGGTCGCCGTCCTCGTCCGGGCCCGAAGCCAACTGCCGGCCCTCGAGCAGGCCTTCCAGGGCGCCCGCTTCCCCTACGTCGTCATCGGCCTCCGGAGCTGGTGGGACAGTCCGCCGATCCGGGCCGTCCTCGACTATGCGGCCTTCTGTGCCCATCCCGAAGTCGACTTCTACCTGGAGGCCGTCTGCAACGTGCCGTCCCGGGGGATCGGCCCCCGGGCCCTTCAGAAGCTCCGGGAGCGGGCCGGGGACCGGCCGCTGTGGACGTACCTGACGGAAGCCGTTCAGGCCGGGGAGGACACGCTTCCGACGGTATGGCAACGGTTTTATCGGGAGATGTCCGAGTGGATCGCCCTCCGGCCGGAGGTCCCGCCCGTCGAGTGGGTCCGCCGCCTGACGGAGTTCCTGCAAGAGCGGGGCTTTGGCGATGCCCGCCAGCGAGCGTCTTACGCCGATCGATGGAAGGAGCTCCTCCAGCTCCTCCGGGACGTGAAGACGTGGCCCGAGTTCATCGAACAGTTGAGCCTCCGGGCGCCAGACGACCGGCGCCTCGACGCCTCCGAACAGCGCGCCGTCCTCATCATGACGGTCCACGCCGCCAAGGGCCTCGAGTTCGACTACGTGTTCATCCCGGGCGTCGAGGACGGCCTGTTCCCTCACTTCCTGGCCGAGACGCCGGAAGAGGCCCGGGAGGAGCGGCGAATATTTTTCGTGGCCGTCACGCGCGCCCGTCAGGAGGTCTTCATCTCGTGGTCGGCCGAGCGGTACAACCACCGACGGTCGCCGTCGCCGTTCCTCGGGGACATGCCTCTGGCGGAGCTTCGGGTCGAGGGTCTCCCGCTCCGGCGGTGGTTCCCGGAGGCTTGGCGGGCGGCCGTCGCCGCCAGCGCTCCTGCGGCGGCCGGCCCCGAAGAGCCGCTCCAGCCCGGCGACCTCGTCGAGCATGCCGCCTACGGTCGGGGGATCGTCCGGTCCGTTCACGGGGAAGGCGACCGCATGAAGGTCCGCATCTGGTTCTTCACAGGCGAGACCCGAGAGTTCCTCTTACGGCAGGCACCGATCCGTGCCCTCCGGGGCCGGCATAAATGACCACGAACTATAGACCATGGACCACAGACCTAAGGGTGGTCTGGTTTCTTCGTGCCAGGACGGGGAACGGAGTGAATGGGGTCTGAGGTCTGTAGTCTATGGTCCCTTTTAGCCTGGGACCTTCACTGGGTCACGACTTCAAAGGGGACCTGCCGCCGGGCCACGCAAGGCGGGTCGGTCGTCCGGACCTCGACCTCCAGACGGTAGCCGCCCGCCGGGAGACCCCGGTAGGGAAGCAGGAAGAAGTTCGTGACGACCTCCGGGGCCGAGCCCTGGAACTTCAAGGTCGTCGGGGGCGTCTCGTTGACCGGTTGGCCGTCGGCCCGATACAGACGGAAGAGGACCTGCATGGCCTCGGCCTTCAAAAGTGAGGCCGGGAGCAGGACCTGATAGAGGCCCCCGAGTTGGCCCTGGGGCGGGAAGTTCTGATACGGCGTCAGCCGGATCAGGTAGTTCTTGTACTGGGCATGGCCTCCGGACGTCCACTGAAGCTGGGGCACGCTCGTGTCGGCCTGCCGGATTTCGCTACTCAGGATGAAGGTCCCGACCTCGGGGCAACTCGTGGGCCGGACGTCGGGCCACTGCCACCGGGTCGCCATCGTCTTCCAGCCGCCGGCCTCGAGGACGCCCCACACGACGGTCACGCCGGGCTGTTTGATGGACAGGACCTTCGAGTAATGGACGGCCGCCTGGGCCTTCTCCAGCTCCGGCAGGTCTTTCAAGGGAATCTGAATCGGCAGACGCTCGTAGCCCTTATCGACGACCTTGAAGTCGGCGTCCCGGACGACCCAGGCGACGTGGATCTCGTCGTACAGGACGTCCGGCGTCGTCGTCAGGGGCGTCAGGTGCCGAATCGGGACGGCCAGACTCATGTGGAGGTCGAGCGTCTGGGGCGTCCGCCAGAGATGCCGCAGAGACATCGGGACGTCCGGCCAGGGGAAGAGGTCCGCAAAGTCGAGGGCCGCCGCCAGCTGGCGGCTCACCCGGAGAGACCAGGGGATTTCGGCATAGGCCCTCCGGGTCCGGACCCTCAGGCCGGGCCGTCGGACCTTCAACTGAATCGAATGGTGCTTGATGCTGTCGGGAAGCGACCCGAGGTCAAAGCTGATGAGGTAGTAATGCCGAAAGTCGCTCCCGATTTGCTGAAAGAACTTGTCGAGACCCGTCGGCGACGTCCAGGCCACGCCGCCCGTCTGCTCGGCGATGCCCGCCATCTGGTACTGAATGTTCACGACGTTGAACTCGGCTGTGATCGTGGGCCGGATGTTCGTCTCGGCGCCCCACTCGGGATTCGGCTGGGTCGGATTGACCCAGTAAATGGTCAGACCCGCTGTGTTGGCCGAGCGGACGATTTCCTCATAGGTGCGAACCTCAGCCGAGTAGGTACTCAATTCTCGCTGGAACTCCTGCGCGATCGAAACCTCTACCGTGGGGGGAATGTCATGCCGCTGGACGTTCCATCGGAAGGCTTGGAGTGCATACGACAGGTAGTAATTCCCCGTCGGGTCGAAGCCCTCGGAGACGAATAAGACGCTCTTCCGACCCGGCACGTGGGCCAGAAAGTCAAAGACCGTCCGGAGGGATGCCTCCAGGTTCTGGGCGACCCGCCGGTCCTCGAGGCCCATGTTGCGGGCCGTATGGAAGGCATCTCGGGCGATCTGCTCGTAGCACATCTGCCGCCGGTCGAGGTCCTCATAGATGGAGCAACCCTCGAGCCGCTCCAAGATGCCGTCGAGGGTCGAAAGCCGACTGACCGTCCACGCGGCCCCCCGCACGCCAGCCCCGACCCGCTCCAGGGTCTTCAACACCAGGTCTACGTCTTGGGTCAATCCGTGCTCGACCCGAAAGCCCCCGCTGGCGTCCAGACTCACGAACATGAAGTAAGCCCCCATCCGGTGGAGTTCCTCCAAGAACCGGCGCAGGGATTCCTTCAGCGTGGCCAGGGTCAGGCCGCCCGTGTGGGCCTTGTCATACAGGATGATGAACGTATTGAAGGGCGTCCTCGGCGGCACGGCGCCCGCCTGCTGATAGGGTCGGACGACCTCGCCGGTGACCTGGACCGGCGGCGGTGCCTCCGGGGTGGCCGGGGGCTTTTCGACGGCGACGAGGTCCACGTAACGGACGGGATAGGCCTTCCCGTCGACGGTCAGCTCGAAATCTTCGGGCTTGAGGCCGTATACGAATTGGCCCTTATCGTCGTAAACGAAGACCTCGACCTGCCCCAGACGGACCTCAACCCGAGCCTGGGCACCCGGGAAGGTGTAGACCTGCTCTTGCGGGGACGGCGGCTTCGGCGTCTCCTGGGCCGGGACCGGCAGGACGCTCCACAGCCAAAGGGACAGGAGGATGAGGCAGATAGGCAAGTGGGCAGGTGGGCAGGTGGGACGGTAAGGAGCGCCGGCCTCCGGCCCGTGAGAAGATGACGAGCCGGAAACGGCGCGACGATGGGATGGTATAGGCCTCATGGAGCCACCTCCCGGGGTGCGGACGGACGAAACCCGGCACCCGATCCCTGGCACCTCCATTATAGCGCGGGGGGAATCGTGGGGGATTGGGGACCCGGCGTCGGGTAAGTGGAGGCGCATGGGGGCGCCGCCGTTCAAGGCGACGCCCCCAAAAGAGGGCCTTAGGCGTTCACGTTACCAGCTGAAACGCAGACCCAGACGGAGCGCAAAGGGCGCCGAGCGGCGCGTCACCCGCCCGTAGTCGGGGTTCGTCGGAGCACCCGTTTCTTCGAATTCCAGCATTTCAAGTTCTACGTTCTGCTGGTAATTCGTCGCCGCCTGCCGGTTGAAGATGTTGAAGGCGTCGACCACGAGGGCCAGCCGACGGCCCCCGCCCAGCTTGAAGGTGTAATCCGCATGCACGTCCGCATTGAAGATCGTCTCGGTCCGCTTGACCAACTTCCCTTCCGGCGTCTGGATGCCCGTGCCCCGCTTCTGGAGGTACCGCATGCCGCAACCGTACAGAGTGATGCAACCATTCGGCGCCAGCGGCGTGCCTGACTCGACCGACAGGCCGACGCCCAGGTTCAGGCCGAAGTTAAAGCTGTAGGACCCAAAGATCCGGGCCACGTGGAGACGCTCACCCGGTAGCGGCCCGTCTATGTACGTGAAGCCCATGATATTGTCGTTCTGGGGGAAGTCATAGAGCGCCGTGATGTTCGGGTCCGACTGACCGTACTCGGGGAAGTAGAGACCCGAGTAATGGCCCCGCAGGGTCGCATAGCGGTATGCCGCCTGGACCTGCCAGTTCTTGCTGAACCGCTTCGTGACGGCCAACTCGAAAGCGTTGTAGTCCCGCTTGGGGTCCGGGAACAACTGACCGGGACTGCTACAACCCAGAACGACTCCAAGGCTTGGGTCGTAAAACTTCACGTCATCGCCCGGATTACACACGTACTTGGCGCTCGGGTTCGTCACGACGAAGGTCCCAAAGTCGACGGGCAGACCCGACTGGGATTCGCCCGTCACGAAAATGTCCTGGGCCGTGTTGAGCTGGGTGTCCTCGATGACCTGGCCGATCCAGCGACGCTGATAGCGGGCCGACACGACGATATCTTCGAAGACCTGCCGCTCGAAGCCGACGGTGAACTCGTGCACGTGCTGGGCCTTCATCTTCACGCCCTTGCACCAGGGCTCGTCACTGACCTCCTGACCCGTCGCCTTGTCGATGAAGGACTTGCCGTCGCACCAGATCGTCGGCGTGGCGCCGTACTCGATGGCCGCGTACTGAAGACTCAGGTTCGTGATGTAGTCCAGCCAGGCGAAGGGGTCGGCGTTCAGGGGAGCGGCCGAGAAGATATCGATCGACTCTTCCGACGACAGAGACCGGAACACGGCGTCCAGGGGGATCTTCTCATAGAAACGCCCGTAGTAGGCGTAAATCTTGCCCTTCCGGTCGTTCAGGAAGTCCCACACGAAGCCGACCCGCGGGGACCAGTTGTTCGACAACGTGACCTCCTGCGCTAAGTCGCCGGCGCCTTTCAGGTGCTGGCGCTCCCACCGGACGCCGAGCTTGAGGGTCAGGTTCGGCAGGATGCTCCAGCTGTCCTGCGCAAAGAAGTTCAGGTAGTCCGTCGAGACCTCGAGGGTGTTCGGGCTGACCCGGTTCCGCCGTAAGTCCACCCGGGCACAGGGCCGACTAAAGCCGAGAGCCGTGCAGATCCCGCTGTTGAAAGTCCGCCACCGGATGATATTGCCCGTCGTCGTGCACTTCTCCTTGATCGTCCCCGTCGCCGCATCATAGAACTGGAAGCAGTGCTTCTCGCCCGTGTAGTTCGTCGTGTGCTCGTACTCCAGCCGCTGGAAGTTGCCGCCGATCTTAAACTCGTGCCGTCCGGCCAGGTTCGGGACGATATAAGTCAATTTTAAAGCGCCCTGCAGGTTGCGGTTCTTATCGACGGAAGCAAATCCCAGACCGCCATACAGCCGAGACGGCGTCGTCCGGAGGTCGATGATGGACTCGATATTCGCATAGTCTTTCTCGGTCGTTTCGTCAAAGTGGTTCGCCACCTGCGCCTCGACCAGGACGTTGGACCCGAACATGCCCGTCCAGCGGCCGACCTGATTGTGACCGCCAAACCTCAAGGCTTCTTCTACGTTGGCCTGAATGTCCCGCAGGAAGCTCTCGTCACGCCACAGGCCCTTGTCGCCCACGCCGGGGTCGCCAAACAGGGAGACTTCCAGGATGTGGTTGGGGTTGACGTTGAACGTGAGCTTGCCGGCGTAGTTGTAGATCCGACGGGTCGTCGTGTGACCCGATTTCTCGCAGAACTGCTCCTCGGGCCCACAGGGGCTCAGGGGGAATCCGGGCGGGGCGACCCGCTCGACCTGATTCCACGTCGGGTCGAAGGCCAGAAACCAGAACAGCTTGTCCTGGACGAGCTTGCCGCCGGCGTCAAAGCCCACGTCAAACTGCTGGGTCCCGATGGTATAAACCTCCGGTACTTGAACCAGCTGGATGTGCTCCCGCTTGGCTTCCAGGGCCTTCGGCTGAATATACCCGAAGACGTCGCCCGTAAAGGTGTTCCCGCCCGACTTCGTGATGACGTTGATGACGCCGCCGAGGGCCTCCCCGAATTCAGCTTCGTAGCCGCCCGTCTTGACCTGCACTTCCTTCACGTAGTCGAAGTTGATGCCCGTCCCGAGCGAACCCAGGACGATGGAGTAGCTCCCCAGAGCACCGTAAGCGGCATTCGTGATGTTCACGCCGTCCACGATGTAGGTGTTCTCCAGACCCGTCGCACCGGCGATCGAGGGATTCGGCGCCCCGACGGCCGCCGGACCCGTGACGACCTGCGGGGAAATGTACGTCACGGCCGAGAAGGTCCGTCCGACGGGGACGCTCCGCATCAGTTCGTCGGTCACCGTCGTTCCCGCCGTCGTGGCCGTGATGTCCACGACCGGCGCCGCCGTGACGACGACCTCGGCCCCCGGCTGGAGCGTCACGTTCAACGTGATCCGTTGGCCCAGCGACAGCGTCACCGGCGCCTTGAACGGCGCAAACCCCTCGAGCCGGACCTCGACATCATACCGGCCCGGCGTCAGGAAGGGAATCGAAAATTCCCCGTTGGCGTCCGTCACGGCCGAGCGTTTGACGCCCGTCTCGGACGTCGCCGTCACCGTCGCCCCCGGCAGGGGCGCACCCTGCGGGTCCACGACCTTCCCGAAGATCGAGCCGGTCGTGACGCTCTCCTGCGCCCAGGCCACGCCCCAGGCGACGACGGCCAGGAGTCCCAGCCAAATCGCCATCCTTCGCATAGATGCCTCCTTTTTAGAAATGCAGAAGACCTAAGACCCTATCCAGAGCCGCTCGGTTCGTGAGAATGACATCAGAACCACCTTTCCCATCCCCCGGGAAGCACGATTTTTCAAAGGGACGGAGTGACGATGTAAGCCTGCCCGTCGGCCCAGGACCGTGGCTCGTCCCTTCGTCCCTTCAAAAAACCGTCCTCCGACTCTTTTGCCGCACGCCCATCCTCAAATCCCGGCTTCTCGGTCCTCCGCCCCTCCCGGGACCCAACACGTTGTATCCTGCACTTTGGGGGTCTTGATTACAAGCAAAAAGCGTTCCGGAACGGCGGGCACACCGGGGCCCATCCGGATTCCGCATCAGAGGCCGATCGGGCCCGACCTCCGCCCCAGGCCCTCGACCCGCTCCGACGTCCATTTTTTTGAATCCCCCGGCAGGGTATCCAAAAAATTGAACGTAGGGCCATGGGCAGATAGCAGAGCCGCGACGCAGGGTCGGACCCGCGTCCCATCGCACCGACGGCTGATGGATCGGACCGGCCGTAGTTTGACAACTGCGGGGGCTTCCGGTACCATAAAGCGAAGTGGGGTCGGCTCGTTTCAGCCGCGCGGGGGCTTTCAGGACGGTGTCCAACGGAGGTTAAAATTTGTTTTATCCGATTTGTAATCCCAAGCCGACATCAGTCCAGGACGGGATGTGCGCCTTACTTAGAGCGTATTTCAAAAACTCCATTTCACCGCTGAGACGCCGAGAACGCAGAGAAAAATCGAAGAAACACCCTCGGCCTCTGCGTCCTCTGCGCCTCGGCGGTGAGTTTTGGAACAGGCTCTAAGGGTCCTGTTAAGGTGAAAGGTCGACGGAAACGGAAGGCCATCTTATGAAATCTCGTCGAGGAGGACGAACATGGCCAGCAAACTCATGGTCGGCGAGGCTCTGGTCGGCGACGGCAACGAGGTCGCCCACATCGACCTGATCATCGGTCCGAAGGACGGGCCGGTCGGACAGGCTTTTGCGAATGCCTTTGTGAGCCAGCGGGCGGGCCACACGGCCCTCCTGGCGGTCGTCGCCCCGAACCTGCCTGCGAAACCTGACGTCGTGATCGTCAACAAGGTCACGATCAAGGGGGAAAAGCAGGCGGTCCAGATGTTCGGTCCGGCGCAGGAGGCCGTGGCCCGGGCGGTCGTCGATTCGGTCAAGGAAGGGGTCATCCCCAAAGATCAAGTCGACGACCTGTGTCTGGTCGTCGGGGTGTTCATCCACTGGGAAGCCCAGGACAACAAGAAGATTTATGACTTCAACTACCAGGCCACGAAGCTGGCCATCGCTCGGGCCCTCAAGGGCGAGCCGAAGGCTGACTATGTGATCCAGCAGGCGGCCACGACGACGCATCCCTTCCGGGGATTCTAATCATTCATTTATGTGTCGGGTGCTGGGTGTTCGGTCGGGTGCCCTGACCCGACACCCAGCACCGTCTCGTATCCCGCATCCCGTATCCCGCATTTCGTATCCGGGTGTCTCGGTCGGAGACTTTCTCTCATAGGGCCTTACCTGGGAGCATGGGCCTTTTCAAGCGTGGTGACGAAGTCCAGGGACGCATAACGAGAGCCAGTCTCATCAATCCGACGGGACGGGGATCGGACCCTCGATATCCGACCCCAGACCGTAGACCACAGACCATAGACCATGGACCTTAGACCCCGTGGGTCTAAGCCGGTCTGTGGTCTGGGGTCGATGGTCGGATTTATGAGATCGCTTGGAGGGACGGGATTCAGGTCATGCATGCGTCCTCGGCCTGGGGAACCTAACAGAACCGTTCGGTTCATGAGAATGGCGTCAGAACAATCTTTCCCATCCCCCGGAAAGCACGATGTTTCAAGCATTTGGCAGATGGGCCGTCGGCAGATAGGCAAGTCGGCCGATGGGCCGGTCGGGCGACTGCCCATCTGCCGACCTGCCGATTGGCCCATCTGCCGAGTGCTTGAAAAATCGTGCTTTCGTGGAGGTGCCCTTTCCGCTTCCCATCGCACTTCTCACCTCCCGAACGGCTCTGCTAAGTTGAACGCCCAACACCCGGCACCTGACACCTACGATGGGTCGTCTGGCGGGATTGAAAGCCGTCGTCACGGGGGGCAGTAGCGGCATCGGTCGGGCCATCGCGGAGGCCTTCGCCCAAGAGGGCGCCACAGTCTTGCTGACTTATCGGGTCTCGGCCGAGGCGGCGCAGGAAGTCGTCCAGGCGATTCAGGCCCGGGGCGGCCAGGCCGAGGCTTTCCAGGTCGACCTGAGCACGCGGGCGGCCTGCGAGGCCCTCGTCCGAGAGGCCCATGCCCGGCTCGGCCGTCTGGACGTCTGGGTCAACAACGCCGGGGCCGACATCCTGACGACGGAGGCGGCTGGGTGGGACTGGGAGCGGAAGCTGGACCTGCTCTTGGCCGTCGACCTGAAGGGGACGATCGCCTGCTGTTATGCCGTGGCGCCCCTCATGCAGGCCCAGGCCGAGGGCGGTTGCATCCTGAATATGAGTTGGGACCATGTCCTGTTCGGCATGGCCGGCGAGAACCCCCAGCTCTTTGCGGCCGTCAAGGGGGCCATCTTTTCTTTCAGCAAGAGCCTGGCCCGGGCGTTGGCCCCGAAGGTCCGGGTCAACGTCCTGGCCCCGGGCTGGATCGAGACCCGCTTTGGAGCGACCGTCGACCCGAAGTTTCACCGCGCTGTCGCCGACAGCATTCCCCTCCGCCGGTGGGGGCGGCCGGAGGACGTCGCCGCCGTCGCCGTCTTTCTGGCTTCCCCGGAGGCGACCTATCTGACGGGGCAGGCGATCTTGATCAACGGGGGCGTGATATAATATTCGGGAATTCGGGAGTTCGGGCATTCGGCCGTCGGGCCGTCGGGCCGTTCGGGCGCCGCCCGACTTCCCACGGCCGGACTGCTGAATTCCCGGTATCCTTCCGCCGACCGCCCCTCATGACCCGAAATTCTCAGGAGGGCGGTCATGGCACGACCCCAATTGAAGGTTTACTCGGAAGAGGAGATCCAGGTCAAGCTCAAGGAGATGGGCCTCGACGAGTGGTACTACGAGGACGGCTGGCTCCGGCGCAAATACAATACCGACGGCTGGCCGACGACCCTGATGCTCGTCAACGCCATCGGGTACCTCGCCGAGGCGGCCTGGCATCACCCGGACCTGTCCGTCACGTGGGGCAAGCTTTGGGTCAAGCTCCGCACGCATCACGCCAACGGCATCACCGACAAGGACTTCGAGCTGGCCCGGAAGATCGAAGACGTCGTCCTCTGGCGGCCGGGCCCCGAGAGTGCCCTCGAAGGCACGCCCAACAAGTTCGTCTTCAGTAAGAAGTAGGTGTCGGGTTGGACAGGGGGGCGTCCGTCCCAACGTTCAGGCCACGTACCCGGGTCCTGGGGACCGGCGAGGACGGTTTGAAGTCCGCCCTGACTCACGCTACGTCGGTGGGTGGGCAGGACCGCTTGTGGGACAGGACATGTCCGATGTGCGTGTTTGAATGGAAGACGCTTGCAGGACGGCGAGGACCCGGTGTTTTTCGACGCTGTTATGGGAGTTCACGGGAGGGACGCCGGGCCCGGGACCCGGGACCTGACACTCGGGACCTTTTCGTGGGGTGGCGACGTCCGTGGGGGAAAAGTATCTGTTCGTGACGGGAAAGCTGGCGGCCCCGGCGCTACGGGCGACCCTGGCGCAGGCCCATCTGCCCTTCGACTACGAGGTCGCCGTCATGAACATCAGCGTCGCCGCCCTGATGACACCGGAGTGGATCGCCCGCTTCTTGGAAGTCCCGCCGGGCGTCACCCGCATCATGATCCCCGGCCTCTGCAAGGGCGACCCGCAAGTCCTGACGCAGAAGTTCGGGATTCCGGCCGAGAAGGGGCCGCCGGACCTGAAGCAGATCCCGAGCTACTTCGGTCGGGCCGGCGTGCGAGAGGACTACGGAGCGTATAACATCCGTATCTTCGCCGAGATCAACGACGTCCAGCGCCTGACTCTCGACCAGATCGTGACGATGGCCGAGTACTATCGGGCCAGCGGGGCCGACGTCATCGACCTGGGCCTGGCTTTAGACCGGCCGTGGGATGAAGGCCCGGCCGTCATCGCCGAGCTGAAGGCTCGGGGCTTGACCCTCAGCATCGACACGATGAATCCCGACGAGATCCTCCGGGCCGACGCCGCCGGCGTCGACTATGTCCTCAGCCTAAACGGGTCGAACCTTTACCTGGCCGAGCGCATCCGGGCGACGCCCGTCCTGATCCCGGACAGCCCGGGCGACTTGGCGAGCCTGGAGCGGTCGATGGCCGTCCTGGAGCGTCTCGGCAAGCCCTACCTGGTGGACCCCATCCTGGAGCCGATCAACTTCGGATTTGCCGAGAGCCTGGCCCGCTACGTCGAGGTCCGCCGTCGGCATCCCGACGTCGAGATCCTGATGGGCATCGGCAACGTCACCGAGCTGACGGAGGCCGACACGACGGGGATGACGGCCTTGCTCATCGGCTTCTGCCAGGAACTGGAAATTCATCACGTCCTGACGACGGAGGTCATCCCCTGGGCCCGGGGCGTCGTCCGGGAGACGGCCATCGCCCGTCAGTTGATGTACTATGCCAAACGGCACGGCGTCCTGCCCAAGCATATCGACAGCCGCCTCCTGACGGTCAAGGACGCCGAGTTCATGCCCTACACGGAGGCCGAGCTCCGTCAGCTCCAGGCTCAGGTCACGGACCCCAACTACCGTATCTTCGCCGACGCCGATTGGATTTACGTGTTCAACGCCGACCGCTTCGTCAAGGGCGTGGACATCAATGAAATCTTCGACCAGCTGGAGGTCGACGAGGCGACCCACGCCTTCTACCTGGGCAAGGAACTGATGAAGGCTTACATCGCCCGGTGCCTGCGCAAGAACTACCGGCAGGAGAACCCCCTCGACTGGGGATACCTGACGTTTGACGAACCCCGGCGGGAACATGTCAAACTGACCCAGCGGGGCAAGGCGAAGCGGGGCGTGATATAGACCACGGACCTCAGACCACGGAGTCGGGACCCTTGACCTGGGTCGGCCGGAGGGCCCCGTCTTGGAATGTAGCGGCCCGAGCTCCCCAGGTCAGTCTGTAGTCTGTGGGCCACAGTCTTTTTCACACCGCGAGGTGGGCCATGAAGAAAATCCTCATCCAACTCGACACGGACAAGCATCCGAGCACCTTCGACCGCATCGTCGCTTATGACGCCGGGGCCGACGAGGTCCTCAGTTACGGCGGCGTCACGCCGGGCGACGTGCGGGGCCTCGTCCTGAGCGCCGTCTTCACGCGGGGCGTGCCGGACCTGAAGACCATCGCCGTCTGGATCGGGGGCTTTAACGTCGCCCTGGGCGAGCAAATCCTGGCCGAGGTCCAGCGGTCCTTCTTCGGACCCTTCCGGGTGTCCGTCATGCTGGACTCGAACGGATGCAATACGACGGCGGCGACGGCCATCGCCAAGCTCGTCAAGGCCCACGACCTCAAGGGCAAGAAGGCCGTCGTGATCGGCCTGGGGCCGGTCGGCCTCCGGTCGGCCCTGCTCCTCCAGCAGGAGGGCTGTTCGGTCACGGTCACGTCCATCCCGCCGGACCTCCTGGGCGCTCGGTACAACCCGGAAATCGCCCGCCAGAGCTTGGAGATGGCTCGGCAGGTCCCGAACCTTACCGTCGAGGACGTTCCCGACCGGACGGCCCTCGAGCGCTGTCTGGAGGGGGCCGAAATCGCCATCACCGCCGGTCCGGCCGGTGTCCAGCTCCTGCGTTATGACTTCTGGTCGAAGCATCCGACGCTCCGGTGGCTGGTCGATTTCAACCTGACCGAACCCTTAGGGATCGAGGGTATTAAGCCGTCGGACGACCTGACCGAACGGGACGGCAAGCTCGTCCTGGGTCCGCTGGCCATCGGGAATCCCAAGATGAAGGTCCACAAGGCGTGCGTCGCCAAGCTCTTCGAGCGCAACGACCTCGTCTTGAACATCGAAGGGGTCTACGCCGTCGCCCGAGAAACGGTGTAAGGAATCGGTGAAGTCCGACACCCAGCCCTGAGGGCTCATGCGTGTCCTCGGCATCGACCCGGGTACGGTCTCCTTTGACGTATGCGGTCTGGAGGACGGCCGGGTCTTCTTGGACTTACAGGTCGCCTCGCCGGACCTGGCGGAGGACCCGTCCCCTCTGGTGGAAACTCTGCGGGCCTGCGGTCCGGTCGACCTGGTCGTGGGTCCGTCCGGTTACGGCCTGCCCCTTGTGCGCGGCGACCAGGTCGGGGAGCGGGAACTGGCCCTGATGGTCCTCGTTCGAGCCGACGACCCGACGGCGGGACAGGGCGGGATCCAGGGATTTCGCCGCATTGTGCAGGCCCTGATCGCTACCGGCCTGCCCGTTGTATTCGTCCCGGGGGTCATCCACCTCCCGACGGTCCCGGCTTATCGGAAGGCCAATCGCATCGACATGGGGACGGCCGATAAGGTTTGTAGCGCCGCCCTGGGGATTTATGACCAGGCTCGACGCTACGAGATCCCGTACGCAGAGACGTCCTTCATCTTGCTGGAGCTGGGCGGCGCCTTCACGGCGGCCCTGGCCGTCGAGAGAGGCCGGATCGTGGACGGTCTCGGCGGCGCCTCAGGCCCCATCGGCCTGCGGAGCGGCGGGGCGATGGACGGTGAAGTCGCCTACCTCATCGGTGGGGCCCTTTCCAAAGGAACGGTCTTCAGCGGCGGGGCGGCGGACATCGCCGGAGCCGATCCGGCCACGGATATCGAGACATGGCCGGACGATCCCCGCTACCGACCGGCCTGGCGGGCGTGGGTCGAGGGCGCCGTCAAGGCCGTCCGGGCCCTGACGGCCGTCCTGCCGCGGCCTCGGGAGATCTTGCTATCGGGCCGGATGAGTGCCTTGGGACGGGTCATCGCCGAGATGACTGACCGTCTTTCCGATATCGCCCCCGTCCGGCGGATGGGCGGCTTGGCCTGGCCTGACGGGACGCCGGTCCGGGCGAAGGAGGCGGCCCAGGGGGCGGCGCTCCTGGCCGACGGCCTCGCCGGAGGTCCCTTCGAACCTCTCGTCGAGGCCCTGGAACTCCGCCGGGCTTCGGGGACCGTCCTCGATTACCTATATCTTCGGGGCGCCGAGACGATTCGCCTCCGATAGGCAGGGCCGTAAGGCGATATCGCCTCACTGCCTGACTGTCCTTCCCATGGCGATTCTCCTCGTCGGTTACAGCGTCCGCATGCTTGCTGAGCTGGCCGTCCGGGCCGGCTACGACGTATTCGCCCTGGACTACTTCGGCGACGCCGACCTGCGGGCCTTGTGTCCGGGCCTGTCGCTCCGGCACGACTTCAATGGCCAGTCTTACGACCCGAGGACGCTCGTTCGTATCGCCGCCACGCTGAGTCACCCGGCCGTCGTGTACGGGGCCAGCTTTGAAAACCATCCTGCGTTGGTCGTCCGTCTGGCCCGGGGACGGCGGCTCCTGGGCAACTCGCCGGCGACCCTTCGGGGCGTCCGAAACCCCTTCCGTCTCGGCGACGTCTTACGGTCGGCCGGCCGGGCCTTTCCCGAGACGCTTCCGGCGGACCCAGTGAAGCGGCCGGACCCGAAGCGCCGATGGCTCCTGAAGCCCCTGCGGAGCGGCGGCGGGCACGCCGTCCGGGTCTGGTCCGGGGGTGCCGTCCCATCGGATGCCGTCTTGCAGGAATACCGTCCCGGCATGGTCGGCTCGGCCGTCTTCGTGGCCGACGGTCGGCGGGCCGTCCTGCTCGGCGTGACCGAACAACTCGTCGGCCGCCGAGCCTTCGGCGCTCGGGACTTCCGGTACTGCGGGAACCTCGTCCCGCCCCGCTTGGCATCCGACGAGCTGCGGGCCCTCATCGATGAGGCTCGGGCCGTCGCCGCCGTCCTGACCGAGGCCTTTGGGCTTCGGGGCTTGAACGGCATCGACTTTGTCTGGTCGGGGGGGCGCCTCTGGACGATCGAGGTCAATCCCCGGCCGCCGGCTTCCTTAGAGCCCCTGGAGATGGTCTACGGGTATCGGACTTTCGAGCTCCACGTGCGGGCCTTCGACGGGGACCTACCGGAATTCGACCTCGGGCAGGCCGAACGGCGGGTTTCGGCGGCGGGCAAGGCGGTCCTCTACGCGACCGAGGACGTGACAGTCGGTGATACGGGGGACTGGCCCGGGCGAGGCATTCGGGACGTGCCCCATCCGGACGAGTTCATCCCGCGAGACCGGCCGATTTGTACCCTGCGGGCGGTGGGCCCGACGCCGGCGGCGTGCTTGAACCGACTCCGGCGGCGGGCCCGCTGGATTTACTCCCGACTGGGGTGCTCCTCATTCGTAGGGCGATGGAAAAGGCCCAGGGCATAGGGTTGGCAACACCTGACATCCCTGTGGTTTTTCATGGAATCCCGGGGTATGGGGAAAACTTGCGTCGGCCGTCTTCGGCGATGGCTCATGGCTCGTATTAGCTCATGGGTCATAGCTCATGGCTCATGGTCCCATGAGCTATCAGCCATGAGCTATGAGCCAACCGGAAGTGGCGTCGCAAAAGGTGATATGATGGGTCGACCGGCGGACTTGACTTGGAGGGGACTTGGAGTATAATTGGAGGTCGATTGGCCCTCTAAGACGAGGAGGATGGGTCGATGACAGGCCATCTGTGGACGACGGGGTCGGTCGTTCGGCCGTCAGGGGTTGACCCCGTGAACCGGATGGGCGTCGTGTCGCAACTCGTCCTCTCCCTGCTGTGCCTGTCTCTGCTGCTGATCTCCCCCTGGGGGTAGGGGGAGAGCCGCACTCAATCATCACCACACCACATTTCGTCAGGGTCTCTCGCTTTCCATCCTCAGCGGTCGGGTCCCGCGCGGACCGTCGATGGAGCGGGTGTAGGACTTTCGGCAAAACGCCAAGGGCGGAGAGTCCGATACCCCGCTCGCCCCATCCTATCCAAGCCCCGCTCGCCTGAAAGTGGGGTCATGAGATAGACCCCGGACCACCGACCGTTGGCCATTCGCTGAGGGGGTGGTCGCCCCGGGACGGATGCCCGCATGACGGCGGGCTCTGAATCGGATGACGCCGGCGCGACTGAGGACACCGGACACTCCCCAAGAGGTCTCCTTCATTTCGGCCTATCGGCCCATCGGCCGACCGGCCCGACGGCCGGGCGGCCGGATGGCCGTGACCCCGCTCGGGCGAGCGGGGCTTGGATAAAAAAACTGCCCATCGGCCGACTGCCGGACTCCCGAATTCCCGGACGGCCGATCCTGAGACCCGGGACCTGATATCGGAGGCATTGGATGAAGGACACGCCGCATCGTCGGTACCGAAGCGACGCCGTCAAGCGGGGTCCCCAGTGGGCGCCCCACCGGGCCATGTATCGGGCGATGGGCCTGACGGACGCCGACATCGAGCGGCCCTTTGTGGCCATCGCCACGTCCTGGAACGAGGCGACGCCCTGCAACATCCATCTGGACCGCCTCGCTCGGGCCGCCCAAGCGGGCGTCCGGGCCGCCGGCGGGACGCCCCGGATATTCGGGACCATCGCCGTCTCGGACGGTATCGCCATGGGTCACGAGGGCATGAAGGCCTCCCTGGTCAGTCGGGAAGTCATCGCCGACAGCGTGGAGCTGATGGTCCATGCCCATCAGTACGACGCCCTCGTCGGCATCGCCGGCTGTGACAAGAGTCTGCCCGGGATGGTCATGGCCATGGCTCGGCTGAACGTCCCGTCGGTCTTTGTTTACGGGGGTACGATCCTCCCGGGCCGCTTTCGGGGTCGGGACGTGACGATCCAGGACGTCTTCGAAGCCGTCGGGGCCTATGCCGCCGGCCAGCTCAGCGAGGCCGACCTCTATGAGCTGGAGTGCGCCGCCTGTCCGACGGAGGGGTCGTGTGCGGGCATGTATACGGCCAACACGATGGCCGTCCTCATGGAGGCCCTGGGCCTGGCCCTGCCGGGAAGCGCCACCCCGCCGGCGCCCGACCCCCGTCGGGACGACGTGGCCCGCCGGAGCGGCGAGGCCGTCCTGCGTCTACTCGAGATGGACCTCCGGCCCCGGGACATCCTGACCCGGGCGGCCTTCTTGAACGCCATCACGGTCGATGCGGCCATCGGGGGTTCGACCAACGCCGTCCTGCATCTCTTGGCCATCGCTCGGGAGGCCGGCGTCGAGCTGTCGTTGGAAGACTTCGACCGCATCAGTCGGTGCACGCCCCACATCGCCGACCTGCGGCCCGGGGGCCGATACGTCATGGCCGACCTGGACCGGGTCGGCGGGGTTCCCCGACTGATGAAGGTCCTGCTGGAAGCGGGCCTGCTCGACGGGGACTGCCGGACGGTCACGGGGAAGACCCTGCGGGAGAACCTGGCCGAGTTCGTCTTTGAGGACGAGCCCCAGGACGTCATCCGCCCGGTCGAGGACCCCATCGCCCCGACCGGGACGATCTGCGTCCTGTGGGGGAACCTGGCGCCGGAGGGGGCCGTCGTCAAGCGGGCCGGCGTCCGGCGGCTGGTCCACACGGGACCGGCCCGGGTCTTCGATTCGGAGGAGGCGGCCTTTCAGGCCATCTCCCGGCGGGAGATTCGGCCCGGCGACGTCGTCGTCATCCGCTATGAGGGCCCGAAGGGAGGCCCCGGCATGCGGGAGATGCTGGCCGTGACGGCGGCCCTGGTCGGGCAGGGCCTGGGCGAGCGGGTCGCCCTCATCACGGACGGGCGCTTTTCAGGTGCGACCCGCGGCCTCATGGTGGGCCACGTATCGCCGGAGGCCGCCGTCGGCGGGCCCATCGCTCTCCTTCGGGACGGCGACGAGATCACCATCGACGTGCCGAATCGGCGTTTGGAAGTGAAGCTGTCGCCCGACGAGATGGCGGCGCGTCGGGCCGTTTGGACCCCGCCCCCGCCCCGGTACACGCAGGGGGCCCTGGCCAAGTACGCCCGGCTGGTGTCCTCGGCGGCCGAGGGAGCCGTATGCCGCTGACCCCTTCTCAGACCATCGGGCATGGACCTGGCCCCATGCCGACGGGAGGAAGGCTATGCAGATGACCGGTGCCGAGATGATCCTGGAGTGCCTCATCCGGGAAGGCGTGGAAGTCGTCTTCGGCCTGCCCGGCGGGGCGAACCTCCCCCTGTATGACGCCCTTCCCCGCTACTTTCCCCGGATCCGGCACTACTTGGTCCGGCACGAGCAGGCGGCGGCCCTGGCGGCCGATGCCTACGCCCGGGTGACGGGCCGGGTCGGCGTGTGTTTTGCGACCTCGGGGCCTGGGGCCACGAACCTCGTGACGGGCATCGCCAACGCCTGGATGGATTCGGTCCCCGTCGTCGCCATCACGGGCTCGGTCGTCCGGGGCCTCATCGGGCGGGACGGCTTCCAGGAGGCCGACATCACGGGCATCACGATCCCCATCACGAAACACAACTACCTCGTCCGAGACGTCCGGGCCATCCCCCGGGTCCTCCGGGAGGCCTTCTACATCGCCCGGTCCGGGAGGCCCGGGCCGGTCCTGGTCGACATTCCCCGGGACGTCCAGCAGGAGCGGGCCGAGTTCGAATGGCCCGAGGAGGCCCGCCCGCGGGGATACCGACCGCCGGTCGAGCCGGACCCCCGGGCGGTCGAGCAAGCCGCCCGGCTCATCGCCGAGTCGGACCGACCCCTCATCCTGGCCGGCCACGGGGTCATCATCGCCCAGGCGTATGACGAACTCCGGGAGCTGGCCGAGCGGGCCAACGTCCCGGTCATCACGACGCTTCTGGGCATCAGCGGCTTTCCGCCGGACCACCCCCTGTATCTCGGGATGCCGGGTATGCATGGAATGCACTGGAACAACCTGGCCATCTCGGAGGCCGACCTCCTCATCGCCGTCGGGATGCGGTTCGACGACCGGGTCACGGGTCGGCTCAAGGACTTCGCCCCCCGGGCCCGGGTCATCCACATCGAGGTCGACCCGGCGGAGGTCGGCAAGAACGTGCGGCCGACGGTGACCCTGCTGGGCGACGCCCGCGTGTGCCTCCGACGGCTCAACGGGGAAGTCCGCTACAAGGAGCGGTCCGAGTGGTTCGCCCGTCTGGAGGCCCTCAAACAGGCCTATCCCTCGCTGGTCTATCCCGACGACCCGGAGGAAGTCCGGCCCCAGTACGTCATCCAGAAGATTTACGAGATGACCGACGGGGACGCCTACTTCGTGACCGGCGTCGGTCAGCACCAGATGTGGGCCGCTCAGTTCTTTCGAGGCCGTCGGCCCAATTCGTTCATCACCTCCGGGGGCCTGGGGACGATGGGCTACGAGATTCCGGGCGCCATCGGCGTTCAGGTCGCCCGACCCGGCGACCTTGTGTGGGCCATCTGCGGGGACGGCGGATTCCAGATGACGTGCCAGGAGCTGGCGACGGTGGCCGAAAACGGCCTGCCCATCAAGTTCGCCATCATCGACAACGGCCATCACGGGATGGTCCGTCAGTGGCAACAGCTCTTCTACCGGGGGAACCTGGTCGCCAGCCGGCTCCGGAACCCGGACTTCGTCCGGCTGGCCGAGGCTTACGGCATCCTGGGCCTCCGGGCCGTCCGGCGGGAAGACGTCCCGGCGGTCATCGACCGGGCCCTCCGTCATCCGGGGCCGGTCCTCATCGACTTTCGGGTCAAGCAGGACGAGAACTGCTACCCGATGGTCCCGCCGGGGGCGTCGTTACAGGAGACCATCGGCCTGCCGGAGGAGTACAGGGCCCTGGCCCCAAAGCCATCCGCCGTGGAGGTCGAGTCATGAGGGACGGAAACATCCGTCGCCGTCGCCACACCGTCATCGCCCAGCTGGAGGACCGACCGGGCGCCCTCAACCGCATCGTTTCCCGGTGTCGCCAGCGGGGCTTCGACATCGAGAGTCTGGTCGTCGGCCGGTCGGAGACGCCGGGGCTTCTCCGGATGACCCTGGTCGTCGACGGCGGCATCGACGCCGAACAGGTCGTCCGCCAGTTGGGCAAGCTGGTCGACGTCCTGGACATCCGGGACGTCTCGGACGAGGACACCCTCGTCCGGGAGATGGCGCTCATCAAGGTTCGATGGGATGCAGACCGCCGGACCCACATCACCGAGGTCGTCCGAGCCTTCCGGGCCCGGATCGTCGACGTCTCGCCGGCCTCCGTCATCGTCGAGGTCACGGGCGATGAGGGCAAGGTCGACGCCCTGGTCCGGCTCCTGCAGGACTACGGGGTCATCGAGATGGTCCGGACGGGCCGACTGGCCATGCTTCGGGGTCCGGCGCCCTCACACCCGCCGCTGGAACAACTGGAAGAGGCTTACGAGTACTGTCCAGTGCCTCAACCCCGATAGGGCTCCGTTTCGTCGGAAGCGGGCGGGGACGCCTGCGCTCCGGTAGAAGCGGAGCGATAGGAGGAGACGATGGCCAAAGTTTACTACGACGCGGACGCCGACCTGGGCCTGCTTCGAGATAAAAAGGTCGCCGTCATCGGTTTCGGCTCCCAGGGCCACGCCCATGCCCTCAACCTGAAGGACTCGGGCGTCGACGTGACGGTCGGACTGTACCCGGGCTCTCCTTCCTGGTCGAGGGCCCAGGCCGCCGGCCTGCGGGTCGTCTCGGTCGCCGAGGCCGTCCAGCGGGCCGACATCGTCATGCTGTTGGTCCCGGACCCCGTCCAGCCCCAGGTGTACCGGGAGAGCATCGGCCCCCATCTTCGGCCGGGTCAACTCCTGATGTTCGCCCACGGGTTCAACATCCATTTTCGTCAGATCGTCCCCCCGCCGGAGGTGGACGTGACGATGGTCGCCCCGAAGGCCCCGGGGCATCGGATGCGGGAACTCTTCACGCAGGGCATCGGGGTCCCGGCCCTCCTGGCCGTCCATCAGGACGCCACCGAGCGGGCCAAGCCCCTGACGCTGGCTTACGCCAAGGGCATCGGCTGTACGCGGGCCGGCGTCATCGAGACGACCTTCGCCGAGGAGACGGAGACGGACCTCTTTGGCGAGCAGGCCGTCCTGTGCGGGGGCGTGACGGCCCTCATCCAGGCGGCCTTCGAGACGCTGGTCGAGGCGGGCTATCAGCCCGAGATCGCCTACTTCGAGTGTCTCCACGAGCTGAAGCTCATCGTGGACCTCATGTACGAAGGCGGGATGTCCTACATGCGGTATTCGGTCTCCGACACGGCCGAGTACGGCGACTACACGCGGGGACCGCGCGTGATCGACGACCACGTGCGCCGGACCCTGCGGGAGATCCTGCGGGAGGTCCAGACGGGCGTCTTTGCCCGGGAGTGGATCCTGGAGAACCAGGCCGGTCGGCCCGTCTTCGAGACCCTGCGACGCCGGCAGGCTCAGCATCCCATCGAGGAGGTCGGCCGGCGCCTGCGGGCCATGATGCCCTGGCTCAAGGGCGGGCCGACTCGTTAACAAGGCCGTGTCGGGCGTTAAGGAACCCCGACTCTGGCCTTAGGACCGACCTGCCCACCTGCCGAATTGCCGAAAATAAGGAGGTCTTGCGATGGAAAGGGTCTGGATTTTGGACACGACGCTTCGGGACGGGGAGCAGTCCCCGGGCGTCGCCTTGAACGCCGATCAAAAGCTGGAGATCGCCCGCGCCTTGGCGGCCCTGCGAGTCGACGTCATCGAGGCCGGATTCCCCGCCTCCTCGCCGGGCGACTTTCAAGCCGTCCGCCGTATCGCCCGGGAGGTGCGGGGTTGCGTCATCGCCGGGCTGGCGCGGGCGGTGCCGAACGATGTGGATGCTTGCTGGGAGGCCCTGCGGCCGGCCGAGTCTCCCCGCATCCACATCTTCATCTCCAGCTCGGACATCCATATTATGCACCAACTGGAAAAGAGCCGGGAAGAGGTCCTCGAGATGGCGCGGGCGATGGTCGCCCGGGCCCGGAGGTACTGCCCGGACGTCGAGTTCTCCCCGATGGACGCCACCCGGTCGGACCGGCGGTTCGTCTACCAGATGTTAGAAGCCGTGATCGACGCCGGGGCGACGGTCGTCAACATCCCCGACACGGTCGGCTACGCCATCCCGGAGGAGTTCGCCGACTTCATCCGGAGCATCCGGGAGAACGTCCCCAACATCGACCGGGCGGTCATCTCCGTGCACTGCCACGACGACCTGGGCTTGGCCGTCGCCAACAGCCTGGCCGCCATCCGGGCCGGTGCCCGGCAGGTCGAGGGGTGCATCAACGGCATCGGCGAACGGGCCGGCAATGCGGCCCTCGAGGAAATCATCATGGCCCTTCGCACACGGCGGGACTTCTTCGGGGTCGAGGTCGGCGTCGACACGACCCAAATCTATCGGGTCAGCCAGCTCGTGTCCCGGCTCACGGGCATGCCCGTCCAGCCGAACAAGGCCATCGTGGGCGTCAACGCCTTCCGGCACCAGTCGGGCGTCCACCAGCACGGCGTCGTCAAGCTCCGGGAGACCTACGAGATCATCGACCCCCGGGACATCGGCCTCCCCCGGGGCGGGATCATCGTCCTCAACAAGAATTCCGGCCGGGCCGGCTTGCAGGCCCGGCTCAAGGAGTTGGGCTACACGCTAAGCGAAGAGGAGATGGACCGGGTCTTCCGGGCCTTCAAAGAGCTGGCCGACCGAAAGGGCGAGGTCCACGACGCCGACCTCGTCGCCCTCATGGCGGCCGAACGGACCCCGGCCCGGGAGACTTTCCAACTGGACCTCCTGCAGGTCTCCTGTGCCAACGGGACGCCGACGGTCACGGTCCGGCTCGTCGGGTCGGGCGGCCGGGTCGTCGAGACGACCGTCACGGGGACGGCGCCTCCGGAGTCGTCTTACCGGACGATGGGCGACCTGGTCGGCACGTCCCACCGCCTGGTCGAGTCCTATCAGGTCCGGACCGTGCCCCAGCCGACCGACGATGCGCCCTGTGCCGTGACGGTCTGGATCGACGTGAACGGATACAGCTTCATCGGCCGTGGCGCCGACCCCGACGTCATCGTGGCCGCCTCCCGGGCTTTGCAGGACGCTCTCGGCCAGTTTCTGACGCGGGGCGTCCCCTCGGCGACGCACCGGCCCGGTGAGGTCATGGTCCGCATCGACGTCGATGGCCGTCAGCTGGTCGGTCGGGCCCGCAATACGGATGTCATCGTGGCCTCGGCCCGGGCCTTGATGGACGCCCTCCAGGGCGTCCTGGTAGCGGGCGTGGCCGCCGAGGAGACCGTGCCCCTCGTCTCCGGCCGGTGAAGGCGGGACATGCTCCAGATCGGCGTTCCACGGGATCGCTCGCCCGTCGACCCCTATCGAGTGGCCTGAGGAGGAACCCCGGATGCCGCCGAAGACGCTCCTGGAAAAAGTGTGGGAGGCCCACGTCGTCGACGAGGCCGACGGCCGGGCTCTTCTCTATGTGGACCTTCACCTCGTCCACGAAGTCACCTCGCCCCAGGCGTTCGAGGGCCTCCGCCTGGCCGGCCGCCGGGTCCGCCGCCCCGACCTGACGGTGGCGACGGCCGACCACAACGTGCCGACGGAGGCCCGACCGGTGCCGATCGCGGACGCCGTCGCCCGACGCCAGGTCGAAGCCCTGCGGGCGAACTGTGAGGCCTTTGGGATTACCTACTTTGGACTCGAGTCCGACCGTCAGGGAATCGTCCACGTCATCGGCCCCGAGCTGGGCCTGACCCAGCCCGGCATGGTCATCGTGTGCGGCGACTCCCACACGTCGACCCACGGGGCCTTCGGGGCCCTGGCCTTCGGCATCGGGACGTCGGACGTCGAGCACGTCCTGGCGACCCAGTGCATCTGGATGAACAAGCCTAAAACGATGGAGATTCGCGTCGAGGGCTCGCTCCCCCGGGGCGTCACGGCCAAGGACCTGATCCTGGGCATCATCGGCCGGATCGGCGTCGACGGCGCCGTCGGCCACGTCGTCGAGTACACCGGTCCGGCCATCCGGGCCCTCTCGATGGAGGGCCGGATGACCGTCTGCAACATGTCCATCGAGGCCGGCGCCCGGGCCGGGATGGTCGCCCCCGACGACACGACCTTCGCCTACCTCGAGGGCCGTCCCTTCGCCCCTCGGGGCCGGGACTGGGAACGGGCTCTCGCCTACTGGCAGAGCCTGCCGACGGACCCCGGCGCCGTCTACGATAAGACCGTCGTCATCGACGCCTCCACGATGGAGCCTTACGTGACCTGGGGGACTCGACCCGACCAGGTCGCCCCCGTCACGGGCCGGGTGCCCGACCCGGCCTCCTTGGCCCGACCCGAGGACCGGGCGGCGGCCGAACGGGCCCTCCAGTACATGGGCTTAGAGCCGGGGACGCCGATTCAGGAAATCTGGGTCGACCGGGTCTTCATCGGGTCGTGCACGAACGCCCGCATCGAGGACCTCCGGGCGGCGGCCGCCGTCGTACGGGGCCGGCGGGTCCACCCCCGGGTCCGGGCGATGGTCGTGCCCGGTTCGACCCAGGTCAAGCGCCAGGCCGAAGCCGAAGGCCTCGACCGGGTCTTCAAGGAGGCCGGCTTCGAGTGGCGGGAGTCGGGGTGTTCGATGTGCCTCGGCATGAACCCCGACATCCTGCGACCCGGCGAGCGGTGCGCCTCGACGTCCAACCGCAACTTCGAGGGCCGGCAGGGCCCCGGGGGACGGACCCACCTGGTCAGCCCGCTGATGGCGGCGGCCGCCGCCATCGCCGGCCGATTCGTCGATATCCGGACCTGGGACTGGGACGAGTAAGTCCCGGGCCCCAGAAACATGCGAACTGCGGATCGGGTAGATTCATCATCCAATCTTGCATCCGACCCAACACCCCGCACCGGACACCCGACCCTGAAGACCGAGGAGGTCAGGCCGATGGAACCGTTCCGGCGCCACACCGGAATCGTCGCCCCCTTAGACCGGACGCACGTCGACACGGACCAGATCATGCCCAAGCAGTTCCTGAAGCGCATCGAGCGGACCGGCTACGGGGCCTTCCTGTTCTTCCACTGGCGCTACCGGCCCGACGGCCAGCCGGACCCGACGTTCGAGCTGAACCGACCCGAATATCAGGGCGCTACCATCCTGGCGACGGGCCGCAACTTCGGATGCGGTTCCTCCCGGGAGCATGCCGTATGGGGCCTGAAAGACTACGGCTTTCGGGTCATCATCGCTCCGTCGTTTGCCGACATCTTCTTTCACAACTGCATTCAGAACGGCCTCCTGCCGGCGGTCGTGACGGAGGAGGCCGCCCGGGCCATCATCGACCGGGCCCGGACCCGGCCCGGATGGCGGCTGACGGTCGACTTAGAGCGTCAGGTCCTCTCTGACGAGGCTGACCTGCGCATCGAATTCCACATCGACCCCCAGGCCCGGGAACGGCTCCTGAACGGGTGGGACGACATCGACCTGACCCTCCTCCGGGAGGACCGCATCCGGGCTTACGAGCGACGACGACCCAAGTGGCTCCCCCGTGTCAGTCAGCAATAATAAGCCATCTCATATAAAGGTGCCTGGAAGCGCTCGCATCCATCCGACCATAGACCATAGACCACAGACCACGGACCATAGACCGGCTTGGGCCCAGGAGCTCCATGGTCCATGGTCTATGGTCTATGGGCTGTGGTCGGATATCGAAGGTCCGATCCCGGTCCCGTCGGATTTATGAGATTGGTTTTAGGCAGATGGGCCGATAGGCAGTCGGCGATTGGAAGTGCGAGGCGCGGAAAGATTGCGAATTGCGAATTTCAGATGGCGAATTCGCGATCCGCCATTCGTATTCCGAAGTCCCTCAGTCCCTGACGTCCGATACCCATTCTGCATCCTGTATCCTGACTCATGACCTATTTCGTGCATCCTACAAGCTCACGCCAGGAGGGCTCACGATGTTCCAAGACAAGCGCATCGCCGTCATCGGCGTCGGCAAGATCGGCGGTGCCCTCATCGCCGGCCTGCTCCAGAGCGGCATGGTCCGGCGGGAGGCCATCGCCGGGAGTACGGGCCACGCGGAGACGGCCCGTCGAGCGGCCCAGACTTACGAGATCCCTGTCCTGACCGATAACCGGGCCCTGGTTCGGGACCGAGACATCATCATCCTGGCCGTCAAACCCCAGACCATTCGAAAAGTCGTCGCCGAGGTCCGGGACCTGATCACGCCGGACCAGCTGGTCGTCACCCTGGCGGCCGCCACGCCGACGGCCCGGATCGAGGAGGTCTTGGAACGGCCCGTCCCGGTCGTGCGGGCGATGCCCAACATGCCCTGCCTCGTACAGAAGGGGATGACCGTCCTGTGCCCGGGCCGTTATGCGCAAGAGGCCCACGTCCAAATGGCCTGCGCCCTCTTTCAGCCCCTGGGCCGGGTCGAGGTCATCGACTCCGAGGACCTGATGGACGCCGTGACGGCCCTCTCGGGAAGCGGGCCGGCCTATGCTTACATCATCATCGAGTCGCTGGCCGAGGGCGGCGTCAAGGTCGGCCTCCCCCGGGACCTGGCGACGACCCTGGCGGCCCAGTCTCTCCTGGGCGCGGCGGCCATGGTCCTGGAGACCCGGGAGCACCCGGCCCGCCTGAAAGACGAGGTGACGACCCCGGCCGGCGTGACCATCGACGGCATCATGGAACTCGAAGACGGAGGCCTGCGTGTGACCCTCATCAAGGCCGTCGACCGGGCGACCCGGAAGTCCAAGGAGCTGTCCCGCGCCCATTGAGTAGGGCCCAGGGCAAATGCCCTGATTCTATGCTCCGTGCGCTGTACCTTTTGCGCTTTGCTCTGGGCCTTCTTCATCTCTCCCCTCCAACCGGTGATGGGTTCGGGGCGCCCACCCTTGACAGGCCTGGGGTGAAAACTTATTTTTGAGGCGGTACCCGATATTCCCCTCAAGGGAGGCCCAGCATGGAATGTGCAGACCGCCGTCGGGTCCATGGCTTCTCTGGAATTGCTTCCTCTTCGGTTTTCCCCCGCTCGCCGTCCCCGCGAGTTTTGGTCCTGCGTCGGATCCTGCATAGGCCGGTCCGGGCCGCCCGGTAAGCCGGCACTCCATCGCCGCACGCGTCCCTGCGGAGCTCATGGCGCAGGTTTGATCGCGTCGAAATTTTTGGAGTTTTAATTCTTTATTTATATTTTATAAAGCCGGGAAGCGGTACGACCCGGCCATCCAACACTGAACTCTGCCCGCCCCGCTCCACGACTTCGGGAGGTACAGGTGATGGGGACGCCGGTTCGACGCCCAACTCCCTTGTACGATCCCCGGCACGAGCAAGACGCCTGCGGCGTCGGCCTCATCGTCCGCCTGGACGGTCAAAAGACCCACGCGGTCGTCCGGACGGCCATCGAGGCCGTCGTCCGCTTGAGCCATCGGGGTGCCCTCGACGCCGACGCCCGGACGGGTGACGGCGCCGGTATCCTGGTCCGTCTGCCCCGACCCTTCTTCGCTCGGGAAGCGGTCCGGTTAGGTCTCCACATCTCATCTCTCCATCAGCTCGCCGTGGCGATGGTCTTCCTGCCGTCCGACCCGGCGGCCGCCGCCGAGGCCCGGCGGGTCTTCACGCGCGCCTTCGCCGACCGGCAACTTCAAGTCCTGGGCTGGCGCCCCGTCCCCGTCTGCCCCGATGTCCTGGGCGACCGGGCCCGCCGGGATTGTCCGACGATCGAACAGGCCCTGATCGTCCCGGCGACGGACCTCACGGGCGTGGACTACGAGCGGCGTCTGTACTTAGCCCGGAAGACGGCCGAGGCCCGCTGGCGGGCTGGGTCCATCGATGGGGCCTACGTCGTCTCATGCTCCCACCGGACGCTGGTCTACAAGGGCCTGCTGGCCGCCAAGCAGTTGGCGGCCTTCTACCCGGACCTGTCCGACCCGGACTTCGCTTCGGACTTTGCGATCTTCCATCAGCGCTATAGCACGAACACCCTCCCGAGCTGGCCCCTGGCCCAGCCCTTCCGATTTCTCGCCCACAACGGTGAGATCAATACGTTGACCGGAAACGTCCTCTGGATGCAGGCGCGGGAGGCGGACCTGACGGCCTCCGTGTGGGGGTCCGACGGAGACGTCCTTCGGCCCGTCGTCGTGCCGGGCGGAAGCGATTCGGCGATGCTCGACAACGTCCTCGAACTCCTGGTCCTCTCGGGACGGAACGTCCTGCACGCGATTCGACTCCTGATCCCCGAGGCGTGGGAGCACCGGCGGGACCTGCCGCCTGAGTGGCGGGCCTTCTATGACTTTCATGCCGGCGTGATGGAGCCCTGGGACGGGCCGGCCGCCATCGCCTTCACGGACGGACGCTACGTGGGTGCCGTCCTGGACCGGAACGGCCTGCGGCCCCTGCGGTATCAGGTCCTGCGGGACGGCTGGCTCATCGCCGCCTCCGAGGCCGGCGTCATCGACGTGCCGCCCGAGCGGGTCCTCCACCGAGGCCGCCTGGGCCCCGGCGACATCATCGCCGTCGATACGGCGACGGGGGCCCTCTTGCAGAAGGCCGAGATCATGGACCGACTCACGGCGGCGCGGCCTTACGCGCATTGGGTCCGGCGGCGCTTCCGCTTTCAGCCGGGCCGACCTCCCCAGACCTTCGGTCCGGTGCCCGAGCCCTTGACCCGGTGGCAACGGGCCTTCGGGTGGACCCACGAAGACGTCCGGATGGTCGTCCAGGCCATGGCCGAGCAGGGGCAGGACCTGGTCTGGTCGATGGGCGACGACACGCCCCTGGCGGTCCTGTCGAGCCGTCGGCGGCCCCTGACGTTCTACTTCAAGCAACGCTTTGCCCAGGTCACGAACCCGCCCATCGATCCCCTGCGGGAAACGCTCGTCATGTCCCTGGACGTCTACCTGGGTCCCCGACCGAACTTCCTCGAGGAGTCCCTCGACCACGTCCGGGCCGTCCACCTGACGAGTCCCATCTTATCCGAGGCCGACCTGGCGGCCTTGCTCCGGTCGGCGCCCCTGCGCTACCGGACCCTGGGATGTCACTTCCCGGCCGACGACCCGGCGCGTCTGGCCCCGGCCCTGGCGGCCCTCCTTCAGGAAGCCGAAAAGGCCGTCGACGACGGCGCCGAGCTCCTCGTCTTGACCGACCGATGCATCGGACCCGACCGGGCGCCGATCCCCATGCTCCTGGCCGTCTCGGCCGTACACCATCACCTCATCCGGCGGGGCAAGCGGCTTCAGACCGACATCGTCGTCGAGACGGGTGCCGTGTGGGACATCCACCATGCGGCCCTCCTGATCGGCTTTGGGGCCAGTGCCGTCTGCCCCTACCTGCTGTTTGCGACGGCCCGCCACTTAGCGACCCACGAACGGAACCTGGGCGGACTTTCACCGGAAGAGGCCGTCGAGCGTTGCCGTCGGGCCTTGGAGAAGGGCCTCCTCAAGATCATGGCCAAGATGGGGATCTCGGCTCTCCGGTCCTATCGGGGCGCGCAGGTCTTTGAGATCCTGGGCCTTGCCCACGAGGTCGTCGAGCGCTACTTTCCCCACACGCCGGCCCGCCTGGGCGGCGTCGGCCTGGAGGACATCGCCGAAGACGTCCTGGCGTGGCACCGGGCGGCTTTTCAGGAATCACCGGAATCGGATCGGCTTCCCGACATCGGCTACATCCGGTACCGGGGGGACGGGGAGTTCCACGGCTTCCATCCCGAGATGGTGCGGGCTCTCCACCGGGCCGTCGAGACGGGCGATTGGGAAGACTACGAGCGCTACCTGGAGGTCCTTCGCAAGGCTCCGCCCCATACCCTGCGGGACCTCCTGGAGGTCGTCTCCGACCGCCCGCCGGTCCCCCTCGAGGAGGTCGAGCCGGCCGAGGCGATCATCCGTCGACACTTCGTCGTCTCGGGCATGTCCCTGGGTGCCCTCTCGTGGGCGGCCCACCGGACCTTGGCCATCGCCATGAACCGACTGGGAGCCCGGAGCAATTGCGGAGAGGGCGGCGAAGACCCGGCCTGGTATCGACCCCACCCGGGCGGCGACCGGGCCGACCATCGAGTCAAGCAGGTCGCCTCGGGCCGCTTCGGCGTGACGACCGAGTACCTTGTCCGGGCCGACGAGCTCGAGATCAAGATCGCCCAGGGGTCCAAGCCGGGCGAGGGCGGTCAGCTCCCGGGCCTCAAGGTCAGCGCCTTCATCGCCCGCATCCGGCACACCGTCCCGGGCGTCGCCCTGATCTCACCGCCGCCCCATCACGACATTTACAGCATCGAGGACCTGGCTCAGCTCATTTACGACCTCAAGGCGGTGAACCCCCGTGCCCGGGTCGGCGTCAAGCTCGTCGCCGAAAGCGGCGTCGGGACCATCGCCGCCGGCGTCGCCAAGGCCTATGCCGACTACGTCCAGGTCGGGGGGATGGAGGGCGGGACGGGCGCTTCGCCCCTGTCGTCCATCAAGAACGCCGGCTGTCCCTGGGAACTGGGCCTGGCCGAGACCCAGCAGGCTCTCATCCGGAACGGCCTCCGGGGTCGGGTCCGTGTGCGGGTCGACGGCGGGTTCAAGACAGGCCGAGACGTCATCGTGGCGGCCCTCCTCGGGGCCGAGGAGTTCGGATTCGGAACGGCCGCCCTCCTGGCGATGGGTTGCAAGATGGCCCGCCAGTGCCACCTGAACACGTGCCCGACGGGGATCGCCACCCAACGGGAGGACCTGATCCGGGAGCGCTTCCGGGGAACGCCCGAGGGCGTCATCCGGTTCTTTACCTTCATCGCCGAGGAAGTCCGGCGATGGCTGGCCGCCCTGGGCTACCGGCGGCTGGAAGAGGTCGTCGGCCGCGTCGACCTGCTTCGCCCCCGGGCCCAGGTCGACCATCCCCGGGCGGCGAAGCTGGACCTGACGCCGCTCCTGGCCGACGGGGCCGCTGAAGACTCCGAACCCCGCCGGTGCGTCCAGGACCGGAACGACCCGCCCCATCCGGTCTTCGACGACCGCGTCCTGGCGGTCATTCGGCCGGCCCTCGAGAAGGGCGAGCCGGTCGTCTATGAGGGTTCGGTCCGGAATTCAGACCTGACCGTCGGGGCCCGCATCGCTGGTGAGATCGTCCGGCGCCACGGCCTCCGGGGCCTGCCACCACGAACTGTCGAACTTCGGCTCCGGGGCGCGGCCGGCCAGAGCTTCGGGGCCTTCTGCGTCGAGGGCCTTCGGCTGGTCTTAGAGGGCGAGGCTAACGATTACGTCGGCAAGGGCATGAGCGGCGGCGAGATCGTCATCCGGCCCCCCTCGAATGCGACCTTCCGGCCGGAAGAAAACGTCATCGTGGGGAACACGGTCCTCTACGGCGCCACAGGCGGCCGGGTCTTCATCGCCGGTCGGGCCGGCGAGCGGTTCGCCGTCCGCAACAGCGGGGCCGTCGCCGTCGTCGAGGGCGTCGGCGACCATGCCTGCGAGTACATGACCCAGGGTTGCGTCGTCGTCCTGGGGCCGACGGGATGGAACTTCGGGGCCGGCATGAGCCACGGCCGGGCCTATGTCTACGACCCGGCCGGCGAGTTTCCCGAACGGTGCCATGCCGAATGGGTCGTCGCCCGGCGACTGGAGCTCGACCGGGCCGAGGAGCTCCGAAGCCTCCTCCAGGACCACTGGGCGGCGACGGGAAGCCCCCGGGCGGCGGCCCTGTTGGCCGCATGGCCGGCCTGCGTCGGCGACTTCTGGGTCGTCGAGCCGAAGGCGGCCCCGGCTGTCGCTCCACCGCCGGAGACGACCCAGCAAGCCGAACCCGTCCCCGTCCGCGTCCGCCGGCCGCAGAATTAGACCGACGGCTTCGAGGGCAAAGATATCCGAATATGGCATGGGCGGCTGGACGTTTAAAGACTTGTGGTTTATCAACGATCCGGAGCTTCAGGGGGCCCTACGATGTCAGTGCAAGCGAGGTCATCACTTTCCAGACGATTTCCGTCCCTCCGGGTCCCAACGTCGACCTGGCA